>NZ_VIWV01000001.1:3468653-3785192 GCF_007829875.1 Streptomyces capillispiralis | reverse complement strand
GTCGGTGTGGCTGCGCTGGGTGCCGCACGGGTTCGTGTGCCTGGCCGCGTTCGGTGTCTTCGTCGGCGACCTGGCCCAGTTGTACGAACACGGCGGACTGGGCCTCGGGGCCGCCCTGCTGATCGCGCTCGGGCAGAGCGGCGCGATGGTGCTCGCGCTGCGCCGGCCGGTGCCGGCATGGTGGCTGTCGCTCCTGGTCACGGTGTTCGGGGCGATGGCGGTGCGCGCCCGGATGGCCCCCGGCGAGTACAAGTTCACCTGGCCCTGGACCTCGGCCGGGCTGATCGCCCACCTGTTCGTGCTGCTGCTGCTCGCCCTGCGGGTCCGCAGCCGCGTCTCGGCCGAGGCGGTGGCGCTGACCTCGCTGCTCACCTATGTCGTCCAGGGGCTGGTGGGAGGGCGGAACTACCAGCCCACCGGCCACCTCGCCGTCACCCTGTTCGCCGTCGTCGTCGTCCTCGGCACCGCCCTGCGCGGACGCCGCGAGGCCCGTGTCGAACTCGGCCGGCAGACCACGCTCACCGCCGAGGAACGCGCCCGGCGCACCCTCCTGGAGGAGCGCAGCCGGATCGCGCGGGAACTGCACGACGTGGTGGCCCACCACATGTCGGTGATCTCCATCCAGGCCCAGGTCGCCCCGCACCTCGTGCGGGACCCGACGGACGAACTCAAGGAGAACCTCGCCGGCATACGGCAGAACGCCGTCGAGGCGCTGACCGAGCTGCGCCGCGTGCTGGACGTGCTGCGCTCCGAACACCCCGCCCCCGGCGAGCGCTCGGACGCCCCGCAGCCCACCCTCGACCGGCTGGAGGCGCTGGTGGAGAACACCCGCGCCGCCGGACTGACCGTCACCACCCGGATCAGCGGGAGACGGCGCCCGCTGCCGCCCGGGGTGGAACTGTCGGCGTACCGGATCGTGCAGGAGGCGCTGAGCAACGTCCTGCGGCACGCACCCGGCGCGAGCGCCCGGGTCGCCCTCGCCTACGATCCGCGCGGGCTGCGGGTGGAGGTCACCGACACCGGCGCGACCCGTCGGGCGGCCCCGTCACCCGGCGCCGGTCACGGGCTGCTCGGCATGCGGGAACGGGCCGCGATGCTCGGCGGCAGCCTGACGGCCGGCCCCCTCCCGGGCCGCGGCTACCAGGTCGACGCCTACCTCCCGGTCGCCGCCCCGCCCGCCACCCACCCCCTTCCCCAGGACGGACCCGCATGATCCGCGTACTGATCGCCGACGACCAGCAGATGGTCCGTCAGGGCTTCACCGTGCTGCTCAACGCCCAGCCCGACATCGAGGTGGTCGGCCAGGCGGTGGACGGACTCGACGCGGTCGCGCAGGTCGCCGGACTCGCCCCGGACGTCGTCCTGATGGACATCCGCATGCCCGAACTCGGCGGCATCGAGGCCACCGCCCGCATCACCACCGCCACCCCGCACATCAAGGTGCTCGTCCTCACCACCTTCGACCTCGACGAGTACGTCTACGAGGCGCTGCGCGCCGGTGCCTCCGGCTTCCTGCTGAAGGACGCCTCCGCCGATCAGCTCGCCGAGGCGGTCCGGGTGGTGGCGGCCGGGGACGCCCTGCTCGCGCCCGGCATCACCCGCCGGCTGATCGCCGAGTTCTCCCGGCTGGACGACCGCCCCCGCACCCCGCTCAAGCAACGCGTCGGGGACCTCACCGAGCGGGAGACGGAGGTGCTCGCGCTGATCGCGCAGGGCCTGTCCAACGCGGAGATAGCGGTCCGGCTGGTGGTGGCCGAGCAGACCGTGAAGACCCACGTCGGCCGCATCCTGGTCAAGCTCGGCCTGCGGGACCGCACCCAGGCCGCGGTCTTCGCGTACGAGTCGGGCCTGGTCCGCCCCTCCGGGTACTGAACGGCGCCCGGGGCGGGCCGCGTAGTACCTGAGGGGGACCTCCCGATACCCGTCTCAGCGGGGACGACCGGCGTCCCCCGGTCGGCCTACCGTGTGAGCGTGACCGAGACGACCCACACACGCTCCCGGGCCGCGACGTCCGCGGCCGGCGCCAGGACGCGCAGCCCGGAGTACCGGCTCGCCCAGGACGCCCTGAGCGGACTGCGCCAGGACCTCTTCCACGACGCCTTCGCCTTCCGCCCGCTGCCGCGCCGGCACACCGACGGCCCGTTCGTCCGCCGGCTGCCCGGCGGGCTGCGGTCGTCCGCGCGGCGGCTCCCGCACGCGGTGGTGGGGGCCGTCGCGCTGATCGCCTTCCTGGCCGGCGCGGTGGGCGGCAGCCTGCCCGGCGGGGACGTGGCGGCCCTCCTGACCGGCGTGCTGTGCGCGCTCCCGGTGCTCGCCACCCTGTTCCGGCCGGTCGGCGCGTTCTGGCTGTCGCTGGCGGCGACCCCGGTGGTCGCCGTCCTCAACCAGAGCGGGGCCGACTGGCCGTGGGTGCCCGGCGCGTTCGTCTGCCACCTGGCGGTGCTGGTCGTGGTGGCGCTGCGCACCCGGCCCCGCACCGCGGCCTGGATGTGGGTGCTGACCGCCGCCTACGCCTTCCTCTCGGACATCGTCTTCAGCGGCGCGTACTACTACACCAACAGCGGGCCCATGATGGTGACGTCCGCGTTCGCCCTGCTCCTGGTTTCCCTCTGGCACGTCCGCCGCACCGCGCAGCAGGAGGTGACCGCCCAGCAGACGGTCACCGCGCACGAACGCTCGCGGCGCACCGCGCTGGAGGAGCGCACCACCATCGCCCGCGAACTGCACGACGTGGTGGCCCACCACATGTCGGTGGTCGCCATCCAGGCCGAGGCCGCCCCCTACCGGGTGGAGAACCCGCCGCCGGAGCTGGAGCGCGCCTTCGCCACCATCCGGGAGAACGCGGTGGCCGCCCTCACCGAGCTGCGCCGCATCCTCGGCGTGGTCCGCGCCGAGGACTACGAGGCCCCGGACGCCCCGCAGCCCACCCTCGCCGACCTCGACTCCCTGCTGGTCAACGTGCGCGACGCCGGTCTGGACGTGGAGAAGGTGGTGACCGGCGCGGTGCGGGAGCTGCCGCAGGGCGTGGAACTGTCGGCGTACCGGATCGTGCAGGAGGCGCTGAGCAACAGCCTGCGGCACGCGCCCGGCGCGAGCGCCCGCGTGGAGATCGGGTACGTCCTCGGCGGGCTCGGGGTGCGCGTGGTGAACGGCCCGATGCCCGAGCCCGGCCTGGTGAAGCCCTCGCCCGGTGCCGGTCACGGCATCACCGGCATGCGCGAGCGGGTCACCATGCTCAACGGGGAGATGACGGCCGGTCCGGCCGACGACGGCGGCTACGAGGTGGCCGTGTTCCTGCCGGTCGCCACGGTGAACGAGGGTGACGCATGACCATCCGGGTCCTGATCGCCGACGACCAGATGATGGTGCGCGAGGGCTTCTCCGTCCTGCTGAACGCGATGCCCGACATCGAGGTCGTCGGCGAGGCGGTCAACGGCCGCCAGGCGATCGAGCGGGTCCGCGAACTCGCCCCCGACGTCGTCCTCATGGACATCCGCATGCCCGAGCTGAACGGCATCGAGGCGACCCGGGAGATCGTCGCCGCCGACGGCACGGCGAAGGTGCTCGTGCTCACCACCTTCGACCTCGACGAGTACGTCTACCAGGCGCTGCGCGCGGGCGCCTCCGGCTTCCTGCTCAAGGACGCCTCCGCCCGCCAGCTCGCCGACGGGGTGCGGGTCGTCGCGGCCGGGGAGGCGCTGCTCGCCCCGACGGTGACCAGGCGCCTGATCACCGAGTTCTCCAAGCTGTCCGAGGCACCGCGGCTGATGCCGTCCGCGCAGGCGGCGTACGGCGACCTGACCGAGCGGGAGACGGAGGTGCTGGTGCTGATCGCGCAGGGCCTGTCGAACTCCGAGATCGCCGGGCGGCTGGTGGTCGCCGAGTCGACGATCAAGACGCACGTCAGCCGCATCCTGGTGAAGCTGGGCCTCAGGGACCGCACCCAGGCGGCGGTGTTCGCCTACGAGGCACGGCTGGTCACCCCGGGTTGACCCTGGTCAGCGGGCCGGGTGCCGGGCTACCGTCCGTCCATGGCTGCTCCTGACGACCTCGCGTTCGACCCGTGGGACCCGGCGTTCGTCGCCGACCCCTACCCCGCCTACGCCGGACTGCGGGAGCGGGGCCGGGTGCGGTACTTCGAGCCGACGGACCAGTGGCTGGTCGCGCACCACGCGGACGTCTCGGCGCTGCTGCGCGACCGGCGCCTGGGCCGGACGTACCTGCACCGCTTCACCCACGAGGAGTTCGGCCGCACGCCGCCCCCGCCGGAGCACGAGCCGTTCCACACCCTCAACGACCACGGCATGCTCGACCTCGAACCGCCGGACCACACCCGCATCCGGCGCCTGGTGTCGAAGGCGTTCACCCCGCGCACCGTGGAGCGCCTCAAGCCGTACGTCCGCACCCTCGCGGACGAGCTGGTCGGGGCGCTGGTCGAGGCGGGCGGCGGCGACCTCCTCAAGGACGTCGCCGAACCCCTCCCGGTCGCGGTGATCGCCGAGATGCTGGGCATCCCGGAGGCCGACCGTGCCCCGCTGCGCCCCTGGTCGGCGGAGATCTGCGGGATGTACGAGCTGAACCCGTCCGAGGACGCGGCGGCGCGGGCGGTCCGGGCGTCGGTCGAGTTCTCCGACTACCTGCGCGACCTGATCGCCCAGCGCCGCAAGGCACCCGGCGACGACCTGATCTCGGGCCTGATCGCCGCCCACGACGAGGACGACCGGCTCACCGAGCAGGAGATGATCTCCACCTGCGTGCTGCTGCTGAACGCGGGCCACGAGGCCACCGTGAACTCCACGGTCAACGGCTGGTGGGCGCTGTTCCGCCACCCCGACCAGCTGGCGGCCCTGCGCGCCGACCACTCCCTGGTCCCCACGGCGATCGAGGAGCTGATGCGCTACGACACCCCGCTCCAGCTCTTCGAGCGCTGGGTGCTGGACGACATCGAGATCGACGGGCAGGTGATCCCGCGGGGCGCGGAGATCGCGCTGCTCTTCGGCTCCGCCAACCACGACCCGGCGGTCTTCACCGACCCGTCCCGCCTGGACCTGGCCCGCGCCGACAACCCGCACATCTCCTTCAGCGCCGGCATCCACTACTGCATCGGCGCACCGCTGGCCCGCATCGAACTGGCCGCCTCGATGACGGCCCTCCTGGAGAAGGCCCCGACCCTGCGCCTGGCGGCGGAACCGCGGCGGAAGCCGAACTTCGTGATCCGGGGGCTGGAGGGGCTGGCCGTGGAGGTGGGGTGACCACGCGTCCGGACGGTCGGGCCGCCGACCCGCCCGGGAGCTCAAGCGGTCCTGGGCCGAGGATCCCCGTCACGTCGTCATGTCCCGCCGCCGCAGCCCGGCCAGCCCCGCCGTCACCAGAGCCGCGGCGAGAGCCGTGAGGATGAGCACCGGGGGCCACTCCATGCTCCCGCCCGGCAGCTTCGGCAGATGACCGAAGGGCGACAGGTCCAGCACCGCCCCCGGCACGTCCAGCGCCGGGCCGACCCAGCCGATCAGCAGCGCCGCACCGGCCACGCCCCACGCGCCCATCGCCGCCCCGGGCACCAGCCCGTGCAGCAGCACCGCCACCCCGCCGATCACCCACACCGCCGGGAGCTGCACCAGACACGCCCCCAGGACCGGGCCCGCCCGCTCACCGTGACCGAGCGCGAGCCCCGCCCCGGCGAGCAGCATCAGCAGGACCGACCCGCCGAACGCCACCATCAGGTGCCCGGCCGCCCAGCGCAGCCGTCCCACCGCGCCCGCGAGGACCGGTTCGGCCCGCCCGGAGGTCTCCTCGCCGTGCAGCCGCAGCACCGACGCCACGACGAACAGGGCCGCGACCAGTCCCAGCATCCCGGCCATGGTGGCGAGGAAGGCGTCCGTCAGCCCGGACCGCCCGCCCATCCGCCGGAAGATCTCCCGGGCGCTCTCGTTGTCGCCGACGAGTTCGGCCGCCCCGTCCGCCAGCGAGCCGTACACCAGCCCCGCCAGCAGGAAGCCGACGCTCCAGCCGAGCACGCCGCCCCGCTGCAGCCGCCAGGCCAGCGCCCCCGCGCCGCCGAGCCGCCCGGCGGCCGGTCCGGGACGGCTCGGCAGGAAGCTCATGCCGAGGTCCCGGCGCCCGGCGAGCGCGTACGCCACCGCCCCCTGGAGCAGCGCCGCTCCGGCGAACAGGCCCAGCACCCACCACCGCTCACCGGCGAACGCCCGCAGGTTCTCCAGCCAGCCCAGCGGCGACGCCCAGGTCAGCGGTGACGAGCCCCCGTCCGTCGCGGAGTCCCCGGCCGCCCGCAGCACGAACGCCGCCCCGAGCACCGCCGCCGTCAGTCCCCGCGCGAGCCGCGCGCTCTCCGTCAGCTGCGCCACGATCGCCGCCATGGTCGCGAACACCATGCCCACGCCGGCCAGTCCGAGCCCGAACGCCAGCGCGCCGCCCGCGCCCTGCCCGGCCAGCCCGACCGCCACCAGCAGCGCCAGCACACCGCTCGCGACCGCCGCCGCGAGCAGCGCCGCGGTCAGCGGGGCCCGGCGGCCCACCATCCCGGAGGCCACCAGCTCCTGACGCCCGCTCTCCTCCTCGTCGCGGGTGTGCCGTACGACGACGAGCAGCGCCGTCACCGCGGCCAGCGCGCCCGCGTACACGCCGACCCGCCAGGCGGTCAGCGCGCCGAGGGAGTCGCCGAAGACCGGGCCGACCATCGCGCGCAGCGAGGAGTTGGTGGCCATCTGGCCGACCAGGTCGGCACGTTCGGCCGGGGTGCCGTAGAGCCCCTTCAGCGTGTTCGGCATGGACAGCACCATCAGGGCGTTCACCCCGACCCAGACCGGCATCATCAGCCGGTCCCGGCGCAGCGCGAAGCGCAACAGGATCGCCGTGCCCGCGAGGTGGCGGGAGCCGGCGGGCCGTACGGCGAAGGCGGTGGCGCTCATCGGGCGCTCACCCCCGCCTCGGCCGCCCCGTCCTGGTAGTGCCGCAGGAACAGCTCCTCCAGCGTCGGCGGGGTGGAGGTCAGCGACCGCACGCCGGTCTCGCTCAGTGAGCGCAGCACCGCGTCCAGCTTGTCGGTGTCGACCTGGAGCCGCACCCTGCGCCCCCGCACGTCGAGATCGTGCACGCCGGGCAGGGTGGCGAGACCGTCGGGCGGGCCGGCGAGTTCGGCGCTCACACTGGTCCGGGTCAGGTGCCGCAGCTCGGCCAGCGAACCGCTCTCCACGGTCCGCCCCCTGCGGATGATGCTGACCCGGTCGCACAGCTCCTCCACCTCGCTGAGGATGTGCGAGGACAGCAGCACGGTCCGCCCGCGCTCCCGTTCCTCGGCGACACAGCGCTGGAAGACCTCCTCCATCAGCGGGTCGAGACCGGACGTCGGCTCGTCCAGGATCAGCAGGTCGACGTCGGAGGCGAACGCGGCGACCAGCGCGACCTTCTGCCGGTTGCCCTTGGAGTAGGTGCGCCCCTTCTTCGTCGGGTCCAGCTCGAACCGCTCGACCAGCTCGGCCCGGCGCGCGGTGTCGAGCCCGCCGCGGAGCCTGCCGTACAGGTCGATGACCTCCCCGCCGGAGAGGTTGCGCCACAGCGTCACGTCACCGGGGACGTAGGCGATCCGGCGGTGGATCTCCACGGCGTCGGCCCAGGGGTCGCGGCCGAGCACCTGAGCGGCGCCGGAGTCGGCGCGCAGCATGCCGAGCAGGACGCGGATGGTCGTGGACTTCCCGGAGCCGTTGGGCCCGAGGAAGCCGTGGACCTCGCCGGCCCCGACGCTCAGGTCGAGTCCGTCCAGTGCGTGGGTCCGGCCGAACGACTTGTGCAGTCCGGACACGGTGATGGCCTTGGTCATGCTTCGGAACGTACGCTTGCTTCAGAACTTTGTGAAGTTAAGGAAGCGTATGAACGACGACTGGACTGCGCCGTGGCGTCCGAGCAGGGGAGATGAACGGATCATGGCGGAACCGAGCGGTGCGGCCCGCGACCCGGAGGCGGTCTCACGGTTCGTGGAGCACTTCGCTGCGCAGCTCGTGGAAGCGGGGCTCCCGCGCATGCCCGCCCGTGTCTTCGGGGCCCTGCTCGCCTCCGACGCCGGGGTCATGACCTCCGCCGAACTGGGCGGACAGCTCAAGATCTCACCGGCCGCAGTCTCCGGGGCGGTGCGCTACCTGGCGCAGGTGCACATGGTCTCCCGCGAGCGCGAGCCCGGTTCGCGCCGGGAGCGGTACCGGGTCCACGGCGACCAGTGGTACGAGGCGCTCGCCAACCGCGAGGCGGTCATCAAGCGCTGGGAGGACGCCCTCCGGGAGGGCGTGACCAGCCTGGGCGCGGACACCCCGGCGGGCCGCCGGCTGGAGGAGACCCTGGCCTTCTTCGAGTTCGTCGACGAGGAGGTCGCGGCGATGATGTCCCGCTGGCGGGCCCACCGGGAGGAGCGGTTCGGGCGGGGGTGAGGGCGGCCGGGACGACGCCCCCGATGCGCAGGGGACCGGATGCTCTGAGCTGCGGCTGGTCCGTCGCGAGGGGTGGCCGCACCATGACGGTCGTGGCAGGGCGACCGACGACACGGCACCGAGCCGCACCGGGCCGGCGAGGAGCTGCCGCTTCCCGCGCCCTTCGACCGCCTGCCGGACACGGCCGGGTTCACGGCCCCTGACGGGACGCGTCCGCCCGCCCTACCCCGGCGGCAGGATCAGGCCCCAGGCGGACTCACGCACCACCCAGGTCCGCGTCCGGACCGGCCCCGACACGATCGCGTCCGCCCGGTAGCGGAAGTGCGCGCCGGACACGGTCACCGTGCGGCCCTCGGCCGACAGCGGGGTCGCCTCCGCGCCCACCGACGCCGGGCGCACCTCCACCCGGGCCGCCCCCGGGACGCCGGGCACGACCGAGACGCCCGCCACCGGTTGCCCCAGGTCGACGAGCGTCCGGCCGTCGACCTCCACCCGCAGCCGGGCCGGTCCCGCCTCCGGTGCGGGGTCGATCCCGGACGGCCGCGCCGGCACCAGGGTCCGTACGAGCGACCGGCACGTCCGCAGCCACGGATGCCCCGCCCCGTCGGCCACCACCTCCCGCACCGGCGTCACGCCGCCCACCGGCGGGATCCGCAGCGCGCCGAGCACCACCCCGTCGCTGTCGTCGACCAGCAGGTCCATCCGCCGCTCGGCCCCGTCCAGCACGGCCCGCGCCGCGGCCACCGCCCCCGCCGGCACCCCCAGCGACCGGGTCAGCGCCAGCGCACCGCCCACCGGCACCAGCGACAGCGCGCAGCCGGCCAGCTCCCGCTGCCGGTGCAGCAGCCCCACCGCCCGCACCAGGGCCCGGTCGTCGCCGATCACCACCGGCCGCCGCGAACCGCGCCGCGCCAGCGCCCGGGCGAACTCCTCCGGGCCGTCGGGCAGACACACCTTCGTGCCCGCCGCACCCGCGCTGAGCACGTCTTTCGCGATGCGGACCGACTCGCCGTCCGTCCGACGGGCGACCGGGTCGATGACCACCAGGAGCTGATCGGACGTCGCGGAAGTCGCCACCTCGGCCCTGCCTCGCTTCCTCGGGTAGCATCGGTGTGCAAGAGCCCCTTGCGCTATTGCGCCAGGGGCTTCGTCTATTCCGGGGCATCCGGTCCGACGGTTGGCGGCCAACGACGGTCGCGGTGCACGCGGCGGAGATCCTCCGTGTGCGCCCCTGACCCTGGACATGCCCCGCCCGGAAGGGGTGTACGCGCGTGCCCGCACTTGTGCTGCTCGGTGCTCAGTGGGGTGACGAAGGCAAGGGAAAGGCGACGGACCTGCTCGGTGGATCCGTCGACTATGTGGTGCGCTACCAGGGCGGCAACAACGCCGGCCACACGGTAGTCGTGGGCGACCAGAAGTACGCCCTGCACCTGCTCCCTTCCGGAATCCTGTCCCCCGGCTGTACGCCGGTCATTGGCAACGGCGTCGTCGTCGACCCGTCGGTCCTGCTCTCCGAGCTGAGCGGTCTGAACGAGCGCGGCGTCGACACGTCCAAGCTCCTGCTCAGCGGAAACGCGCACATCATCACGCCGTACAACGTGACGGTGGACAAGGTGACCGAGCGCTTCCTCGGCAAGCGGAAGATCGGGACGACGGGCCGCGGCATCGGCCCGACCTACGCCGACAAGATCAACCGCGTCGGGATCCGCGTCCAGGACCTGTACGACGAGTCGATCCTCACCCAGAAGGTCGAGGCGGCCCTCGACGCCAAGAACCAGATCCTCACCAAGCTCTACAACCGGCGCGCCATCGCCGTGGACCAGGTGGTCGAGGAGCTGCTGGGCTACGCGGACAAGCTGGCGCCGTACGTCGCCGACACCGTGCTGGTGCTGAACGAGGCGCTGGAGCAGGACAAGGTGGTCCTCTTCGAGGGCGGCCAGGGCACCCTGCTCGACATCGACCACGGCACGTACCCCTTCGTCACCTCGTCGAACCCGACCGCGGGCGGCGCCTGCACCGGCACCGGCGTCGGCCCGACGAAGATCAGCCGGGTCATCGGCATCCTCAAGGCGTACACGACCCGCGTCGGCTCCGGCCCGTTCCCGACGGAGCTGTTCGACGAGGACGGCGAGGCGCTGCGCCGCATCGGCGGCGAGCGGGGCGTCACCACCGGCCGTGACCGCCGCTGCGGCTGGTTCGACGCGGTCATCGCCCGCTACGCCACCCGCGTCAACGGCCTGACCGACTTCTTCCTCACCAAGCTCGACGTCCTCACCGGCTGGGAGCAGATCCCGGTCTGCGTCGCCTACGAGATCGACGGCAGGCGCGTCGAGGAGCTGCCGTACTCGCAGACGGACTTCCACCACGCGAAGCCGGTCTACGAGATGCTGCCGGGCTGGTCCGAGGACATCAGCAAGGCGAAGTCCTTCTCCGACCTGCCGAAGAACGCCCAGGGGTACGTCAAGGCGCTGGAGGAGATGTCCGGCGCCCCGATCTCCGCGATCGGCGTGGGCCCGGGCCGGGACGAGACGATCGAGATCAACTCGTTCCTGTAGTCCCCTGCCCCGTGGGCCGGGTGGTGTGCGCCGCGTCCCGGCGACCCCTGTGGTCGCCGGGACGTTCCGCGTCCGGGCCGGACCGCCCGGTGTACGGAACGGGCATATGCTGAGATTCGGTGCGTGCATCGACCGGAAGAAGGTGAGTGCGATGCGCGTGTTGCTCAGGGCCACCCTGGACACGGCGAAGGCGAACGAGCTGATCCGTGAGGGGAGGATGCCCGAGGTGGTGAAGGGTGTTCTCGACCGGCTCCAGCCGGAGGCCGCCTACTTCGGCCCCGTGGGCGGGCAACGGACGATCCTGCTGGTCTTCGACATGCAGGACAGCTCGCAACTCCCCCCGACGGGCGAGCCGTTCTTCACCGAGATGAACGCCCGTCTCGAGGTCACCCCCATCATGAACGCGGAGGACCTGCAGAAGGGACTCGCGCAGCTGCACTGAGGCTCAGCTGAAGACGATCATCGACCCCTGCGCCAGACTCCGCGTCGCCGCCGCGTGCAGGCCGAGCCAGACGTGGCGTTCGCGGGCGAAGGGGCTGGGGTCGTACGGGGCCGGGACGGCCGGTTCCTCCAGTTCGGTGGGTCCGAGCGGGGGCTCGGGTGCCGCAGGGGGGTTCGCCGGGTCGATGCCGATGGCCGGGGCGACCAGTTCCAGCTCCCGCAGCAGGGCGTGCGAGGAGCCCAACGGGCCGCCGCCCACGAGGAGTTCGTCGCTGGAGAGCGGGTGCGGGAAGTCGACGGGGACGTAGGCACCCGCGTGGTCGTAGTGCCAGACCAGATGGGACTGCTGCGCCGTCGCCTCGAACATCTCCAGCAACTGCTCGTAGTCGCCGCCCAGTTCGTCCACCGGTGTGACCGGCAGCCCGCACAGCTGGAGCAGGTACACGCGCCGCAGGAAGTGCAGCGCGTCGTAGTCGAAGCCCGCGACCGGGCCCACCTCGCCGGAGAGCCCCGGCATGTACTGGTAGACCGGCACCGGCGGCAGTCCCGCCTCCGCGAGCACCGCGTTGTACTGCGCCAGTTCCTCGGCGAACGGATTGTCGGGCGTGTGGCACAGGACGTCGACGAGCGGCACCAGCCACAGGTCACAGGCCAAAGAGGGCTCCTCACACAGCACGGTCGTCGGGTGGTCGTCGTGGTCAGGGAAGGGTATCGGCGCCCGGCGGGGGCGGCTCCTGTCGTGCAGGTCCCTTACCCATACCACCGGCCGTCAGCCCTTCGACGAGGGAGAGCGCGTGCGCGTTGTACGAGTGAACGATCGCGCGGGCGGAATCGGTGTCACGCCGCGACAACGCATCGACCAGATCTGTGTGTTCGGCCCACAGCAGTCCCCGGAGATCGGGCAGCCGCCGCAGATGCTGCACCACGCACACCCATGTCTGGACCCGGAGCCGGTGCAGGAAGTCGGTGAGATACGGGTTGCCGAACAGCGACCCGAGTTCGCGCCAGAAGCGCAGGTCGTAGCCGATCAGCACGGTGACCTCCCCGGCGAGGGCCGCGCGCTGCGCCTCCTCGCCGCGCCGGCGCACTCCGGCGAGCGCGGCGGCGATCCGGGGTTCGTCCGGCTGGAGATGGGCCAGGCGGCCGCCGGTCAGCGACCGGAACATGCCGTCGGTCACCAGGCCGCGGGCCTCGATCATGCCGCGGAAGTCGTCGGCGGAGTACTCGTGCACCCGGAAGCCCCGGTGCTGGTCGGCGTCGAGCAGCCCCTGCGCCGACAGGTCGACCAGCGCCTCCCGGACGGGGGTCGCGGACACCCCGTACTGGTCGGCGATCTCCTTGACGGTGAATTCCTGCCCCGACGTCAGCCGCCCGGCCAGCACCTCGTCACGGAGCGCGTCGGCGATCTGCTGCCGCAGGGTGCTGCGGGTCACGGCGCCGGTGCCGCTGGTGCCGGGCATGGTCGGGGCGTCTCCCTCGTCGCGTTCGAGTGACGTGCACGCAAAGGTCCACGAGCACGCCACCTTACGCGGTCGGGTGGGGCGCGGGGCGTTCGAACGGGCGCGGGGAGAAGCCGCCCCGCGCCCGCCCCGCGCCCGCTCCGTCCCGGTACGCCGCCCGCCCCGAGCGGTCACCCCACGTAGTCGTCCGCCACCGACAGTGCCGTGTCCAGCGCCGCCAGCCCTTCCTTCAGCTCCGCCTCGCTCGCGTTGCACGGCGGCACCACATGCGTCCGGTTCATGTTCACGAAGGGCCACAGGCCGGCCTCCTTCGCGGCGGCGGCGAAGGCGGCCATCGGGGCGTTCGCCTCGCCGGACGCGTTGTACGGCACCAGCGGCTCCCGGGTCTCCGGGTCGCGCACCAGCTCCAGCGCCCAGAACATGCCGACGCCGCGGACCTCGCCCACGCAGGGGTGCCGCTCGGCGAGCTCCCGCAGCGCGGGGCCGACGACGTCCGCGCCGAGCCGCGCCGCGTGCTCCACGACGCCCTCCTCGGCCATCACGCCGATCGTCGCGACGGCGGCCGCGCAGGCCAGCGGGTGCCCCGAGTAGGTGAGCCCGCCGGGGTAGGGCCGCTTGCCGAAGGTCTCGGCGATCGCCCCGGAGACGGCGACACCGCCCAGCGGCACGTAGCCGGAGTTCACGCCCTTGGCGAAGGTCATCAGGTCCGGGACCACGTCGTACAGGTCGGCCGCGAACCACGCGCCGGTGCGTCCGAACCCGGCCATGACCTCGTCGAGGACGAAGACGATGCCGTACTTGTCGCACAGCTCGCGGACCCCGGCGAGGTAACCGGCGGGCGGCAGCATGATGCCCGCCGTCCCCGGGATCGTCTCCAGGACGATCGCGGCGACGGTCGACGGCCCCTCGAAGGCGATCGTCGTCTCCAGGTGCTCCAGCGCCCGCGCGCACTCCTGCTCCTCGGTCTCGGCGTAGAAGCGCGAGCGGTACAGGAAGGGCGCCCAGAAGTGCACGACCCCGGCCGTGCCGGTGTCGGAGGCCCAGCGGCGCGGGTCGCCGGTGACGTTCACCGCCTGCTGGGTGCCGCCGTGGTACGAGCGGTAGGCGGAGAGCACCTTGGGGCGCCCGGTGTGCAGCCGGGCCATGCGGATCGCGTGCTCGACGGCGTCGGCGCCGCCGTTGGTGAAGAAGATCTTGTCCAGGTCACCCGGGGTGCGCTCGGCGATCAGCCGGGCCGCCTCCGACCGCGCCTCGACGGCGAACGCGGGCGCGAACGTCGTCATCCGCGCCGCCTGCTCCTGGATCGCGGCGACGACCCGCGGGTGCTGGTAGCCGATGTTCGTGAAGACGAGGCCGCTGGTGAAGTCGAGGTAGCGCCGGCCGTCGTAGTCCCAGAAGTAGGACCCCTCCGCCCCGGCGACGGCGAGCGGGTCGATGAGCTCCTGGGCGGACCAGGAGTGGAACACGTGCGCACGGTCGGCGGCCTTCACGGCGGCCCCGACCTCGGGGTTCGGCTGAGGGGTCATGCGGCCGAGGGTAGGGGCCGGCGGCGGGGCCGCGACATCGGCGGCCTGTCTGTGGTCGGGGACTTTCCGCGACAGGTTGTCGACAGGCGCCGCGGTGGCGGGCCGGACGGCAGGGATTGTTGACAGCCTGCTGTCGTATCGGCAGAATGCTGTCATCTGATGGCGTACCCCCAGGGAGCGGTCATGACCCGCAAGCCCGTCCACCTCGTCCTCTTCGACACCTTCGCCGACTGGGAGACCGGTCACACCACCGCCCACCTCGCGCTCGCCGGCTACGAGGTGCTCACCGTCACCCCGGACGGGGAGCCGGCCACCAGCATCGGCGGACTGCGCGTCCTCCCCGACCTCGCGCTCGCGGACCTGCGGCCCGAGGGCAGCGCGCTGCTGATCCTGCCCGGCGGCACCCGCTGGGACGAGGGCGACGACCTCGCGCCCCTCGCCCGCACCGCCCGCGCCTTCCTCGACGCCGGTGTGCCCGTCGCCGCGATCTGCGGGGCCACCGCCGGCCTCGCCCGCGAGGGACTGCTCGACGAGCGGGCGCACACCGGCGCCGCCGCCCCCTACCTCGCCCTGACCGGCTACGCGGGCGGCGAGCGGTACGTCGAGGCCGACGCCGTCACCGACGGCCCTCTCGTCACCGCCGGGCCGACCGAGCCCGTCGCCTTCGCCCGCGAGGTGTTCCGGCTGCTCGGCGTCCACGACGACCGGGTGAACGACGCCTGGTACCGGCTGTTCCACGACTCCGACCCGGAGGCGTACGCCGAGTACGAGACGGCACTGGCCGCCCGGTGAACCGGGAGCACCAGGACCTGCTCAGCCGGGGCGCCCTCGGCACCTTCCGGCTCAACGGCCAGTTCCTCGCGGTCGCCGAGGAACTGGCCCGGCCCGCCGGCCTCACCGCCGCCTGGTGGCAGGTGCTCGGCGCGGTCCTGCGCGAGCCGCTGCCGGTCTCCGGCATCGCCCGGGCCATGGGCATCACCCGGCAGAGCGTGCAGCGCATCGCCGACCTGCTGGTGGAGCGCGGCCTCGCCGAGTACCGGCCCAACCCCGCCCACCGCCGCGCCAAGCTCCTCGCCCCGACCGACGCGGGCCGCGCCGCGATCGGCCGCATCGACCCCGGTCACGCGGCCTTCGCCGAGCGGCTGCTGCGGGCGTACGAGGCGGCGTACGGCGAGGAGCGCGGGGAGGCCGAGCTGGCCCGCGCGGTACAGGCGTTGGAACGCCTGTCCACGGTGCTCGACGACCTCGGACCGCCTGTTACGGAACCGTAGACAACGCCCAGCTCACCCGGCCCCGCCCCCGCACTATCCTCGATCTGTTGCTCACTGCGGGGGGAAGGCGGCGCGGCGATGGAGAAGCTCGGGGCCGGGGATCCACAGCTCATCGGTGCCTACCGGCTGCTCGCGCGGCTCGGGGCCGGCGGCATGGGACAGGTCTACCTCGCCCGCTCCGACCGGGGACGCACCGTCGCCGTGAAGCTGGTGCGCGAGGAACTGGCCCGGCAGGAGGAGTTCCGGGCCCGCTTCCGCCAGGAGGTACAGGCCGCCCGGCAGGTCGGCGGCGCCTGGACGGCGCCGGTGCTGGACGCCGACACCGAGGCCGCCGTGCCCTGGGTCGCCACCGGATACGTCGCCGGACCCAGCCTCCAGCAGGTGGTCGGACACGACCACGGGGCGCTGCCCGAGCGGTCGGTGCGCATCCTCGGCGCCGGTCTGGCGCACGCGCTGAAGGACATCCACGCCGCCGGGATCATCCACCGCGACCTCAAGCCGTCCAACGTGCTCGTCACCATCGACGGGCCGCGCGTCATCGACTTCGGGATCGCGCGGGCGCTGGAGACGGTGACCGACGGCGGGCTCACCCGCACCGGCGCGCTCGTCGGCTCGCCCGGCTTCATGGCGCCCGAGCAGGTGCGCGGCGACCGCATCACGCCCGCCTGCGACGTGTTCTGCCTCGGCTCGGTGCTCGCCTACGCCGCGACCGGCACGCTCCCCTTCGGCACCGCCAACAGCGGGGTGCACGCCCTGATGTTCCGCATCGCCCAGGAGGAACCCGACCTGGAGCGCGTGCCCGAGGGCCTCGCCGACCTCGTACGGGACTGCCTGAAGAAGGACCCGGCGGCCCGGCCCACCCTCGACCGGGTGCTGGAACGCACCGGCGCGGAGGACACCGTCGCCGACGGCCGCTCCCGCGACCCCTGGCTGCCGGGCGCCCTGGTCGCACAGCTCGGCCGCCACGCGGTGCGGCTGCTCGCCGCGGAGGACCCCGAGGCCCCGCAGCGCCCCACACCCACCGCGCTGTCACCGGCCCCCGCCGGCCCGGCCCCGGACGCGGCCGCCCCCGGCGGACCGCCCGCCGCGCCGCCCGCCGCCACCCCCGAACACGCCCGTGCCGCCGACGACTCCGCCGCCCCGCCGCCGCCCGCGGCACCCCCCGGCACGCCCGCCCCGCCCCCGCCGGGACAGCCGGGCGTGAACCACCTGCCCACCGTGGTCGTCGGCCAGAACACCCCCACCCCGCCCCCGGCCCCCGCCCCGGGCCCGGGCCCGTACGGACATCCGCAGCACGCCGCCTACGGCTACCCGTACAACGGCTACGGCCAGACCCCGCCCTACGGCCCGCCGCCGTTCGGGCCGAACCCGCCCTACGGGCCGGGGCCCGAACCGCGCCGGGACGCCCGTTCCAGCGTGCTGCTCGTGGTGATCGCGCTGGTCGTCGCGCTCGCCGCGGGCGGCACCGTGTACGCGCTGATGAGCGGCGGCGGCGACCACGCCGGGGGCGACCCCACCACGCCGCCGTCGCCCACCGGCGCGCCGCAGAGCACCGCCGCCGGCACGCCCGGTGCCGGGCAGCCGGGCGAGACCGGGCCGCCCAGCACCTCCGCCCCGGCGGACGGCACGATCCCGGCGGACTACCTGGGCAGTTGGTCCACCACCATCGACAACACGAGCGGCCGGCACAGCCGCCGGCTGACCGTCCAGCAGGGCGAGGTCGGCGACACGGTCATGTCCCTCGTCGCCGACGGGCCCGCCGGGAACGGCACCTACCACTGCGTCTTCGAGGCGGAACTCACCGCCGTCCCGGGCGGCGGGGACCGGCTGGAGATCGGCCCGTCCACGGTGACCGTCGGACAGCCGCGCAGCGCCTGCACCCCGGGCTCCTCCAGCGAGATCACACTGCTGCCCGACGGCTCCCTGAAGCGCGTGAACTCCAGCAACGGCGAACAGCTCACCTACACCCGGGACTGACCCGGCGGACCCGCCCAACTCGCCGCCCCCACCGGACGGTTGAACGTTCGGCGAACGCCGGTGAACTTCCGTGGCCGCACACCGCCCCCGCGCCCGTACGGCCGTACGGTGGCCACCCGGTCGAGCGTGCGGGCAGTGGCGGGGGCGGCACGATGGAGTGGCTGAGCGCGGAGAACCTGGTGGCCGTGGCGACGGCGGTGCTCGGTATCGTCGCCTCCGCCGTCATGATCTGGTACGAGCGACGGGTGCCGCGCCGCAAACGCATTGGTTACCGCGTGCAGTTGGACACCGCGATCGGTGACGGCCAGGGGCCGGGCGGCCGCACCAACCGGCGGGAGGGCTGGTTCGACACGGCGGCGGGCATGACGCACGCCAGCATGGTGCTGCTGCGCATCGAGAACGACGGCTCGCAGACCATCGTCCGCGACGACTACCAGAGCCCGGGAAGCCACGGCCTGACGGTGGAGTTCGGCGAGCGCACCATCCTCGGCGTCTCGGTCACCCAGCCGTCGGCGACCAGCCACCTCCTGGAGCACTTCACCCGGGACCGGGGCTTCGGCTACCAGGGCGGCACCCTGCGCCTGCCGCGCGTCCCGCTCAACCGGGGCGCCTACTACAAGCTGCTGGTGCTGCTCTCCGGCGGCAGCGTGGGCGACGAGATCCAGCTGAGCGGCGACCTCAGCGAGGGCGAGGTGCACCGCAACCGCAGCGCCACCCCGGACGAGAAGGCCCCGTTGTTCAGCCGGGCGTCCCGGCTGATCACCATCGCGCTCACGCTGTGCGTGGTGGCCCTCGCGGTGATCGTCGTGGCCCAGGACGACACCCCGCCCCCCATCGGCTGCGAGGGCGGCTCCCTGACGCTCACCGGCTCGACGGCGTTCGCCCCGGTGCTCAGGGAGGTCGCGGAGAAGTACGAGCGGGACTGCGCGGACGACGACCCGGACATCGAGGTGGCGAACCCGCACGGTTCGACGGCCGGGATACGGGACCTGGCGGCGGCCGGAGCGGAGGCGGAGGGCGGCTCGCCCGCGCTGGTGGCCCTCTCGGACGGACCCAAGCCGGGCGGGCTGCCGGACCTGCGCGAGAACCGGGTGGCGGTATCGGTGTTCACCCTCGTGGTGAACGAGGAGGTGGGGTTGCGGAACCTGTCGACGACGGACGTACGGCGGCTGTACCGGGGGGAGATCGCCAACTGGAGCGAACTCGGCGGCCCCGACCTGGCCGTCCACCTGGTCAGCCGGGACGCCAACTCGGGCACCCGGCAGGTCTTCCAGCGCCGGGTGCTGGGCCGGGGCGAGATCGCCCACTCCTCCGTCGACTGCGTGCACAAGGACGACCCCACCGCCCCCGTCATCCGCTGCGAACTCGACTCCACGGACCAGGTGCTGGCCACCGTCGCCGGGACCCCCGGCGCGATCGGCTACAGCGAACTCGGCCTCGCCACCCGCGCGAAGGGGCTGCACCTGGTGGACCTCGACGGCGAGCCCCCGTCCGTCGACGCCCTCGCGCACGGCAACAGCTCCTACCCGTACCGGGAGATCGAGTACGCCTACACCTACGGGCAGCCCCCGGCGAACTCGCTGACGTCGAGCTTCCTGACGTATCTCACGCGCGGCAACGGCCAGGACGTGATCCGCACCCACGGCCATCTGCCGTGCTGGACGCCGGAGGGCATGGAGCTGTGCGCGCCGCCCACGCGGTGACGCGCCGGTTCACCTCGGCTCCGGGGGGCGCTGCCGCGGCATGTTCGGGCGGGCCGGACCCGGCGGGGCGGGGAACCGGCCGTGCGGGGCGGAGCCCTCGGGGCGCCCGGCGCCCGGCAGCGCCGTCTGCAGGCCCAGCGGCGCGCCCCCGCTGCGGAACTCCACCATCCAGTCGGCCGTCTCGACCCGCACCAGCTCCGTCACGTCCTCCGAGAACCGCCGCAGCACCGTCAGACAGCGCTCGGCCGCCTCGCTCGCCGTGCCCTCCGCCGGGCCCAGCACCTCGCGGACGCACTCCGACGCCCAGTCGAACTGGAACGCCTGCAACCGCCGCTGCACGGCCTGCGCCGTCGCCATGTCCCGCATCCAGCCGGACGTCATCCCGAAGAAGCGGTCCCCGGCCACACAGGCCGCCCCGAGCAGCAGCGCCAGATACCCCCAGGGCGTGGCCCCGTCGGCCACCCCGGTCAGATCGAGCAGCGGCAGCGCGGCCCCGGTCAGCGCCCCCACGGCCGTCCCGGCCCGCAGCACCCAGGCGCACCGGCGCTTCCACCACCGCTCCTCCAGGTACCAGGCGGCCGTGTCCAGCGCCCCGCGCTCGACCCACCGGTACAGCTCGTCCAGCCGGGCCGCCGGCTCGCCCCAGTCCCCGAGCGGGAACTCCCGCCCGGCCGGATCGCCCGGCCGCAGCCCGGCCGCCCCCTCACCCCGCCCGTCCTGAGGCCGACCCTCGGGCTGCATCTCCGGCTGACCCACCCGGTATCTCCCTACTGACCCCTGCTGACCCTGCTGACCCCGACTGATCCCGCGTACTGTCCGTATGTGCAGTGTGACGCCCGGTATGCGCGGGCCTGACCCTTCCTACCTCCCAATGGGTGGCGGCGCCGGGGGTTCGGGCCTTTTTTCGCCCGGAAGATGGCCCTGATCAGGTATAGGGCCCCGACCCCGGCTCACTCGAAAGAGTGCTGCGGCGACGGCTGCTCCGACCACGTAGGCTCGTGCCGAACGGCAAAACCCGGACCGGCGGACCCGATGGGCCGGCGGAACGATCGACCAAGGAGCTGAATCGTGATCCCCGGTGGTGGCCAGCCCAACATGCAGCAACTGCTCCAGCAGGCCCAGAAGATGCAGCAGGACCTGGCCGAGGCGCAGGAGGAACTGGCGCGCACGGAGGTCGACGGCCAGGCGGGCGGCGGTCTGGTGCGGGCCACCGTCACCGGATCCGGCGAGCTGCGGGCGCTGAAGATCGACCCGAAGGCGGTGGACCCGGAGGACACCGAGACCCTCGCCGACCTGATCGTCGCGGCGGTCCAGGCGGCCAACGAGAACGCCCAGACCCTCCAGCAGCAGAAACTCGGCCCGCTCGCCCAGGGCCTCGGCGGCGGCGGCATCCCCGGTCTGCCCTTCTAAGACGGGCCGCGGGCCTTTACCGTACGTACTGAAGGAACACCAGGAAGGACGGCAGTCCGTTGTACGAAGGCGTGGTCCAGGACCTCATCGACGAGCTGGGGCGGCTGCCCGGCGTCGGTCCCAAGAGCGCGCAGCGGATCGCCTTCCACATCCTCCAGGCGGAACCGACGGACGTACGCCGGCTCGCGCACGCGCTGATGGAGGTCAAGGCGAAGGTCCGGTTCTGCGCGACCTGCGGCAACGTCGCGCAGGAGGAGCAGTGCGGCATCTGCCGCGACGCCCGCCGCGACCCCGCCGTCATCTGTGTCGTGGAGGAGCCGAAGGACGTCGTGGCCATCGAGCGCACCCGTGAGTTCCGGGGCCGCTACCACGTGCTGGGCGGCGCGATCAGCCCGATCGACGGCGTGGGCCCCGACGACCTGCGGATCAGGGAACTGCTGGCCCGGCTCGCCGACGGCACGGTCACGGAGCTGATCCTGGCCACGGACCCGAATCTGGAAGGCGAGGCCACGGCGACGTACCTCGCCCGCATGATCAAGCCCATGGGCCTCAAGGTCACCCGCCTGGCCAGCGGCCTCCCGGTGGGCGGCGACCTGGAATACGCGGACGAGGTGACCCTCGGCCGCGCCTTCGAGGGGAGACGACTCCTAGATGTCTGACGCCACGCTGCACGCGACGCATCAGGACCCGGACGACTTCGCGGTCCAGATCGCGGATCAGATCGAGAGCTTCCTGGTCGCCGTCACGGAGGTCGCCAAGGGCGACGAACCGGACTCGGCGGTCCCCTTCCTGCTGCTGGAGGTCTCCCAGCTGCTGCTGGCCGGCGGCCGGCTCGGCGCGCACGAGGACATCGTCCCCGACGAGCGCTACGAGCCCGACCCGGGCCCGGAGGCCGACGTCGACGAACTCCGCGAGAACCTCGCGCGGTTGCTGGAGCCCATCGACGTCTACTCCGAGGTCTTCGACCCGTACGAGCCCCGCAAGGCGCCCGTCCCGGCCCGGATCTCCGACGACCTGACCGACGTCATCACCGACCTCCGGCACGGCATGGTCCACTACCGGGCCGGCCGCACCTCGGAGGCCCTGTGGTGGTGGCAGTTCTCCTACTTCTCCAACTGGGGCTCGACGGCCTCGGCGAGCCTGCGCGCCCTTCAGTCGGTCGTGGCGCACGTGCGGCTGAACCAGCCCCTGGCCGAACTGGACGGCCTCGACACCGACCAGGGCATGGGTGACGACACCCTGGAGTTCGAGGCGGGCAAGGTCATGGCCGAGGAGATCGGCGGGCCGCTGGGGATGCGCCCGGTCCAGTAGCCGCGCCGGCTCAGGCGTAGTGGTTGACGCTGACCGGCCACGTCCCGGTGTACGGGGTCCAGCCCTGGAGGGTGGCCGGCACGCCGACCCGCGTGTTGCAGTCGATCACCTGGAAGTGCAGGTGCGGTCCGCTCGACGCGCCCGTGCTGCCCGACCAGCCGACGACCCGGCCCTGCGGGACCCAGGTGCCGGGGTTGTAGAGCGCCCGGTTCAGGTGCGCGTAGTGGGTGCACCTGCCGTTGGAGTGGCGGATGATCACCTCGATGCCGTTCTGCCAGTACGGGGACCAGCCGGAGGCGATGATCGTGCCCGCCTGCGAGGCGGAGACCTCGTAGTTCGCGGGGAGCCCGAAGTCCCAGGCGTACTCGTTGTACGGGCCGGTGTGGGAGTAGGTGCCCTCCGGGCCCTGTGTGACCAGGTAGGACTCGCCGGCCGGGTAGGGGAGTTCGTAGTAGTAGTCCGCGGCGGCGGCCGGTGAGGCGCCGGACAGCATGATTCCCGCGGTCGCCAGCAATCGTGCCCGCCACTGCGGCGAGCCGGCGGCGGAGGCTTGTCGTTCCCGTCACCACGTATCCCTTCGGAGGCCGGAAGAGCGCCTGACGGGTCCATATTCATGTACACGTCACCAATGGGAAGGGTGTGCTGCCGCAATAGGTAGGCGGGGGTTGGGGGCCGCCCGGGACCCTCCGCCGATGTGTCCGGACGGTGGGGACTGTGACGCGGGTCGCTTTTCCGAGTGGCCGGTGCCGGGCTGGGCAGGAGCCCCCTGCACGAGCGGCCGGACATCTCACCATGCGATATCACGGAGGGGATTTTCGGACGCTCGATAGACTGAGCCGACCGCAGCGGACACATGTGTGTGCGGACTGTGGAAAACGACGGACTGAGCGAGGAGCGCACGTGGGCCTTGTCGTGCAGAAGTACGGAGGCTCCTCCGTAGCCGATGCCGAAGGCATCAAGCGCGTCGCCAAGCGGATCGTGGAAGCCAAGAAGAACGGCCACCAGGTGGTCGCCGTGGTTTCCGCGATGGGCGACACGACGGACGAGCTGATCGATCTCGCCGAGCAGGTTTCCCCGATCCCTGCCGGGCGCGAGCTCGACATGCTGCTGACCGCCGGAGAGCGGATCTCCATGGCCCTGCTGGCCATGGCGATCAAGAACCTGGGGCACAACGCCCAGAGCTTCACCGGCAGCCAGGCAGGTGTCATCACCGACTCGGTCCACAACAAAGCCCGCATCATCGATGTCACGCCGGGCCGGATCAAGGCCTCGGTGGACGAGGGCAACATCGCCATCGTCGCCGGCTTCCAGGGCGTCAGCCAGGACACCAAGGACATCACCACGCTCGGCCGCGGCGGCTCCGACACGACCGCCGTCGCCCTCGCCGCCGCGCTCGACGCCGAGGTGTGCGAGATCTACACGGACGTCGACGGTGTGTTCACCGCCGACCCGCGCGTGGTGAAGAAGGCCCGGAAGATCGACTGGATCGCCTTCGAGGACATGCTCGAACTGGCGGCCTCCGGGTCCAAGGTGCTGCTCCACCGCTGCGTGGAGTACGCCCGCCGGTACAACATCCCGATCCACGTCCGCTCGTCCTTCAGCGGACTGCAGGGCACGTGGGTCAGCAGCGAGCCGACGAAGCAAGGGGACAAGCAGGTGGAGCAGGCTCTCATCTCCGGTGTCGCGCACGACACCTCCGAGGCCAAGGTCACGGTCGTCGGCGTGCCGGACAAGCCCGGCGAGGCCGCCGCGATCTTCCGCACGATCGCCGATGCCGAGATCAACATCGACATGGTCGTGCAGAACGTGTCCGCCGCGTCCACGGGCCTGACGGACATCTCCTTCACCCTGCCGAAGACCGAGGGCCGCAAGGCCATCGACGCGCTGGAGAAGAACAAGGGCGCCATCGGCTTCGAATCCCTGCGCTACGACGACCAGATCGGCAAGATCTCGCTGGTCGGCGCCGGTATGAAGACCAACCCGGGCGTCACCGCCGACTTCTTCACCGCGCTCAGCGACGCCGGTGTGAACATCGAGCTGATCTCGACCTCCGAGATCCGCATCTCGGTCGTCACCCGCAAGGACGACGTCCCGGAGGCCGTGCGCGCCGTGCACTCCGCCTTCGGTCTCGACTCCGACAGCGACGAGGCCGTCGTCTACGGGGGCACCGGCCGCTGATGGCCGAAACCCCACGGCCCGGACGGGCCGGACGGCCCACGCTCGCGGTCGTGGGCGCGACCGGTGCCGTCGGCACGGTCATGCTCCAGATCCTGTCCCAGCGGGCGGACGTCTGGGGCGAGATCCGACTCGTCGCCTCCCCGCGCTCGGCCGGCCGCAAGCTGGCCGTGCGCGGGGAGGAGGTCGAGGTCGTCGCGCTCACCGAGGAGGCCTTCGACGGGGTCGACGTCGCCATGTTCGACGTCCCCGACGAGGTCGCCGCGCGGTGGGCGCCGCTCGCCGCGGCACGCGGCGCGGTGGTGGTCGACAACTCCGCGGCGTTCCGCATGGACCCGCAGGTTCCGCTCGTGGTGCCCGAGGTGAACCCGCACGCGGTGCGGACGCGCCCGCGCGGCATCGTCGCCAACCCCAACTGCACCACCCTGTCGATGATCGTCGCGCTGGGCGCGCTGCACGCCGAGTTCGGCCTGCGCGAGCTGGTCGTCTCCTCGTACCAGGCGGTCAGCGGCGCCGGGCACGCCGGCGTGCGCACCCTGCGCGAGCAGCTGTCCCTGGTCGCCGGCACCGAGCTGGGCACCGCCCCCGGTGACGTACGGCGGGCCGTCGGGGACAACACCGGGCCGTTCCCGGAGCCGGTCGCGCTGAACGTCGTCCCGTGGGCCGGGTCGCTGCGGGAGGACGGCTGGTCCTCGGAGGAGATGAAGGTCCGGGACGAGTCCCGCAAGATCCTCGGCCTGCCCGCGCTGCCCGTCGCGGTCACCTGCGTCCGGGTCCCGGTGGTCACCACGCACTCCCTCACCGTGCACGCCCGCTTCGAGGGCGAGGTCACCGTCGACAAGGCCCGCGAGATCCTCGCCACCGCCCCCGGGGTCGTGTTGTTCGACAATCCGGCCGCGGGGGAGTTCCCCACCCCCGCCGACGTGGTCGGCACCGACCCGACCTGGGTCGGCCGGGTGCGGCGGGCCCTGGACGACCCGACGGCGCTCGAACTCTTCGTGTGCGGGGACAACCTGCGCAAGGGGGCCGCGCTGAACACCGCGCAGATCGCCGAACTGGTGGCGGTTGAACAGTGAAAAGTTCTGGATCACACAGGATTCATTTGTAGGATCTGTGTAAGTCTTGTGAGCCGGATTTCCGGTCGGGTCCGCGGCCTGTCCGACGATCGAGGATTGCACGAGGATTTACCTCCCCGCCCTCCGCAACCAAGCGGAGGGCGGGGAGCGTCTTTGCGGTCACCCTTTCCGGGGCGTGGGGACGCTGCCTTCAGACGTGGGGACGTCTGGAACCGGGCGTGGGGACGCCTGTTCACATGGGACACAGGGGAGAGCGGGACGCATGAGGGCATCGGATGTGCTGTCGGTGGTGCTGCCTGACGCGGGCGGCCGACCGGTGTCACCGGCCGCCGCAAAAGTGACGCCCGGCACGTACAACCCTTACGGGGGGGAGCGTGTCCAACTGACGTGGCTGAGGTACTCGATTTCACAGCGCCGCGCGGCACGGCCCTCAGGCCGCCCCGCCAGGCCCTACGACCCCGCATGCCCGGCGCGTCCGGTGGCATGCCGGTGATCGCGCCCATGCCCGCAGCGCGCCCCGCCCGCATACCCGGTCAGCGTGACGGCGCCGACGACATCGTGGCGGCCGGCACCACCGTCGACCACCTCACCGAGACCTACCGCGCGCACTACCGCTCGCTGCTGGGCCTCGCGGCGCTCCTCCTCGACGACACCGCCTCCTGCGAGGACGTCGTCCAGGAGGCGTTCATCCGCGTCCACTCCGCCCGCAAACGCGTCCGGGACCCCGAGAAGACCCTGGCGTACCTGCGCCAGACGGTCGTCAACCTGTCCCGCTCCGCGCTGCGCCGGCGCATCCTCGGCCTCAAGCTGCTCTCCAAGCCCATGCCCGACATGGCGAGCGCGGAGGAGGGCGCCTACGACCAGCTGGAGCGCGACTCCCTCATCCAGGCGATGAAGGGGCTCCAGCGCCGGCAGCGCGAGGTGCTGGTGCTGCGCTACTTCGCGGACATGACCGAGGCGCAGGTCGCCGAGACGCTCGGCATCTCCCTGGGCTCGGTGAAGGCGTACGGCTCGCGCGGGATCGCGGCGCTGCGGCTGGCCATGGGGGCGCCGGCATGAGCGACGGCAAGGACACGCGGCCCGAGGAGCGCGAGCCGGAGGGCTCGCGCCCGTCGGACGCCGCTGCCGCGCCCGAGCCCGGGGACGACTCGGTGACCGGGGACGGGGTGGAGGCCTCCGGAGCGGGGGAGGGAAGTGGGTCCGCGGCCCGGTTCGGGTCGGGGGCCGGAAGCGGGGCCGCGCCCGGGTCGGGGGCGGAGTCCGCGGAGCGGCCGGCGCCC
The DNA here is from genome assembly GCF_007829875.1 of Streptomyces capillispiralis. NCBI lineage: Bacteria > Bacillati > Actinomycetota > Actinomycetes > Kitasatosporales > Streptomycetaceae > Streptomyces > Streptomyces capillispiralis. Next base: position 3,758,572 of record NZ_VIWV01000001.1, on the reverse strand, counting down.
GGGCCCGTGAGCGGGCCGGCGCGGCTGCGCGCGCTCGTGACACCGCACGAGCAGGAGCCGAAGTACACGCACGCTGGGAACGGAACTGTGAACCACGGCCTGGACGAACAGAGCCCCGAAGGGCTCGACGCGGACGAGCTGGAACTGCGCACCCTGCTGCACCAGGTGGTGCGGGAGGTGGAGCCGACCGACGGCACCCTGGACTACCTGCGCCGGGCCGTGCCCGCCCGCCGGGCGCGCAAGCGCCAGGCCCTCGTGGGCGCGGCCGCCGCCGCGCTCTTCCTCGGCACCGCCGTCCCCGCCCTCGTCCACGTCTCCACCACCACCGGATCCGACGCCAACCCCTCCGCCGTCGGCCACGCCTCGCAGGCGCAGGGCGGCACCGGCGAGGGCAAGGGCCCGGACGGCGGCGAGAGCACCGCGGGCGGCTCCTCCGACCAGGTCGAGGGGAGCGACAAGGGCGACAAGAAGGACGAGGACAAGGGCGACGGAGGCGGAAACACCGGCTCCGGTACGGGTGCGACGGAGGGGGCCGCCCCCTCGGCCGGCACCGCGGCCGGGGTGCCCGCCTGCACCGCCGCCCAGCTGGGCCCGGCGGCCGTGAGCAGCGCCGCCCCCGACTCCACGGGCGCGGTCTACGGTTCCTTCCGCGTCACCAACGTCTCCACCACGAGCTGTGGCGTCGACGGCGCCGGCCTGGTGTCGGCGACCCCGCAGGGCGCCGCGGACGGCACCCGGGTGGGCTCGGCGCGGCATGTGGCGGGGGACGCGGCGGCCGGTCTGCCCGACCCCTCCCTGGAGGCGGCGCGGCTGGTGCTGGAGCCGGGTTCGGCGTACGAGGTGAAGTGGGCCTGGGTGCCCTCCGAGACCTGTCCCGCCCCGGGCGGCGACTCGGGCGGCACCGGCGGTCCCTCGCCCGACCCGTCACCCACCGAGAACCCGACCACCACGAGCGGTTCGTCCGCCGGCACGGGCACGGGCACCGGCACCGACAGCGGCATGACCACCCAGCTGGTCTTGGAGGACGGCACGACCGACGGCAGCGTGGCGGTGACGTACACGGCGTCGACGGGCTCGAGCTCGGCCACCACGACGGTGAGCAACGCCTGCGCGGGCACGGTCTACTGGACGGGACTGCTGTCCGCGATGTGACGCCACCGGGACCGGCCCGGCGTCAGACGCCGGACGGACTCGGCCGCTCGTGCTCCCGCTGCCCCCGCTGTTCCTGCTCCTCCTCCTCGGGGAGCAGGCCCAGTTCCGCGTCGCGGGCGAACTCCAGCTCGCGGCGCAGCAGGCGGAACCACATGAAGACCACGAAGCCCACGAAGGCGAACCACTCGGCGGTGTAGCCGAGGTTCTGGAACGCCTTCAGGTCCAGGCCGGTACCGCCGGGCGCGGTCGCCGGCACCGCCTTCATCCCCGCGTCCCCGCGGTTGAGGGTGACCCAGGCGTCGTGGACGTCGTACGGGACCAGGTTGACCAGCGAGGCCGCGCTGATCGCGGCGGTCTGGCCGGCCGGCAGGCCGCCGCGGGCGCTGACGCCGTTGTTGCCCGGGGTCTCGGACGCCTGGAGCGCGCCGGTGACGGTGACCTCGCCGGTGGGCGCCGCGGGCACCTTCGCGGGGTCGGGGGTGCCGGGCAGCCAGCCCCGGACGACGGGCAGGGCCCGGCCGCCGTCGGTGCGCAGAAGGGTCAGCACGTAGTAGCCGTCCTTGCCGTCCAGCGTCCGGTCGGGCACGAGGAGCTGGGTGTCGTACCGGCCGGTCGCGGTGGTCTGCCTGCCGGAGGTGGCCTTGGTCACGGGCAGCAGCGACTCCAGCGCACGGGCCTTCTCCCGCTTGTCCGAGGCGACCCGCGCCTCGGCGTCGCGGTGGTCGTCCACCCGGTCCTCGAACCGGCCGAGCTGCCACGACCCCATGAAGACGCAGAAGGGGATGGCGAGCAGCACGAAGACGTTGATCCCCCACCAGCGGGGCGTCAGCAGGAACCGGTACACGCTCTCAACGGTACGGGTCCGCGGGTGGTTCCCGACCCGCGGGGTCGGCCGCCGAGGGCCGTGACGGCGGGGCCGTCGGGCGGTCCCGTGGGCGGTGCGGTGGGCGGTGCGGTGGGAGGTGCGGCGGGCGATGCGGTGGGCGATGCGGTGGGCGATGCGGTGGGAGGCCGGGTGGAAGATCCCGTGGAAGTTGTCCACAGGCTGGGGACCTCGGAGGCACGACGGCCCCCGGGACGGGCAGTATGGGGCCATGACTGAGAGCAACGGGTCCGAGGTGCCGGCCCTGCCGGACCGGACCGAGGACATGCCCGACTGGGAGAAGCGCTTCCGGGCGCCCCGGGTGTCCCTGCCCGACTGGGCGGAGGACGCCCCCGACCGCTCCGTGTTCGTGTCGAACGCGACGGGGACGTACGAGCTGTATGCCTGGGACCGGGCGACGGGTGAGCAGCGCCAGGTGACGGACCGGCCCAACGGCACGACCGACGGCGTGCTCTCGCCCGACGGCGAGTGGATCTGGTGGTTCGACGACAAGGACGGCGACGAGTTCGGCGTCTGGCGCCGCCAGCGGTTCTCCGGCGGCGAGGACGAGCTGGCCGCGCCCGGCCTGGACCCCTCCTACCCCGCCGGTCTCGCGTTGGGCCGGGACGGCCGCACGGCGGTCGTGGGCCGCTCCACGGACGAGGACGGTACGACGATCCACCTGGCCCGCACCGGTGAGGCGCCGGTCGAGCTGTACCGCCACCGCGAGTCGGCGGGCGTCGGCGACCTGTCCCACGACGGTTCGCTGATCGCCGTGGAGCACACCGAGCACGGTGACGCGATGCACTCCGCGCTGCGGGTGCTGCGCCCCGACGGCACGACGGTCGCCGAGCTCGACGACACCGAGGGCGGCACGCGGGAGCTGGGCCTCGAGGTGCTGGGCTTCGCCCCGGTCGCCGGGGACACCCGGCTGCTCGTCGGTCATCAGCGGCGCGGCCGCTGGGAGCCGATGGTGTGGGACGTGGCGACGGGCGAGGAGACGGACCTCGCGCTGGAGCTGCCCGGTGACGTGAGCGCCGAGTGGTACCCGGACGGCACCGGCCTGCTCATCGCGCACGGTTTCGAGGCGCGCGGCGAGCTGTTCCGCTACGACCTGTCCGAGCGCCGGCTGGTGGAGATCCCCACCCCGCGCGGGGCGGTCTCGGGGGCGACGGTGCGGCCCGACGGCAGTGTGGAGTACCTGTGGTCGTCGGCGGCGGAACCGCCGGCGGTCCGCTCCACGGCGGGCGGTGTCGTCCTCGACCCGCCCGGGATGAAGTCGCCCGGCTCGGTGCCCGTGGAGGACGTGTGGGTGGAGGGGCCGGGCGGCCGTATCCACGCCCTGGTCCAGAAGCCGGCCGGCGCGAGCGGTCCGCTGCCGACGGTCTTCGACATCCACGGCGGTCCCACCTGGCACGACAGCGACTCGTTCGCGGCGGGCCCGGCGGCCTGGGTGGACCACGGCTACGCGGTGGTCCGCGTCAACTACCGGGGCTCCACGGGCTACGGCAGGGCCTGGACCGACGCGCTGAAGCACCGGGTGGGCCTGATCGAGCTGGAGGACATCGCGGCGGTCCGCGCGTGGGCGGTCGGCTCCGGCCTCGCCGATCCCGCCCGCCTGATCCTCACCGGCGGCTCCTGGGGCGGCTACCTCACCCTGCTCGGCCTGGGCACCCAGCCCGACGCGTGGGCGCTGGGCATCGCGGCGGTCCCGGTCGCCGACTACGTCACGGCGTACCACGACGAGATGGAGGCGCTGAAGGCGATGGACCGCACGCTGCTCGGCGGCACGCCGGAAGAGGTCCCCGACCGTTTCGAGGCGTCCTCCCCGATCACGTACGTCGACCGGGTCAAGGCGCCGGTCTACATCTCGGCCGGGGTCAACGACCCGCGCTGTCCGATCCGCCAGATCGAGAACTACGTCAAGCGCCTGGAGTCCCGCGGCGCGGTCCACGAGGTCTACCGCTACGACGCGGGCCACGGCTCCCTGGTGGTCGACGAGCGCATCAAGCAGGTACGGCTGGAACTGGACTTCGCGGACCGCCACCTGCCTCCTGCGAAGTAGCGGTCGGCCGACGGCGGCGGCGGCCGCGCCTGCCGCGCCTGCCGCGCCTGCCGCGCGGCTGCGCGGCTGCGGGCAGCCCGGCCGCCGGTCGGTCGGTCGCCGGGGCGTCGGGCTGCCGAGGCGACGGGGGAGGGCGGGCGCGGCGGCACCCCGCGGACGCCGGTGAGTTGAGCCCAGCGCCCTGGTGGTTGCACCGGGCCTTGGTGTCTGCGCCGCGTCCCGGCGCCCGCGCCTCTCGGTGGCGCCCGCACCGGGCCCTGGCGTCTGCCCCGCCTTCCGGCGCCTGCCCCGTCTCCCGGCGCCTGCCCCGTCTCCCGGCGCCTGCCCCGTCTCCCGGCGCCTGCCCCGCCTCCTGGCGTCTGCCCCGCCTCCCGGTGCCCGCCATGCGCCCGCGTCGGTCGGAGGGCGGCTCGCGTCCCTCCCGTTGGTCAGCGGGCGGCTCGTGTTCCGCGGCGTCGGCCCAGCAGCTCCGCCAGTCCCCGCCGGGTGGCTGCCAGTACCACCCTGTCCTCCCCGCGCAGCACGTACGTATCGGGCAGGTCCCACACCAGCCCCGCTGCCGGTACCTCCCCCACCGGCCCGTCGTCGTCCGCCCGTCGCGCCGTGTCCAGTGCCAGCACCCGCCAGGCGCCCGGCCGGAACGCCTCCCCGACCGTGCGGCCCTCCAGTTGCGTCAGCCCGCCCACGGACACCGCCGCGAAGAGCAGCACCCGCCGCTCGACCGGTATGGCGCCCAGGATCTGGCGCCCCATCATCGCCCCGGCGAACGCGGGCGCCGCGAGGTGGGACACGCTCCGGCTCCGGGTCAGCGCACCGGGGTGCGCGGTCCGCAGCGTCCGGTACACCGCCTTCGCGAAGTCGTCGTCGTACAGCCGCAGCACCGCCCGCAGATCGGGCCGTACGGACCGCGCGTACAGCACCGCCTCCAGATTGGTCGTGTCCGCGCTGGTCAGCGCGAGCAGCGCGTCCGCGCGGTGGATCTTCGCGGCTTCCAGGACGCCCTCCGCCGTGACGTCCCCGACCACCACCGGCACCCGTAACCGCCGCGCCGTGGCCATCCCCCGCGCCTCGGGATCGGCCTCGACGCACACCACAGGGATGTGCAGCTCCCGCAGCCGCGTCAGCACCCGCGTCCCGATCTTGCCCAGTCCCAGCAGCACCACGTGCCCGCCCAGCCCGCGCGGCGGCTTGCGCAGCGCAGACGCCGTGCGGAACGTCCCCAGTGCCTCCAGCACCGCCGCGAGCAGCACCGGCAGCAGCAGCAACCCCACCAGCCCGGACAGCAGTTGCAGCACCTGCCGTCCGGTGGACTCGTTGTGCGCGGGCTCGTTGATCGCGAACAGGTCGAGCAGGGTGACGTACGTGGCGTGCAGCGGATGGTCCCGGGTCACCAGGGTCAGCGCCACCGCGAGGGCGAACACGGCCGCGATCAGCCCGGCCAGCGACCACCGCAGCCGCCGCGAGAACAGCGACCCGAACGGCGGCACTCCGCCCCGCCCGGCCGGCAACGGCGTACCGGAGTACGACACCTGCTCCAGCACCACCGTGCCGCGCCCGGTCGCCGCCGCCACCGCCGCCGCGTCGGGAAGCAGTTGCGGTCCCTGGTCGCCGCTGTCCTCCGAACCCTCCGCGCCCGCCGGATCGTTGCTCGTCGCGGACAGCAGCGCCAGCGTGCACAGTCCCGGGTCGGCCACCTCCCCCGGCCGCGGGGGCCGGCGCTCCACCGCCCGCAGCAGCAGCCCCTCCGCGTCGACGACCTTGCTCGTGCCGACGAGCGCGGTGGCGACCAGCGCGGGCGCGGTGGTGTCGGCGTCGGACAGCACGGTCGTGGCGATGTCGGCCTCGGCGTCTCCGCGCGAGGCCGCCGTGCCCCCGGCCAACTCGGCGGCCTGGTCGAGCAGTTCCTCGATGTGCTGCCCCAGCCGCCGGTTGTAGAGGCGGAGCACGAGCCGCAGCCGGGGGTTGAGCCGGCGGGCGGTCAGGGCGGCGCGGATGTTGGTCTCGTCGTCGTCGTACACCAGCGCCAGCGCGTCGGCCCGGTCGACACCGACCTCGGCGAGCACGGCCTCCGTCGGTTCGGCGGCCTCCACCACCCGTGCGCCGGCGACGGCGGTCCCGTCGGCACCGCCGTTGCCCCGGTTGACGGCGGTCACGACACGGTCCAGCAGGGCCGCGGAGGCCGCCCGGGCCCGCCCGACCATCGGCTGCCGCACCCGGCCCCCGGCCGGCCGTACGACGAGGGTGACCTGCTCGCGGTACACGCCCCGGAGTTCGGCGGCGAGCCGGTGCGCCAGCCCGTCGTCGCCGCACACCACCATCTGCGTGGACGGGTCGTCGGGCAGGGCCGGGTTGGGAAGGAGGCTCACCACAGGGGTAGAGACTGCCTCATCGTGGCGGGTGGTTCCAGGCCGGTCCGGCCGCGCCTGAACGGCCGCGCCCCGCCTTCCGTAACAAGAGGACGGGGTGTGACCGACCCCGCTCCCTCGCGCGCTCTTGGAGGTGCACCCGGCCCGTGGCACTCACCAGTACGCCCCCGCGCGGAACCGGTCCGCACCGCGAGGGCGACGGCGGGGCGGCGCCCCCCGAGGAGTCCCGCCACCTCACCTCCCCGCTCCTGCTCACCCTGGTCCTGCTCACGGCCGTGATGTTCCAGGACCCCGTCCGCCGCGCCCTGGCCGCCCCGGTGACGCAGAGCTGGATGACGGTGTTCGTCGCGGTGGTCCTCCAGGCCCTGCCCTTCCTGGTGCTCGGCGTCCTGCTGTCGGCGGCGATCGCCGTGTTCGTCCCGCCGTCGTTCTTCGCCCGCGCCCTGCCGGACCGTACGGGGCTGGCCGTACCGGTCGCGGGTGCGGCGGGCGCGGTGCTCCCCGGCTGCGAGTGCGCGTCCGTCCCGGTGGCGGGCGCGCTGGTGCGCAGGGGAGTGGCCCCGGCGGCGGCCCTGACGTTCCTGCTGTCCGCCCCCGCCGTCAACCCGATCGTGCTGACCGCGACGGCGGTCGCCTTCCCCGACGAGCCCCGGATGGTCCTCGCCCGTTTCGTCGCGAGCCTGCTGGTGGCCTGCGCGATGGGCTGGCTGTGGCAGCGCCTCGGCCGCACGGACTGGCTGCGCCCACCGGCCCGTGCCTCCTACGAAGGACGGAGCGGGGGCGCGGCGTTCTGGGGCTCGGTGCGGCACGACGTGGTCCACGCGGGCGGTTTCCTCGTGGTCGGCGCGATGGCGGCGGCGACGCTGAAGGCGGTGGTCCCGGCGGAGTGGCTGCGCGCGGCGGCGGACAGCCCGGTGCTGTCGGTGCTGGCGCTCGCCGCCCTGGCCGTCCTGCTGTCGATCTGCTCGGAGGCGGACGCGTTCGTCGCGGCGTCGCTGACCCAGTTCTCGCTGACGGCCCGGCTCACCTTCCTGGTCGTGGGACCCATGGTCGACCTGAAGCTGTTCGCCATGCAGGCGGGCACGTTCGGCCGTGCCTTCGCCCTGCGCTTCGCCCCCGTGACCCTCGCCCTGGCGGTGGCGGTCTCGGCCGTGACGGGAGCGGTACTGCTGTGAGGCCCACCCGGCGCCCGGACCCCGGCGCGCACCCCGGCCGCGTGCCGGGCGTGCGCCTGAACCGCCAGGCCCAGGCGGCGCTGCTGTTCCTGCTCGGCGCGGCCGTGCTGCACGCCGGCCTGACCGACCTCCACCTGCGCTACGTCAAGGCGGGCCTGCGCCCGCTGCTCCTGCTGTCGGGCGCGGTGCTGGTCGCGACGGCGGCGGCGACGCTCCGGTACGAGTGGCGCGGGCGCCGGGAGGAGGACGCGGAGCCGCACCGGGAGCCCCGTATCTCGTGGCTCCTGACGCTTCCCCTCTTCGCGCTGATCCTGGTGGCCCCGCCGGCCCTCGGTTCCTACAGCGCCACCCACACCGGTACGGCCCTGCAGAAGCCCTTCGGCTTCCCTGACCTCCCCGCGCGGGGCCCCCTGCGCCTGGGGGTGGAGGAGTACGCGGCCCGCGCGGTCTACGACGACGGCCGCCACCTGAGCGGCCGCCCCATCAGCATCACCGGCTTCGTGGCCCTGGACCGCGCCGACGCCCCCCACCTGGTCCGCATGACCCTCAACTGCTGTGCCGCGGACGCCCAGCCGGTCAAGATCGCCCTGACCGGTGCGATCCCGCCGGTCCTGCGGCCGGACACCTGGCTGGAGGTCACCGGCACCTACACCCCGCGCCGCACCAGGGACCCCGTCAACGACGGCCCGGTCCCGTACTTCGACGTCACGGCCGCCGAACCGGTCCCGCCCCCGTCCGACCCGTACGGCTAGCCCTGCTGGTAGGGCTGCTGCTGGGGGTGCTGTCCGTACCCCTGGCCGCCGCCCGGCCCGCCGACGGCCTGCGCCTGGAGCTGCTCGGCCTGCTCCCCGGTCACCTTGTGCTCCGCGCCGCAGAACGTGCACTGCGTCGCGTACTTCGTCGAGACCGGGAACAGCGGCACGAAGAACAGCGTGAACTTGGTGACCCGCTTCCTGAGCGTGTGCGCGGCGGGATTGCCGCATTGCGCGCACACCAGCGTCAGTATCGCGAGCTGGTACAGATACCCCTTGGTACCAAAAATGATCATGTCGTGATCCTTCCCGAGCCGCAGTGCCCCGAACCACCCCACCAGACGTGAGGGCGGTCGGCAACGTAACCGGCCACAACGTTGCCGCACCGTGCACAAGCGCACCGGCAGCACGGGTCGGCAGACTTCTCCCGTGATCGATGCCAGGGAAGTGACCTGCCGTCCGCGATGGACGAGAACCCTGTGGTGCTTCGCCGGACTCGGGGCGGCCGGGGCGGCGGCCGCGGTGGTGCTCGGGGTGCGCACGAGTACGGCCGCGTGGCCGGCCCTAGGCCTGCTGTTCGCCCTGGCGGGCTTCGCCGCACTGCACAGGGTCACCGCCCGGGTCCGCGCCGACGCCCACGGCCTGCACTCCCGCACCCTGCTCCGCCGCCGCAGCGTGCCCTGGAGCGAGGTCGCGGATCTGCGCCTCCGGGTGAAGTACGCGAACACGGCCCGCGGTGAGGAGAGCCGCCGGGTCAGTGCGCTGCTCCGTGACGGACGCGGATGGGTCCTGCCGCTGCCGCGGACCTGGACCCCCCGCACCGAGGAGTTCGACGCGACGCTGAGCGCACTGCGCGAGCTGCACCGCCGTCACGGTGCCGCGGGGACGACGGCGGAGCCGGCCCGCCTCACCGTCATCTCGCACCGCACCACCGGGAGCGGCTGGACCGGCTCACTCGCCCTGTGCGTGCTGTTGCTGGCGGGCGCGGGCCTGGCCCTGCGGATGGTTCCGCAGGTGGGGGCGTACGAGAGGGAGTGGGAGTCGGCGGCCCCCTGCGCGGCCGGGACGTCGTGGGCGGACCACGGGGACTGCCTGAGCACCGTACCGGCCGTGATCGAACGCACCGATCCCCGCCGTCCCAAGAAGACCAGCCGGCTGTACTTCACCGACGCCCGCCCGCTGGAGCGGCTGGCGGTGTCCGAGGAGGCGGCCCTGGAGTTCCGCTCCGGTGACCGGGTCCGGCTCACCTTCTGGCGCGGTGAGGTGAAGACGATCGCCGGGGACCGCCATGTGTGGCGCGACCACACCCCCGGCGCCGGAGACGTGGTGATGGTCGCGGCCGGTCTGACCCTGGGGGCGGGCTACCCGGCCGCCCGGATACTGATCCGGCTGCGCGGTCGCCGGCGCCCCGACGGCGAGGTCCTGCCGTCGGCCCTGCCCTTCGCGGTGGCGCTGGTCCTCACGGCGCTGTGGCTCCTTCCTCTGTGCTTCCTGCATCCCACAGCACCGTTCGCTTCCCCCGTGACGACGGCGTGGGCGGCGGCCGGAACCCTCGTCACCATCGCCCTGCTGACCTGGGCATGGCGCGCCACCCGGTTCCGCCCGCCGGGCGGGCCCGAACCCCTCCCCACGGAGAGGACGGGTGACGAGGTCTTCCTTCCGGCCCGCTTCCTGGAAGCCACCGACTACAACCCCCGCCACTTCGGCACCCACATCGTCCTGGGCGACGACGGTCCGCCCGCGGTGGTCCCGCACTCCGGACCCGGTCGCTTCGCGGCCCGGCCCGTCCCGGTGTCGCGCCTCACCCTCGAGCGGACACGACGCGCAGGCGGCGGCGATCCCGACACGATCCCGCGCACCTGGCACATAGCCGAACTGGACGACGCGGGCACCCCGGTCCGCCTCGCCGCCGCCCCGACCGACCTGACCCGCATCCTGCGCGCACTGCGGCCGACGGCCCCGGAAGCGCGCGCGGGGACTCGTCCCCCGGGCGACCCGTGACGCGACGACGTAAGGGTTTCGTCATCCCTCCGGCGGCCCACGGCGGCGGCCCGCCGCGTTGAATGGGCGGTGACGACGAGTGAGGCGGGGTGGAGAAGCGTGCGGACGTCGCTGGGCAGGCCGCTGGTCATCGGGGTGCTGGTGGTGGCCGTGGCCGTCGCGGGATTCGGGTTGTACTGGTTCCAGCCGTGGAAGCTGTGGCAGGACGAGACCGTGCGTGAGGCCCTGCCGACGGCCGCGGCGTCCGCCGCGGACCCGGCCCCGGACGCCTCGCCGGACCCGGCCCGGACCCCCGCGCGGGATCCGCGGACGCTGGCCGGCGGCGCGCTGATCAGCCACGAGCACTCCACCTCCGGCACGGTGAAGCTGGTCCGGCTGCCCGACGGCTCCCATGTCGTACGCCTGGAGAACCTCGACACCAGCAACGGCCCCGACCTGCGTGTCTGGCTGACCGACGCGCCGGTGAGGGAAGGACGGGCCGGCTGGCACGTCTTCGACGACGGCGCGTACGTCAGCCTCGGCAAGCTCAAGGGCAACAAGGGCAGCCAGAACTACACCGTGCCCGCCGACGTCGACCCGTCCGCCTTCAGCAGCGTGAGCATCTGGTGCGACCGCTTCGACGTGTCCTTCGGCGCGGCCGAGCTGGGCCGAGTCTGAAGGCCGTACCGCCACCGCCGTACCGCCACCGCCGTGCCGTGTCCGCCGTGTCGCGGTCGCCGTCGCGGTCGCCGTGCCGCGGGTGGCAGCAGGTCGTGGGATGCGCGGCGGCCCCGGTCACTCCTTCGCCGTGGCCGGCCCGCACCAGGTCGTGAGGGCGGTGCGCAGGGCGCCGGTGTCGAGGCCGCCGGCCCCGGGGGACGCGGCCCAGGCGACATGGCCGTCCGGGCGGATGAGGAGCGCGTCCGGGGCGGGGGTCCCGCCGTCGGGCCAGACGGGCCAGTGACCGGCCACGGACGTCGCCTCCACGACGTCGACGCGATCGGCCCAGCCCGCCGCGGCGGCCGCCGTCTCCCCGCCACCGCGCAGGTCGAGCAGGACCGGGCGGGCGGCGTGCAGCAGGCCGAAGACGCGCGCGGGGCCGTCGGCGGTCTCCAGATCGGCGTCGGGGACGCGGAGGCCGGTCAGCGGATGGCCGCCGCCCAGGTCGTACCCGACGTCCAGCGCGGTGATCATGCCGCCCAGGTGCCGGTTGACGTCGTCGTACCCGATGAGGGAGCGGAGCACGTCGCGCAGCGCGTCGGTCTGCGGGCCGGGGCGGCTCAGCGCCGACTGCGCCCGGGTGTTGTGCAGCACCCGTTCCGCGACGGGGTACCGCTCGGCGTGGTAGCTGTCCAGCAGGGTGTCCGGCGCCCGGCCGTGCACCACCGACGCGAGTTTCCAGCCGAGGTTGACCGCGTCCTGCACCCCCAGGTTCAGGCCCTGGCCGCCGGACGGGAAGTGGATGTGGGCGGCGTCGCCCGCCAGCAGCACCCTGCCCTCCCGGTACCGCTCCGCCTGCCGTGCCGCGTCACCGAACCGGGACACCCAGCGTGGGCTGTGCATCCCGAAGTCGGTGCCCGCGATCCTGAGCAGTGACTCCCTCAGTTCCTCGAGCGTCGCGGGGGAACCCGCGGGGGCGACACGGCCGTGCTCCGTGGTGATCACCCGGTACCAGCCCGGCTCGAAGCCGAGCACCGAGAAGTCGCCCCCGGCTCGCCGCCGCATGAACACCGGCTCGGCCGGCGGGTCGGCGAGTTCGACGTCACCGAGCAGCGCGGTCAGGGTGGCCTCCGTGCCGGGGAAGCCGATGCCGGCGAGCCTGCGCACCGTACTGCGTCCGCCGTCGCAGCCCACGAGGTAGCGGGCGCGCAGTGCCGAGGGGACGGCCCCGGGCCCGCCCAGTGCGACCTCGACGCCGTCGCCGTCCTGGCGCAGGGCGGTCACCTCCGACGACCGGCGCACCCGGACGCCGAGTTCTCCGGCCCACTCCTCCAGCAGCCGCTCGATGCGGGACTGGAGCAGCATCAGGCTCCGGGTGTACCGGGTGTCGAACCGCCCGAAGTCCAGCCACAGCCCCGAGAAGTGGCCGATCGAACGCGGTACGCCCGCCGCCAGGAAGCGGTCCAGGACGCCCCGCTGGTCGAGCACCTCCAGGGTCCGCGCGTGCATCCCGCCGGCCCGTGACTCGCCGGTCCGCCCGGCGAGCCGGTCGACCACCACCACGTCGACCCCGGCCAGCCGTAATTCGCAGGCGAGCATGAGCCCCGTGGGGCCCGCGCCCGTGATCACCACGTCCGTGTCCGTCCTCATGCCGCTCATCTGCGCGTGCCTCTCTCCCGTACGACATCCCACCGGGCCCCTCGCCTCTAACGGCGTTAGAGACCCGAACGCTGTTAGAGACTTCCCCTAACGCTGTTAGAGTGTCAAGCGGTCCGGGAAAGGGAGCGCGAGCGCTATGAAGATCAATGCCGAGGTGATCGCCCGTGCGGCGCTGCGCCTGCTGGACGGCGTCGGCCTCGACGGCCTCACCATGCGCCTGGTCGCGCAGGAACTCGGCGTCCGGGCCCCCACCCTCTACTGGCACCTCAAGAACAAGCAGGAACTGCTCGACGCCATGGCCACCCTGGTCTACGCCGAGGCGTCCGAGCGGCTGGAGCCGCCCCGCGACGGCGACGCCTGGCAGCACTGGATCGCCGACTGGGCCCGCCACCTGCGGCAGGCGATGCTCGGCCACCGCGACGGCGCTCGCGTCCTCGCCGGCACCTACGTCAACCACCCGGCCGTGCACCGCTCCGTCGAACTGGGCCTGCGGACCCTGACGGACGCCGGCTTCCCCCTCACCGAAGCGGCCCGCTCCATCCCCGCGGTCCTGCACTACACGATCGGCTCGACCATCGAGCAGCAGGCCCACGGCAACGCGGCCTACGGCGACGACAACCCGTACGCCCCCGGCCGGCTGGCCGGCCTCATCGACGCCGAGCACTTCCCGCTCACCGCCCAGGTGTCCGCCGACCTCCTCGGCCTGGACGCGGACGCGGGCTTCGAACACGGCCTGCGCGTCGTCATCCTCGGCCTCGAAGCCGCCAGGGCCGGGCACGACCGCGCCTGACGGCCCGGTGCGCGGCCCGTACGCCCCCGCCGCTCACGGCGAGGGCGCGGGAACGGGCCGGACGGCACGTCCTTCCGGGCAGGGGGGACGGGAAGGGCTCCACCCGCTTCTCGCGGATCCGGATTGCGCGGTGCGCGGCTCGGGGCCGCTTCCCCGCGTCTCGCGTCGGGTCCTTCCCGTCACCCCCAGCACACCACGCCGGCAGCGGCACGGCCACCGGCCGGCCGGTCCGGCAGCGCCCGCGACCGTCCCCCTGGCCCTGTCCGGGAAACGGCCGCGCGACCGTCCCCCGCCCTGTCCGGGGAACGGCCGCGCGGGCTCCGTGGCTCACTGCCGGTGCTGCGGGGAGCCCGGGGGCTGCGGGGAGCCCGGGTGCTGCGGGGAGCCCGGGTGCTGCGGCTCGTCCCGCGTGACGGTCTCCCCCTGGACGACCCTGGGCGGCGCCGCCGCCCGCTCGTCCTCGTCCTTCATGGCCCTGGCCTCGGCCTTGAGGATGCGGGCCGACTTCCCGGCGGAGCGGGCCAGGTCGGGGAGCTTCTTGGCGCCGATCACCAGGATGACGACGATGAGGATGACGGCGAGTTCACTCAGTCCGAACATGCGAGATGCGAGTCCTGTCTGCTCTGGGGCCCGGCCGGGTGGGCGCGAGCGCGGCGGGTCCGATCGGCCTGCGGAACGGTGTCTTTCAGCTGGGGCGGGGGAGCGGCCGGCGCGGGGAGCGGCGACGGCTCCTCGGCGAGGCACCGGCGGAGGTGGGGCACCATGCCGTGGGTCAGCAGCGCCCGCTGCCATGCCTCCCGTGCCCGCTCCAGGCGCGCGGTGTGCGCGGCGGGGCCGCTCCCGCGCAGCGCGGTGACCAGCAGGGCGCCGAGGGCGGCGAGGGCGCCCGCCGCGGCGACGAGCGCCAGCACCCAGCCGGCGGTGATGAGCGAGCCGGGCAGCGTCCCCCGTACGCCGGTCCACCGGAGGACGTGCCCGAGCGGCAGCAGGACCACGGCCGACGAGCCCGCCACGAGCGGTGTGAGCACGGCCACGGCCGGCAGCACGCTGCCGGCCGTGGCCGTGTCGCCCCGCGCGTCCTCACGGGCGGACGCCCGCACGGCGAGGTACTGGCGGTACGCGTCCCGTGCGGCGGCGGCGACCTCGTCGGCGTCCGCGAGCGCCCGGAGGCGCAGGCGCGCGGACGACCGGCCGGTCGGGTCGGCGGCCACGGCGTTGCGGATGTCCGGGGTGCGCAGGGCCCGGTCGAGCACTGCCTCGTAATCCCCCCGGTCCTCGGGGCGGAGGCGGAGCGGGTCGGACACTGGTTCTCCTGATGAGGGGGTGGGGCCTGCGCCGTCGTCCGGTGTCAGACGCCGACGCCGAAGTCGGAGGCGATGCCGGCCAGACCGGACGCGTAACCCTGGCCCACCGCGCGGAACTTCCACTCGGCACCGTTGCGGTACAGCTCGCCGAAGACCATCGCCGTCTCGGTGGAGGCGTCCTCGGACAGGTCGTAGCGGGCGATCTCGACGCCGTCGGCCTGGTTGACGACGCGGATGAAGGCGTTGCGGACCTGGCCGAAGGACTGGCCGCGGTTCTCGGCGTCGTGGATCGACACGGGGAACACGATCCGGTCGACCTCGGCGGGCACGGCGACGAGGTTCACCTTCACCGCCTCGTCGTCGCCCTCGCCCTCACCGGTGAGGTTGTCGCCGGTGTGCTCCACCGAACCGTCCGGGCTGGTGAGGTTGTTGTAGAAGACGAAGTGCCGGTCCGACGGCACCCTGCCGGTGGCGTCCAGCAGGAGGGCCGAGGCGTCGAGGTCGTAGTCGGTGCCGGTGGTCGTGCGCACGTCCCAGCCCAGTCCGACCAGGACGGCGGTCAGTCCCGGCGCCTCCTTGCTGAGTGAGACGTTGCCGCCCTTGGACAGGGAAACTCCCACGGGGTGCTCCTTCTTTCATGCTTCACGCTTCACGCGTCGGATGAGGATGTCGGGCCCGGAGATGAAATCTACAGGACTGTAGAGACTGGGGAGGGGGTGCTTTCGCCGAAGGGGCGGCGACCGGGAGCGCGCATGGCCGAAAGCGTGCGGTGGCGGCCGGAGGGGGCCGATGCGCGGCGCCACCGGAGAAGCCGACGTGACCGCGCGGACGCGGACCGGCGGCGCGACCCCGCAAGCGGGCCTCCTACCATTTCGTGGACACCGCGATGGCGGATGATGCGCGACGGGCGGCCGGTCAGGTACCCCTACGATGAACAGTTCGCGAACGCGGGGCAGTGGAAGGAGGCAGGGCGTGACGGATCACCGGCAGCGTCCCCGGCGGCGGGGGCAGGGGGAGCTGGAGGCGCTCGTCTTGTCGGCGCTGTGCGAGGCGGACGGCCCGGCGACGGTCGGCTGGGTGCAGGAGCGCCTCGGCGGCGACCTCGCCTACACGACCGTCATCACGATCCTGACCCGGCTGCTCTCCAAGGGAGCGGTGACGCGGGAGCGGGCGGGCCGGTCCTTCGTCTGGACGCCCGCCTCCGACCAGGCGGGACTGGCCGCGCACAAGATGCGCAAGGTACTGGACGCCGAGAACGACCGGGAGGCCGTGCTGGCCAGCTTCGTCACCAGCCTCGGCCCGGACGACGAGCGGCTGCTCCGCGACCTGCTGGGCCGGCCGCGCGGCGAAGGGGAAGACTGAAGCCTCATGGGGGTCTTCGTCTTTCTGCCGCTGGTCCTGCCGCTGAGCGCCTGGCCGATCGCGCGCCTGGCCGAGCAGCGGCTCCATCCGCGTACCGCGACCAGGCTGCTGACCGGGGTCGCCGCGGTGATGGCGGTGTGCAGTTCGGTGTGCCTGGGCCTGCTGATGGTGGTGGGCACCGCCCAGCTGCCCGGCAACCCGCTGCCCGACGGCTGGTCGGACCCCGAGGTGCGCGAGGCGGTGCCGTACGACGAGATCGCCGGCAGGGTGGCCATCCCCGCGCTGTGCGCGGTCGTGGTGGCGTGCGGCCGGCTGCTGTGGCGGCACGGCCGCGTGCGGCGCCGGGCCCACCGGGCGCTGGCCGGGCTGCCGGACACCGAGGTCGCCGTCCTGCCGGACGACATCGCGTACGCGTACGTGCTGCCCGGAGGACGCCGGGACCGCGTGGTGGTGACCACCGCCCTGCTGGACTGCCTCGAACCCGCCGAGCGGCGCGCCCTGTTCGCCCACGAACGGGCCCACCTGGCGGCACGGCACCACCGTTTCCTGCTGGCCGTCCAGCTGGCCGCGCGCGCCAACCCGTTCCTGCGTCCGCTGCGCACGGCGGTGGCGTACACGGCGGAACGGTGGGCGGACGAGGAGGCGGCCCAGGCGGTCGGCAGCCGTCGGACCGTGGCCCGCGCCATCGGCAAGGCGGCCCTGGTGTCCCGGGGGACGCCCGCCGCCACGCTCGCGGGCTTCGCGGCCCCGGGACCGGTGCCGCGCCGTGTGGCGGCCCTGCTCGGCCCGGCGCCCGCGGTGCGCAGTTGGCCGTCGGTGTTCACCGCGGTGGGGCTGGCGGCGTGGGGCGCGGCCGCGGGGACGGCCGTATCGGCGATGTCGTCCGCGAACTCGGCGGTGACGATGGTCCTCATCCTGCGCGCGGCCACCCCCCTCTGAGCCCGGAGCGCCCGCCCACGGCCTCGCGGGGGGCCTCGCGGGGGCCTTGCGGGGCGGGGCGCTCCGCGCCGGAAGGGCGGTCGTCAGAGGTCGAACTCGTGCGGCGGCAGGCCCAGCGCGAAGCACGCCTCGCGGACGACGGCCTGCTCGGTCGCGTCGAAGTCGCCGTCCGCACCGCCGATCACGATGCCGATCTGGATGACGGCCCGCGCCTCGGCGGGCTTCTTCTTCGCCTTGGCGATCTCCTGGAGCACGCTCACCTTGCCGAAATCGAAGTCGGCCGTGAGCTTGTCGAGGTTGTCCTCGAACCGGCGCTGCAGATCCATGGCGTCGAAGTTCTGCAACACCTCGTTGGTGGCGATCAGCTGCGCCACGCGGCGCCGCTCGGGCGGGTCGATGGTGCCGTCGGCTGCCGCGACCAGCGCGCACATCGCCATGCCGGCGTCGCGGAAGGCGCCGCTCTTGAGGTCGTTCCGCTTCGCCACGAGCTGCGTCTGCATCTGCGTGGCGGAGTCCTTGATGCGGTCCCACAGGGCCATGAGAGCTCCATACGGTCGGTTGCGGACTCCGGCCGCCTCGGTGCGGCAGCCGGAGCCCAGTCACTTCTACACTAATGTAGAAGTTGAGGGGGTGGCCCGGAGAGCCCGATGACGCACGGAAAACGGACCCCGACGTCCGGGCCGACCCGCCCGCTCACCGATCCGCCCGCTCACCGACCCGCCCGTTCGCTGCCCCGTGAGCCGGCCGACCCGTGAGCCGGCCGCCCCGTCAGCCCTCCTCTTCCTCCCCTTCGAAGAAGTCCCCGACCTCGTCGACCACTTCGGCCGCGACCATGCCGCCGACGACCCCGACCGCGAGCCCGGCCGCGCCCGCGGCGACGACGGTGCCCATGCCCGGGCCGGAGCGGTGGCCGTCGTGATGCTGATCGCCGTGGTGGTGATCTCCGTGGTGGTGATCGCCGTGCCCGTGCCCGTGCCCCGGGTGACCGTCGTGCCCGTACGGGGCGGGGGAGCCGTACGACGCCCGGTGCTCGACCAGCCGGCGGATCCAGCCGTCGACCTCGGTGTTCCAGTCGCGGACGTCGTGGTGGCCCACGGTGAAGAGGGTGAGCGCGTCGTGGCCGGCGGAGAACGGGCCACCGCGCCGGTCGGCTTCCAGGACGACGTCCATGCCGCCGGGGTGGGCGAGGAAGGTCAGCTCGATCTCGTTGACCAGGTGCGCGTACTGCGGGGCCGGGACCAGCTCGATCTCCTGGTAGAACGGCAGCTGCTGGCCGGTGCCGCCGATGCGCCCGTACTCCAGGTCCGCGGACTTGAAGCCGTGGCCGAGCTGCCCGAGCGCCTCGAGGACCGCCTCCTGGACGGGCAGCGGGGCGACGGCCAGCCGGTCCAGGTCGCCCTTGTCCTTGGCCCCGGCCACGGCAAGCTCGGTCCGCACGCCGAGGACGATGCCCAGGTCCTGTCCGTACAGCTCGGTGACGGGCGTCTCCCAGGGCAGGGTCACGCTGAACGGTACGGAGCGCTCCTCGCCCTCGGCGAGCCGGAAGCCCCCGCCGACGGTGAACCGCTCGAACGCGGCGACCCCCTCGCTCTCCCCCTCCTCGTGCTCGACCTCGACCCGGGCCACCAGCTCCAGGGCGATGTGGTCGATGTCGAAGTCGGCGTTGCCGCCCTTGAGGTGGACCTGCCCGGTCAGGGTGCCACCGGGGCGGGCGGCACCCGGGTCGAGGACCGTGTCGACCGTGGGGCCGCCGACACCGAGCGATCCGAGCAGTCGTTTGAACACCATCGTGGCGTCCACTCCTTAGCGTGCGCGGTGATTCCGATACGTGCTTCTACAAGCACGTAGAAGCATAGGGCGGCCGCAGGGGTGGAGGGCGCGCTCCGCGGGGGTGTGCGGGGGAACGGCCGAAAGCGAACCGTCGCGCGGGCGGCGGACCCCACGCCCGAGGGAGGGCCCGCCGGGCGTCCGCCGGGCGTCCGCCGGGCGTCCGCCGGACGGTGGGTGCCGGACACACCCCCCGCCACTCCTCTACAGTGAATGTAGAGGCACGATGATTGTCCCGTTCCCTCGCGCCCGCCCCGTGAGGTAAAGCCACAACGGCAAGCCGCGACGGCGCGCCGACGAGCACGAGCGGGAACACGGTTTCGGCCACAATCGTTGTCGCCCTAAACGTCCAGAAAAGGAGCCACCCGTTGTCCGCCAGATCGACGGACCCCTCGGGGCACAGTCCCCGACCATCCCGCCGGCTCTTCCCTGAGCACGGCACGCGGCGGGATGGTGTTCGATGAGTGCCGTGGAAGCCTGGCTCGGCCTGCTGGCCGTGCTCGTCCTGACCGCCGGGACCGGCTATTTCGTCGCCCAGGAATTCGCCTACGTCTCCGCCGACCGGCTCGCCCTCGCCCGTGAGGCCGAGGCCGGGGACAGGCGGGCCGCCCGAGCCCTGAAGGTGCTGGAGCGGCTGTCCTTCATGCTGTCCGGCGCCCAGCTCGGCATCACGGTGACCGGCCTGGTCGTCGGCTTCATCGCGGAGCCGTCGGTGTCCGCGCTGCTGAAGCCCGTACTGTCCGGCCTCGGTGTCCCCGACGCCGCCGTCAGCGGCATCTCCGTCGTGCTCGCCTTCGTGGGCGCCACGCTCGTGCAGATGGTGCTGGGCGAGCTGGCCCCGAAGAACCTCGCCCTGGCCGTCCCCGAGCGGCTGGCGAAGTCGCTGTCCGGGTCCACGCTGGCGTACCTGAAGATCGTCGGCCCCGTCGTGCGCGTCTTCGACGGGGCGGCGAACAGGCTGCTGCACAAGGCCGGCATCGAGCCGGTCGAGGAGCTGCACCACGGCGCCACGCTGGAGGAGCTGGGCCACCTGATCGGCGAGTCCCACGAACAGGGCCAGCTGCCCAAGGGCACCGCGGAGCTGCTCGACCACGCCCTGGAGTTCTCCGACCGCACGCTGGACGAGGTGATGGTCCCCCGCGCGGACTCCGTCTTCGTCCGCAAGGACGCCACCGCCGCCGAGGCGATCGACCTCATCGGCGAGCACGGCCACTCCAACTACCCGGTCCTCGGCGACCACCCCGACGACATCACCGGTGTCCTCGGCGTACGGGAGCTGATGCGGCTGCCCGCCGACCGCATGACCATGACGACCGCGGGCGCGCTGGCCCGGCGCCCGCTGCTGCTGCCCGACACCCTGCCCCTGCCCGACGCGGTCGAGCAGATGCGGACCTGCGGCGACGAGTTCGCCGTGGTCCTCGACGAGCACGGCGGCGTGGCCGGCCTCGTCACCTACGAGGACATCGCCGAGGAACTGGTCGGCGACATCGCCGACGAGTCGGACACCGTCACCGAGGTGGCGCTCCCGGACGGGCGGGGCTGGCTGGTGGACGCCGGCCGCCGGCTGGACGAGGTGGCCGAGGCCACCGGCATCGAGCTGCCCGAGGAGGAGGACTACGACACCGTGGCCGGCCTGATCGTCGACCGGCTCGGCCGCTTCCCGACCGTCGGGGACCGGCTCACGGTCACGCTGTCCGACGGGGGCGGCGTCGCGATCGACGTACGGACCCTCGACCGGCACGTACCCGAGCGCGTCCGCCTGGAACGGGTGCCCGCGCCCGGCACCACCGCCGTCACGGCCGGTGAGGAGGACCTGGCATGAGCTTCCCGCTGGCACTCTTCGTCACCGTGCTGCTGCTGATCGGCAGCGGGTTCTTCGTCGCCGCCGAGTTCGCGTTGGTCGCCGCCAAACGGCACCGCATGGAGAAGGCCGCGGCCGAAGGCCGGCGCGGAGCGGGCGCCGCGCTGGCCGGCATGCGCGAACTGTCACTGATGCTGGCCGGCGCCCAACTCGGCATCACCGTGTGCACCCTGGGCCTGGGCTCGGTGTCCAAGCCCGCGATCTCGCACGAACTCGACCCGCTGCTGCACCGGCTCGGCCTGCCCAGCGCCGTCAGCTACGGCATCGCGTTCGCCGTGGCCATGATCGTGGTGGTGTTCCTGCACATGGTGGTCGGCGAGATGGCCCCCAAGTCATGGGCCATCGCTCACCCCGAACGCTCCGCCATGCTGCTCTCCCCGCCCTTCCGCGGCCTGGTCAAGCTGGTCCGTCCGCTGATCCTCGTACTCAACAAGGTGAGCAACGGCCTGGTACGGCTGTGCCGCGTCACCCCGCGCGACGAGCTGGCCTCGGTCCACAACCGCGAACAGCTCACCCACCTCGTGGAGGAGTCCGAGCGGCTCGGCCTGATCAGCAAGGACGACTCCGAACTGATCACCAACTCGCTCACCGAACCCCAGACCCCGGTGGGCGACCTCCAGATCCCGGAAGCCGACATCACCTCCGTGCCGGCCGGGGCCGGCCTCGACACCGTCCTCGCCACCGCGGCCGAGCACGACCGGAGCCGGCTGCTGGTACGCGACGGAGCGCGGGTCGTCGGCTCCCTGCACGCACGCGACGTCCTGATCGCCCGCGGCCGCGGCCGCACCGCCACCGCGCGGGACCTCGCCCGCCCGGTCCCGGAGCTGGCCGCACGGGACACCGTGAGCCACGCCATCGAGCAACTGCGCCAGCGCCGGTCCACCCTGGCCGTCGTACGCGACGACAACGGACGGCTCACCGGCATGGTCACACTGGACGACCTGCTGGCCCGACTCCTGCACCCCCAGGAGCCCGGCACCCCACCGGCCCACCCGCGACCGACGTCGACGCCGACGCAGACCTAGCCCCGAGCACGCTCCTTGCCCCCACTCCCCCGAGCGGGGGCAAGGAGCCCACGGTGTCCCCGCGCACTCCCACCCACCGCCCGCACCCAGGCTCGCGAAGGTTGCTCTCCAGCGCCAACCCGCCACTGACCAGGGGCGGAGACACCAACCCCATTGTGCGCACCGGCATTTCGTGCCCTCCTCCACCGGCCCATACGGTCGCATTCATGGACTGGAATCTCCCGACGGCCGGACAACAAGCGGCTGCTCTGCGTGCCGGTGAAGTGACCTCGGAGGAGCTGACCGACGAGGCGATCGCCCGTATCGAACGGCACGACGATGCGATCAACGCGATCTGCGTGCCGGACTTCGACCGCGCACGGGCCGCCGCACGCGGCGCCGACCGGGCGCGTGCCCGCGGTGAGGAACGGCCGCTGCTGGGCATCCCGGTGACCGTCAAGGAGTCGTACGACATCGCGGGCCTCCCCACGACCTGGGGAATGCCGCCGTACCGGGACTTCGTGCCGGCCGAGGACGCGGTGCAGGTGTCGCGGCTCAGGGCCGCGGGCGCGGTGGTGCTCGGCAAGACCAACGTCCCCCTGGGACTGCAGGACGTGCAGACCTTCAACGACATCTACGGCACCACCAACAACCCGTGGGACCACCGCCGTACGTCGGGCGGATCCTCCGGCGGCTCGGCGGCGGCCCTGGCGTCCGGTTTCGGCGCCCTCTCCATCGGCTCCGACCTCGCCGGTTCCCTGCGCACCCCCGCGCACTTCTGCGGCATCTACGCGCACAAGCCGACCCTCGGCCTTGCGGCGAGCCGCGGCATGGTCGTGCCGCCCGGGCCGGCCCTGCCGGTGGAACAGGACTTCGCCGTCGTCGGCCCGATGGCTCGCACCGCGCGCGACCTCACGCTCCTGCTCGACGTCATGGCCGGCCCCGACCCGCTGACGCACGGTAGGGCGTACCACCTGACACTGCCGCCCGCGCGCCACGAACGGCTCCGCGACTTCCGCGTCCTGGTCCTCGACGAGCACCCGCTCGTCCCGACCGGATCCGCCGTACGGGCGGGCGTGCACCGGGTGGCCGACGCGCTGGCCGACGGCGGCGCCCGCGTCGAGCGGTACAGCCCGCTGCTGCCCGACTTGGCCGAGGCCGCCGTGCTCTACACGAAGTTCCTCTTCTCGGGCTCCGTCGCCCGCTTCCCCATCGAGACGTACGAGCAGCTGCAGGCCCGCGCCGCCGGACTGAGCCCGGACGACGAAAGCCTCGACGCGGCGCGGCTGCGCGGCATGGTGCTCAGCCACCGCGACTTCATCGGGCTGAACAACTCCCGCGAGCTCCACCGCCACGGCTGGCGGCAGTTCTTCACCGAGTTCGACGCCGTGGTGTGCCCCATCACGCCCACTCCCGCCTTCCCGCACGACCACACGCCCGACCTGATGAAGCGCCGGATCGACATCGACGGCGCCGACCATCCGTACTTCGACCAGCTCGTCTGGGCCGGCCTGGCCACGATGCCCGGCCTACCCGCCACCGCCGTACCCGCGAGCCGGTCACCCGAGGGCCTCCCGGTGGGAGTGCAACTCATCGGCCCCATGCACGAGGACCGCACCCCCCTACGACTGGCCGAACTACTCGAACCCCGCATCGGCGGCTTCCGCGCACCACAGGAGGCAGGTGGCTGACCTGGCACTTCTCTGTCGGGGTTGCGGGATACGAACCGGCGACCTCTTCGTCCCGAAGCAACTTGTGTGGGGGCGCTGCCTTGGGCTGTCCTGGCTCTCACCTGGTGCAACGGTCCACAGGCGTCCACGGTTGTCCACCGCTGTTCGTCTGCGTTGTCACGCAGTTGGACACGCACTCGGGACGCGGACCACCCGCAAGGTGCTACGCGGGTTCGACTGGGGAGCCTGCTGCCTGCCTCAGATGGCTTCTGCGGGCAGGCCCGCGCTCGCGAAGAGGACGTGCCGGCGAGCATCGCGCGTTCCGGCATTCGCCCCACTCAGACGCCGGCGGTGATGCTCACGAAGCGGCGCTTCGGGATGGAAGCACTTCCGGCCTACGAACCCGGATACCGAGCGGGCTGCTGTTGTGGCGGGGCGGTTGTGCCAGCTGGTTTGCCTGGTGGGAGCTGCCGGTGGCGCGGCCTTTCGCATCCTGCGGATGCTGCCGTCCCGGTCAGCTGGTTCCTCGGCCTGTCGGCGGCCTGGCGGATGCCGGGAAACTGACCCCGCCACCTGGCAGGCTCCTGCCCACAGTTACCGCTGCCGGCCTCACTGACCGGGTCGCCGCCGAGGCCCGGCTGGAAGCCGGCCATCGACCCTGACGAGCAGACCGCCCTGAACCAGCTCGCCGGGGGTGCCCGAACGAGTCCGTCACCGTTACTCCCGCACGTCGCGTCGTGGCCCGGTCGCACCGGCGCACTGTGCATGGAGTGGGGGCACTGGTTGCCGGGGGTTGTACTGCACCGCCACTCATACGGTGCGTTTATGCGGGTGAGGCGGTTATCCCTGGTCCCTTCGGTCATCAAGGTGGATGAGCGGTCCCGTTGCTCGTGGACAGGTTCAGCTCTGATCACTCTTTCCGGAGGGAGGTGACGGACATGGAAAACCAGGAAGAGGTCTACGAGGCGCCCATGCTGAGTGAGGCGGGCGACTTCAATGAGATCACCCGCGGCTCGTGGCTTGGCCAGCACATCGAGGGCGGTCCCCCGCCGTTCCAGCTCCGCCCCTGAGCGCAGGGTGGTGAGCCCGGTGGGGACACGCGTGCGTGTCCCCACCGGGTGCGGGGTTGGGTGATGACCGGAGGACGTTCCGTTGAGGAGGGAGGAGTGTGGTGGGTGGCTGGTGGGTGATGCTGCCGGACACCGCGTCGGCTGCTGTTGTGGCGAGGCGGCTGTGCCAGGAGGGGGTGCGCAGCGTGTCGCATGCGTCGGGACGGCCCTGGCTGATCGGCTGCTGGGATGCCCGGCAGGAGGTGTCGGCGCGGGCGGGTGAGGTACGGGTCGTGGTTCTGGGCCGGAGTTCCGTGCGGGCGGAGGTGCTGGGGCGGCGGCTTGAGCGGGTGCGTCGGCCTTCGGAGGTGGAGCAGGCGGTAGGGGGTGTGGCGGGCAGTTTTCACGTGCTGGCGTCGGTGGGCGGGCGGGTGTGGGCACGCGGTACGGCGTCGGCCGCCTGCCGCGTGTTCACCACCCGCATCGGTGAGCTACCGGTGGCGGCCGGCCGCGCCGATGTGCTGGCCGCCTTGTCGGGGGCGAGCCCTGACTGGGAGATGCTGGCTTTACGGCTCATGTCCCCTCCGGTGACATCAACCGTCCTTGCCGACCGGACCGTCTGGCAGAACGTGCACGCGGTCCCTGCGCAGGAGGTAGTGGCGTGGGAGCGTGACGGGCGGCGGGCGTTGGCGGCGTGCTGGTGGCGTCCCCCCGAGCCCCACCTGTCGTTGAAGGAGGCCGCCGCAGAGGTCCGCACCGCGCTGGTGGAAGCAGTTGGCACCTGTACGGCTGCCGGCGGCACGATCAGCGCAGATGCGTCTGGGGGGCTGGATTCGACGAGCCTGTGCTTTCTGGCAGCACGGGAGGCCGGGCATCTGGTCACCATCCACTGGGAGGGACGCGACCCGCAGAACGACGACGGCGTCTGGGCCACCCGTGTGCGCGAAGCGCTGCCCTCGGCCGCCCACCTGGTCGTGCCCGCCGGGCAGTCACCCGACTGGTTCACCGGCGTGGGTGGGTTGCGGCTGCCCAGCGAGGAACCCTGCCCCTGGGTACGGGACTTCGCCAAACAGTCCGACCTGCTGCAGCGGGTCGCCGCCCATGGCTCCCGGCTACATCTGGGCGGTGGCGGCGGCGACGAGTTGTTCACCCCTTACCTCGCCTACCTGCAGGATTTGGCCGCCGCCAAGCCGTGGCGGGTGTGGGGCCAGCTGCGCCACCACCACCATCAGTGGCGTGTCAGCCGCCTCTCGCAGGCGCGCAGCGTCCTGGAGCGGACCTCGTACCGGCGGTGGTTGCTGGACGCCGCCGGGCACCTGGCGCTCGCACCACAGTCAGGATTCGCCGGCATGCTCGGCTGGCAACCCGAACCGCGCGCTCCGGGCTGGACCACCCCCGAGGCGGTGGCGACGATGAAAAGAGCCCTGCGAACTGTGGCTGCCAACAACCCGCAACCACTTTCACCGCATCGGTCCGTGCACGCCGTACTGCAACAAGTCCGTGAGGGCGGCAACACAGTGCGCGTGATGAACCAGACGATGCAGGGCCCTGATATCGCTCTGCCGTACACCGACGACGCAGTCGTCACCGCCGCCTTGTCGGTCCGCCCACCGGAGGCCGTACAACCCGGCACGGTCAAACCCCTGCTCGGCACCGCCCTGACCGGCATCGTGCCCGCCCACATCCTGGCACGTCAGACCAAGGGCACCTACGACGCCGACTTCTACCAGGCGCTGCGCCGCCACCGTGGACAGCTCCTCGCCCTGGCCGAGGACTCGCTGCTGGCTCGGGCCGGCCTGATCGACGCCCAACGGCTGCGCGGCGCTGTCCACTTCCATGCCAACCACGCCGACACCGCCCCGCTGATCTACACAGTGGGCTGCGAAGTCTGGCTGCGCTCGTTGGAAGGCGGCAGCCCGGCCTCGGTGCCGCACGTGCTGTCACAAGGAGCACCGTGATGCCGCTGTCCCTGCCCGCGCACGTGACCGCAGTCGACACCGACGACGGCGCGATGGTCCTGCTGGACGAGCGCACCGGAAAATACCGCCAGTTGAACCCGAGCGGGGCACTCATCCTGCGCCTGTTGCTGCAGGGCGCCCCTGCCCAGACCGCCGCGGCTGCCCTGGCCCAGCGCTACCCGCAGGCACATGCCGACGTCGACGCGGACGTCGCACGCTTCATCAAAGCCCTCCGACAGACCGGACTACTGCGGGACTGACCCCTCCGGCACCGTTAACCCAGGCACCACCCCACCAGGAAGCCTCACCATGACCGACCGCACCGGACCACAGCCGGTCACCATCCCGCTCCGCCGACGCCTCCTCGCCCGGCTGGCCGTGACCCTGGCCCGCCCGCTGGCCAGCGCCCGCCCGCACCACATCCGCGCAGTCCTCCACCTGCTACGCCGCAAAGCCGCCCCCGCCACCCGGCACCAGGCCGCCGCGGCCAGACAGGCCGTGGTCACTGTCAGCCCACGCTGCGCCAGCGACTGGAGCTGCCTGCAACGCTCACTGGCCACCGTCCTGCTGTGCCGAGCCTGGGGGGTTTGGCCCACCTGGTGCACCGGTGTGCGTACCGATCCCTTCCGCGCCCATGCCTGGGTCGCTGTCGGTTCCGAGGCCGTGGACGAGCCCGACCACGCAGGCGGCTACACGCCCGTCATCACGATCCCGCCCCTCCCACCCACCGGGCACCCTTCCTGAGCAGACGTTGTGAATGGGGCCGTGGGACGGGATGCACTCACTGCATCCCCGGCCACCGTCGGTCAGCCGATCAGCTTGCGCAGCACGAAAACGCTGACGACGGCCGCCAGGAACACCACGGCGGCGTGCACCGACAGCAGCGGGGCCTCGGACGGCAGCCCCGTCCTGGGCGGTTCGGGTCGGGCGGATACGAGGGAGTGCGGGTGCGGGTCCCGAGACATCGGGAGTCTCCTGCGATGCGGAGGAACGTCTCCCGGCTCGTTGGGCACTCGGGGACGGCTGTGACCGAGGGGTCTACCGGAAGCAGATCCGGCCCGTGATCCAGACCGGCGCCGTGGTCATGGACGGGATCTTCGGCGCTGATCCACAGCGGCCGTAGACACGCGAGAGCCGGTAGTCACGCAGATAGCCACGCAGACGAAACAGGTGAGGCACCTACCACAACTGGTAGGTGCCTCACCTGGTGTTTCTCTGTCGGGGTGGCGGGATTTGAACCCACGACCTCTTCGTCCCGAACGAAGCGCGCTGCCAAGCTGCGCTACACCCCGATCGTCGCTGCTGTCGCGGCGACGACGTTTACTTTAGCCCACTGGGGGCTAGACACGAAATCCGGTTTTGGAGGGGCGGCGGACCGGGTTCGGGCGGGTGTGGTCCAGCGCCACGACGAGGGTGGCCAGGGCGTAGAAGGCGAGGCCCAGGAGGAGGGCGTTGGCGAGGACGTGCCGGTAGCCGTGCTGGGCGACGTCGAGGAAGGGGTAGAGGTAGCGGGCCGGGGAGTCGGGGAGCAGTTCGCCCCGGGTCAGGGTGAAGGCCAGGTAGGCCAGGGGGTACAGCAGCCAGGTGGCCGCCTGACGGAGGTGGGTGCGGGCCGGCGGGGAGAGGACGAGCCAGTCCAGTACCGCGGCGATGGGGAGCACGGTGTGCAGGGTGTGGTCGGCGAGGGTCACCGGCCATGAGGGGTCGCCGGCGCCCGTCGTCGAGAAGTGGGGGAGCGCGTGGTGGACCAGGGCCGCCATGACGACGTACAGCAGGGTCGCCCCTGTGACGGTGCCCGGGAGGGGGTGGCGGGCGCTCCAGGCGCGGCGGGCCGACGCGAGCATGACCAGGGCCAGCAGGACCGTGCTCTGGACGGCGAAGTGGCTCAGCACGCGGGCCGGGCTGCCGAGGAGGACTTCGACCAGCACCGCGCACGTCGCCACCAGCGCCAGGGCCAGGCGGTACACCGCGGTCAGCGGGCGGCGCACCGGCGGTACGACGGCCCGGGCCGGGGCGGAGGAGGGCAGCAGCGTGGGCGTCGTACCCGGAAGGGCGGGGAGGTCCGGGATGTCCCTGGGTATCGGGGCGGTCATGCACCCCAGCGTGCGGCGACGGACCCGGAGGGGCGACGCGGGTGGGCTGAACGGGGGAGCACCGTCCGGTGCTCCCGTGCCCCTCGTGCTCCCGTGCTCCCAGCGGTCCCGGTGCCGTCGCCCCGGTGGGTGATCAGTCCCGTCCCACCAGGGTCATCAGTGTCGCCTCCGGGGGGCAGGCGAAGCGGACCGGGGTGTAGCGGTTGGTGCCGCAGCCGGCCGAGACGTGGAGGTAGGAGGTGTGGCCCCCCGACGTGTGCGTGGACAGGCCCTTCACGCGGTCGGTGTCCAGGTCGCAGTTGGTGACCAGGGCGCCGTAGAAGGGGATGCAGAGCTGTCCGCCGTGGGTGTGGCCGGCCAGGATCAGGGGGTAGCCGTCGGCCGTGAAGGAGTCGAGTACGCGCAGGTAGGGGGCGTGGACGACGCCCAGCGAGAAGTCCGCCGTGTCCGACGGGCCGCCCGACACCTCGTCGTACCGGTCACGCTTGATGTGCGGGTCGTCCAGGCCGGTCAGCTCGATGGACGTGCCCTCGATCTTCAGGGTGCCCCTGGTGTTCGTCAGGTTCAGCCAGCCCGCCGCGTCGAAACCGTCCCGCAGGTCCTCCCACGGGTTGTGGATCGCGCCGGCCGCCGGGGCGTTGCCGTTGAGGCCGTGCCTGCCCTGCGCCTTCTCGATCAGGTAGCGGGCGGGGTTGCGCAGCTTGGGGCCGTAGTAGTCGTTGGAGCCGAAGACGTACGCGCCCGGGAACTCCATCAGGGGGCCGAGGGCGTCCAGGACCTCGGGCACGCCCTCGGGGTCGGACAGGTTGTCGCCCGTGTTGATCACGAAGTCGGGGCGCAGGCCCGCCAGGGAGCGCAGCCAGCGCTGCTTCTTGCGCTGGCCGCTCACCAGGTGGATGTCGGAGACCTGCAGCACGCGCAGGGGGCGCATTCCGGAGGGCAGGACGGGGATGGTCACCCGCCGCAGGCGGAAGGAGCGGGCCTCGAAGCCCGCCGCGTACAGCAGCCCGGCGGCTCCGGCCGCCGTGATTCCCAGGGGGATTCCGTATCGCGCGCGCATGCGTCCATCGTGTCAGACGCGAGGGGCCCGTCGTGCCCTGAGGCCGGGCGGTGCAGCACTCCAACGTCCCTTGCCGCGCCGGGCCTTAAATCGGCAGGCGTCCTTGCTCCGGTACCTGCGACAATCAAGTCATGACCACGCTCAAGTCGAAGCTGCAGGACGACCTCAACGCCGCGATCAAGGAGCGCGACGAGCTCCGCTCCTCGACGCTCCGGCTGACGCTCGCCGCGATCACCAAGGAGGAGGTCGCGGGCAAGGAGAAGCGCGCGCTCTCCGACGACGAGGTGCAGAAGGTGATCACCCGCGAGGCGAAGAAGCGCCGCGAGGCGGCGGATGCCTTCGCGCAGGGCGGCCGCCCCGAGCAGTCGGAGCGGGAGAAGGCGGAGGGCGAGGTGCTTGCCGCGTACCTGCCCAAGCAGCTGTCCGACGAGGAGCTGGACGCGATCGTGGCCCAGGCGGTGGAGGAGGCCAGGGCGGCCGGTGCCGAGGGCCCGCGCGCCATGGGTGCCGTGATGAAGATCGTGAACCCGAAGGTGGCCGGGCAGGCCGAGGGCGGCCGGGTCGCCGCGGCGGTGAAGAAGCTGCTCGCGGGCTGATTCCCGCCCGCCTCCGCCCGCTCCCCGATCTCCGCCCGCTCCGCGCACTTCCGCTCGCGCCCCCTCACGTCCGCCCGCTCCCGGTCGGCCGCGGGACGTCGCCCGCTCGCGGGCGGCGCACGAGGGCGCGGCATCGCGACGGCGAACGGCCCCTTCCCCCGCCGTACGGTTCGTACGGGGCGGAAGGGGCCGTTCGGCGTATCCGTGCGGTCCGGGGCGGACGGGCGGGTCGGGGACGGACGGACCGTCAGCGCCGTCCGCCGGGGCCGTTGCCCTGGCCCTGGATGAAGCCCTCCGGGATGGAGAAGCTCGGGTCGGGTTCGGTCCCGCCGCCCCCGCCGTTGCCTCCGCCGTTGCCGTTGCCTCCGCCGATCAGGCCGCCGATGAGACCGCCGTCGCCGTTGTCCCCGTCGTTGCCACGGCCGCCCCCGTCGTCGCCGCGGTCCTGATCGCGGTCGGCGTCGGGGATGTTGACGAGGTTGAAGGACGGGGAGTCCTTGCCCGACAGGGCACCGGTCATGGCGTCGCGCCAGATGGGGCCCGGGACCGCGCCGCCGAAGACGAGCTCGTGGTAGGTGCCGCCGATCGTGATGTTCTTCATCTCGACCTTCTGCGTGGCGCTGCCCACCCAGACGGCGCCCGACATGTTCGGCGTGTAGCCGACGAACCAGGCGTTCCTGCGCTCGTCCGTCGTACCCGTCTTGCCGGCGTTGTCACGGTCGCTGAGGCCCGCCTCCTGGCCCGTACCGGAGTCGACCACTCCCTGGAGGAGGGTGTTCACCGTGTCGGCGGTCTTCTCGCTCATCGCGCGCGAGCAGGTCGACTTCGGCACCTCGAGCGACTTCTCCCGGTTGCCGATCTTCTGGGTGATCGACTCGATGGCGACCGGCGTGCAGTACATGCCCCGGGAGGCGAAGGCGGCGTACGCGCTCGCCATGGTGAGGGGCGACAGACCGGTGGAACCGAGGGTCATCGAGGAGGGGACCTGGGGGATCTTCTTCCCGTTGCCCTGGACCACGCCGAGCTTGTCGGTCATGTTCACCACGGGGCACATGCCGATGTCCTCGATCATCTGCACGAAGTAGGTGTTGACCGACTTGGCCATCGCCTCCTTGAGCGCGTACGGCCCGACCTCGGTCTCGTTCTCATTCGTGAGCTTGTAGTTCGCGTCGTTCACCCAGGGGCGCTCACAACCGCGCACGGTCTGCGGGTAGGGCATCTCGTACGGGGCGGAGTAGGACTGCGTGGGCGGCCTGCCCTCCTCCAGCGCGGCGGCGGCCACGAACGGCTTGAACGTCGAACCGGTCGGGAAGCCGAAGTTGGAGCCGCCCAGGGCGGAGTCGACCGAGTAGTTGATCTCCGTCTCGTCCTTGCCGTAGCCGTACGGCTTCGACTGGCCCATCGCGACGATCTTGCCGGTGCCGGGCTCGACCAGGGTGCTCGCCGCGGCGACCGAGTCCGACTGGTCGACGTGGCTCGTCAGCGACTCCTGCACCGACTTCTGCGCCTGCGGGTCGAGCGTCGTACGGATGGTCAGGCCGCCCTGGTTCCAGATCTTGGCCCGGTCCTCCTTGGTCTTGCCGAAGACCGGGTCGCTGAGGAACACCTCACGGACGTAGTCGCAGAAGAAGCTCGCGTCGGCGACCGCCGTGATGCAGCCGTTCTCCGGCCTGCTGACGTTCAGGCCCAGCGGTGTCCTCGCCGCCTCGTCGGCCTGCTCCTGGGAGATGTCGCCGACCTCGGCCATCCGGTGGATGACGGTGTTGCGCCGCTTCGTCGCCTCCGCCTCGTCGTTGACCGGGTCGTAGCGGCTCGGTGACTGGACGAGGCCGGCGAGGAGGGCGGACTCCTGGAGGTTGAGGTCCTTGGCCGGCTTGGAGAAGTACCGCTGGGCCGCCGCCTCGATGCCGTAGGCCTGCTGGCCGAAGAAGGTGATGTTCAGGTAGTTCTCGAGGATCTTCTTCTTGCCCAGCTCCTCCTCGACCTGGATCGCGTACTTCAGTTCGCGGATCTTGCGGCCGATGGTCTGCTGGGTGGCCTGCGCGACCTTCGTCGGGTCGTCGCCGGCCTCCTCGACGAAGACGTTCTTCACGTACTGCTGCGTGAGGGTGGAGGCGCCCTCGGAGACCCCGCCGCTGCGCGCGTTCTTGTTGAGGGCGCGCAGGACGCCCTTCAGGTCGACCGCGCCGTGCTCGTAGAAGCGGGAGTCCTCGATCGCGACGATCGCCTTCTGCATGTACGGCGAGATGTCCTTGAGGTCGACCACCGTGCGGTCGCGCGAGTAGACGGTGGCGATCTGGCCGCCGTCTGCGTCGAGGATGGTGGTGCG
This sequence comes from Streptomyces capillispiralis, assembly GCF_007829875.1. Classification (NCBI taxonomy): domain Bacteria; kingdom Bacillati; phylum Actinomycetota; class Actinomycetes; order Kitasatosporales; family Streptomycetaceae; genus Streptomyces; species Streptomyces capillispiralis. The sequence goes on along the minus strand of NZ_VIWV01000001.1, from coordinate 3,726,059 downwards.
CTGGCTCAGCGGCGGCGTCTTCAGGTTGGCCGGGAGCTCGTCGAAGCTCTCGACCGACCCCTTGGCCGCCAGCCCCAGCGCGCCCACGGCGGGCAGCGCGATACCGGCCATGACGGCCCCCGCGAGGACACTGACACCGAGGAACTTGGCGGCCTGCTGCGTTGACGACAGACCACCGCCCGAGCGCTTCTTTGGCATGGGAGCAGCCTACGTTCTCATTCGCCGGACAAGCGTATATGCCTTGGCCTAAGCTGCTCACAACTGTCACAGCAGTGAGGCCACGTATCAATACGTCCGGCGACCCCGAATCGTTCCGGATCTTCTCGACCCTTCTCGACTTTTTTCGTTCGTTCTCGTTCGAGTCGTGCCGAGAGGTGTTGAGTACGTGTCCGGATCCGCCTCGTGTGTCCCGCGATGCGTGCGGTGACGCAAGGGAACTGACCAGGAATGCCGGGATTGTCGCGCATGTCGTCCCCTCACTCCCCCGGGTGATCTGCCGCTTACCCATAGTCCGTTCGGACCATTCAAGATTGGGCCCGCTGGGGGTGTTGCGCTGTGCCCACCTTCCGTAACGTCCTCAACTGGCGGCGGTGAATATGCCGCTGCCGCCGTGGGGGAGCCTCGATTCGGGAGAGGACGGCGCCGGTATGGGCTGGGTTACCGACTGGAGTGCGCAGGCTGCCTGCCGCACTACCGATCCGGATGAACTGTTCGTTCAAGGAGCAGCGCAGAACAGGGCCAAGGCAGTGTGCACCGGGTGCCCGGTACGCACCGAGTGCCTGGCCGACGCGCTCGACAACCGCGTCGAGTTCGGTGTGTGGGGAGGCATGACGGAGCGGGAGCGCCGCGCACTGCTGCGCCGGCGGCCGACCGTGACCTCCTGGCGCCGGCTGCTGGAGACCGCGCGCTCGGAGTACGAGCGGGGGTCGGGGGTCTTGCCCCTCAACGACGACGAGGTGTACGAGAACTTCGCCGCGGTCGGCTGAGGGACTTTCGCCCTGGTGAGCTGAGGGACTTCGGGGGATCCGGTCCCGTCCGGTTCGGTTCTCCTGTGCGCCGCCCCGCGGTGGGTGCGTCGTGCCCGGTCGTCCGCCGTGCGTCATCGCGTTCGCGTCGTGGGTCAACCGGGCGTGCCCGGTATGCCTGGTGTGCCTGGTATGAGTCCCGTCGTGTGTGGCCGGCGGGTGCGGTCACGTGCCTGTGGGGCAGCCGTACGTACCGGGACTGTCAGGATGTTTCGGGCAGCTCGTGCCGGTGGGCCGCGAGCCGGTCGCCGATGTCCCGCAGCCCCATGAGGTCGTGCACGTCACCGGGCAGCGCGGCGACCTCGGTCACCGCCACCTCCGGGTGCAGCGCGGTGAAACGGTCACGCGTGCGCTGCTCGCGCGAGAGCAGCTGCATCCGCTCGGCGTGCAGCCTCAGCAGGCTCGCGGTGAGCCGGTCGACGGACCGTTCCGCATCGGCGTCCGGGTCCGGGGACGGGCCCGCGGAGGGATGCGGGTCCGGTGCCGCCTCCTTGCCGTGGGTGCCTGTGCCTGTGCCTGTGCCCGTCTCCGTGTCGGTAGTCGCGTCTGTGTCTGCGTCTGTGTCTGTGCCTACGCCTGTGTCCGTAGCTGCGGCTGTGGTGTGTGTGCCTGCGTCTGTGCCGGTGTCGTCCGTGGTGGCGGGGGAGCCTCCGTCGGGAACGTCGTCCACCGGTGTCCCGGAAGCAGGAAGTTCTGAACTGCCGTATGTGTCGGGAGAGTTACGAAGTCCAGCTTTCCCGTCCTCCTGATCCACAATGCGGGCGTCCTCAAGATTTTCCGCGGCGGCGAGCGCCCGCTCGGCCGACAGCCGGTCCGCGCCGCTGCCGTGGACCCGGTTGAGGACCAGACCGGCCAGCGGCATGTCCTCCGCCGCCAGCCGCTCCACGAAGTACGCGGCCTCGCGCAGCGCGTCCCGCTCCGGGGCCGCCACCACGAGGAACGCCGTCCCGGGCGCCTGGAGCAGCTTGTACGTGGCGTCCGCCCGCGTGCGGAACCCGCCGAACATCGAGTCCATCGCGGCCACGAACGTCTGCACGTCCTTCAGCAGCTGACCGCCCAGCACCTTGCCCAGCGCGCCGGTCATCATCGACATGCCGACGTTCAGGAACTTCATGCCCGCGCGGCCGCCGACCTTCGCCGGCGCCAGCAGGACGCGGATGAGTTTGCCGTCGAGGAACGACCCCAGCCGCTTCGGCGCGTCCAGGAAGTCCAGCGCGGAACGGGACGGCGGGGTGTCCACCACGATGAGGTCCCACTCGTCCCGGGACCGCAGCTGGCCCAGCTTCTCCATCGCCATGTACTCCTGCGTGCCCGCGAAGCCCGCCGAAAGCGACTGGTAGAAGGGGTTGCCCAGGATCGCGGCGGCCCGGTCGGGGTCCGCGTGCCCCTCGACGATCTCGTCGAAGGTGCGCTTCATGTCGAGCATCATCGCGTGCAGTTCGCCGCCCGCGGAGTCGTCGATGCCCTTCACCCGGCGCGGGGTGTTGTCGAGCGAGTCGATCCCCATGGACTGGGCGAGCCGACGGGCCGGGTCGATGGTGAGCACCACCACCTTGCGGCCCCGCTCGGCCGCGCGGAGGCCCAGGGCCGCGGCGGTGGTCGTCTTGCCGACCCCGCCCGAGCCGCAGCACACCACGATCCGGGTGGCCGGGTCCTCGATCAGCGGGTCGATGTCGAGCGTGCGGGTGGGGGAGAGGTGGTGACGGGCCGGGTCGTGGGTCTGCGCCGGTTCCGGACGACGGCTCATGACATCCCCTGCTTCCGGTGCTTCCGGTACGTCCGACTCGTGACGGGGCCGGTACGACGGTGGCGGTGGTGGTTTAGGACGGCGGTGACGGCGGTGACGGCGGGACGCGCGCGGCCGGTCATGAGACGCCCTGTCCGCGCAGTTCTCTCGCCAGTTCGTACAAGCCCGCCAGGTCCATGCCCTCCGCGAACAGCGGCAGTTCGTGCAGCGGCGCGTCGAGGTCCGTCAGCGCGGCGCGCTGCTCCGTCTCCAGCGCGTACCGCTCGGCGTACTCCCGCGCCTGCGCGAGCAGCGGGTCCACCAGCCGCTCGGCGTGCCCACCGCGCCGGGCCCCGCCCAGGCCGGCCGAGGACAGTGCCCGCGCGACAGAGGAACGAGGGACCGACGTCACGAGTTCCAGGCCGTCCGCGTCCAGCACCTGCGGCCGCACCATGTTCACGATGACCCGCCCCACCGGCAGCCGCGCCGCGCGCAGCTCCGCGATGCCGTCCGCGGTCTCCTGGACCGGCATCTCCTCCAGCAGTGTCACCAGGTGCACGGCCGTCTCCGGCGACTTCAGCACCCGCATCACGGCCTGCGCCTGATTGTGTATCGGGCCGATCCTGGCGAGTCCCGCGACCTCGTCGTTGACGTTGAGGAAGCGGGTGATGCGGCCGGTCGGCGGGGCGTCCATCACGACGTAGTCGTAGACGAACCGGCCGTTCCTTTCCTTGCGGCGCACCGCCTCGCACGCCTTGCCGGTCAGCAGGACGTCCCGCACGCCGGGGGCGATGGTGGTGGCGAAGTCGATCGCGCCGAGCTTGCGCAGGGCCCGGCCGGCGCTGCCGAGCTTGTAGAACATCTGGAGGTAGTCGAGAAGCGCCAGTTCGGGGTCGATGGCGAGGGCGTACACCTCGCCGCCCCCCGGTGCGACGGCGATCTTCCGCTCCTCGTACGGCAGCGCCTCCGTCTCGAAGAGCTGCGCGATGCCCTGCCGGCCCTCGACCTCGACGAGAAGCGTCCGCTTCCCCTCCGTGGCCAGGGCCAGCGCGAGCGCCGCGGCCACCGTGGTCTTGCCGGTTCCGCCCTTGCCACTCACGACCTGGAGCCTGCTCACGTATTCGAGACTAAATGCTCGCGTCGCGACCCGGCGGCTCCGGGTGGTGGTTCCCGGACGTCGCGCCCCGCGCGAGGGGGCGGGACGGGTCCGCGTCCCGGCCGGCCGGGGGGCTAGAGTCGGCCGCATGACCAAGTGGGAATACGCGACTGTGCCGCTGCTCGTCCACGCAACGAAGCAGATTCTGGACACCTGGGGCGAGGACGGCTGGGAGCTCGTCCAGGTCGTGCCCGGGCCGAACAACCCCGAGCAGCTGGTGGCCTACCTGAAGCGGGAGAGGCAGGGATGAGCGCCGTCGAGGCGAAGCTGGCCGAGCTGGGCCTGAGCCTGCCGGAGGTCGTCCCGCCGCTGGCGGCGTACCAGCCGGCCGTGCGGTCGGGGCGGTACGTCTACACCGCCGGCCAGCTGCCCATGGTGGACGGCAAGCTGGCGCTGACCGGCAAGGTCGGTGCGGAGGTCACCCCGGAGGAGGCGCAGGAGCTGGCGCGCACCTGCGCGCTGAACGCCCTCGCCGCGGTGAAGTCCGTCGCCGGGGACCTGGACCGGGTGGCGCGCGTGGTGAAGGTCGTCGGCTTCGTGGCCTCCGCGTCCGACTTCACGGGCCAGCCCGCCGTCCTCAACGGCGCGAGCGAGCTGCTGGGCGAGGTCCTCGGCGACAAGGGCGTGCACGCGCGCAGCGCGGTGGGTGTCGCGGTGCTGCCGCTGGACGCACCGGTGGAGGTGGAGATCCAGGTGGAGCTCACGGAGGCGTAGTCCTCCGGCGGCCGTCGGGGGCCGTCGGCGTCCTCCGGCGGCCGCGCGGGTACGTTCTCGACCCGTCGGGTGGCCGCGTCCGGTCCCGTCCGGTCCCGTCCGGTTAGGTCCGGTTCGGTCCGGCCGTCGGCGTCCTGGACGGGCCCCCGGCCGCCCCCGAGGGCTGCTCCGGGGCCCAGGCGGCGCACAGCCCCGTCGTGCCCACCCCCCGGCCCCTGTGCCCCGCCCCTGTGCCCCGCCCCAGTGCCCCCGTCCCGCCCCTCGGGCACTCGAACATCCGGCCGTCACGGGATAGCCTCCGGCCATGGCGAATGCGCAGGCTGATGGGCAGTGGTACCCGCCGGAGTGGCCGGAGCGGATCCGGGCGCTCGCGGGTGGCGGCCTCACGCCGGTCACGCCGAAGCGCGCGGCCACCGTCATGCTGCTCAAGGACACCGGCGACGGTCCCGCCGTGCACATGCTGCGCCGGCGTACGTCCATGGCGTTCGCCGGCGGCGCGTACGCCTATCCCGGCGGCGGTGTCGACCCGCGGGACGACGACCGGCACGTGCGGTGGGCGGGTCCCCCGCGCGCGTGGTGGGCGGACCGGCTCGGCGTCGGCGAGACGGACGCCCAGGCGATCGTCTGCGCGGCCGTGCGGGAGACGTACGAGGAGGCCGGCGTGCTGCTGGCCGGGCCGACCCCGGACACCGTGGTCGGCGACACCAGGGGCGAGGACTGGGAGGCGGACCGTGCCGCCCTCGTCGCGCGGGAGACGTCCTTCGCGGAGTTCCTCGACCGCCGTGGACTGGTCCTGCGCTCGGACCTGCTCGGCGCCTGGACGCGCTGGATCACCCCCGAGTTCGAGCCCCGCCGCTACGACACGTGGTTCTTCGTCGCCGCGCTCCCCGACGGCCAGCGCACGCGCAACGCCTCCACGGAGGCCGACCGCACGGTGTGGATCACCCCGCGCGAGGCCGCCGGCGCGTACGACCGGGGCGAGCTGCTGATGATGCCCCCGACGATCGCAACCCTGCGCCAGCTCACGGCGTACGGCACGGCAGCGGAGGCGCTCGACGCGGCGCCCGCGCGCGACCTCACGCCGGTGCTGGCCACCGCGCGCCTGGTGGAGGGCGAGATCGTGCTCTCCTGGCCGGGGCACGACGAGTTCACCAAGCACGTCCCGACCGGTGGAGGCCCCGCATGACGGACGCAAGCACCCTTCCCGGCCGGCCGCGGGGCGGAGTCCTCTCCGGCCCGGCCACCGCGCGCGCCGTCAACGTGCTGGCCCCCAACCCCTCGGCGATGACCCTGGACGGCACCAACACCTGGATCCTGTCGGAACCGGATTCCGACCTCGCGGTCGTGGTCGATCCCGGCCCGCTGGACGACGGGCACCTGAGGCACGTCATCGGCACGGCCGAGCAGGCCGGAAAGCGGATCGCGCTCACCCTGCTGACGCACGGTCACCCCGACCACGCCGAGGGCGCCGCCCGTTTCGCCGAGCTCACCGGCACGAAGGTGCGGGCCCTGGACCCGGCGCTGCGGCTCGGGGACGAGGGGCTGGCCGCCGGGAACGTCATCAGGGTCGGCGGCCTGGAGCTGAGGGTCGTACCGACCCCGGGCCACACGGCCGACTCCCTGTGCTTCCACCTCCCGGCCGACCGGGCGGTCCTCACCGGCGACACCATCCTGGGCCGCGGTACGACCGTCGTGGCCCACCCCGACGGCCGCCTGGGCGACTACCTGGACACGCTGCGCCGGCTCAGGTCGCTCACGGTCGACGACGGCGTCCACACGGTCCTGCCCGGTCACGGGCCCGTGCTGGAGGACGCCCAGGGTGCCGTCGAGTACTACCTCGCCCACCGCGCCCACCGACTCGCCCAGGTCGAGACGGCCGTGGAGGACGGCTACCGCACCCCGTCCCAGGTCGTCGCCCACGTCTACGCCGACGTCGACCGCTCCCTGTGGCCCGCCGCCGAACTGTCGGTGCGGGCCCAGCTGGAGTACTTGCAGGAGCACGGCATCATCTGACCGGCCGGTCGGGTGACCGCCGGGCCGCCGGACCGGCCGGCTGACCTAGGAGCCGTGCGGTGGGGTCAGCGGGAGCGCTTCGCCAGGCGCTCGACGTCCAGGAGGATCACCGCGCGGGCCTCGAGCCGGAGCCAGCCGCGCTGGGCGAAGTCCGCCAGGGCCTTGTTGACCGTCTCGCGGGACGCGCCGACCAGCTGGGCCAGCTCCTCCTGCGTGAGGTCGTGGACGACGTGGATGCCCTCCTCGGACTGCACGCCGAAGCGGCGGGACAGGTCCAGCAGGGCGCGGGCGACACGGCCCGGGACGTCCGAGAAGACCAGGTCCGACATCGCGTCGTTGGTCTTGCGCAGCCGGCGTGCGACGGCCCGCAGCAGCGCCGTGGCCACCTCGGGGCGGGCGCTCAGCCAGGGCTGGAGGTCGCCGTGGCCCAGGCCGAGCAGCTTGACCTCGGTGAGCGCGGTGGCGGTCGCGGTGCGCGGGCCCGGGTCGAAGAGCGACAGCTCACCGATCAGCTCGCCCGGACCGACCACGGCGAGCATGTTCTCGCGGCCGTCGGGGGACGTGCGGTGCAGCTTCACCTTGCCCTCGGTGACCACGTAGAGGCGGTCACCGGGGTCGCCCTCGTGGAACAGGGAGTCGCCCCGTGCCAGGGTCACCTCACTCATGGAGGCGCGAAGCTCCGCGGCCTGCTCGTCATCGAGCGCCGCGAAGAGCGGGTTCCGCCGCAGAACGTCGTCCACGAGTTCTCTCCTTGTCGACCTGCTCAGGGGATCTTGTTCCCCCACGTACCAGGGGACCTTGGTGCCCATTTTGCCGGACGGTCCAAACAGTGTGATCTGTCACAAGGATGCCGTACGGGCCTGTCGGGGTAAGCGGCAGGGGTCCAATTGGACGCCGATCTTCAGGGTCCGGGGCGGATGTCGGTGCCGGGTCGTAGGCTGGCCGGGTGTCCAAATCGCCGGTGAGAGCACAGGCCGAGGGGGCTGCGCGGTGGCAGTACGTCGCGATTCCGCTGTGGGCGAACAGGGCTCCGATGGCGGTAGGGAAACGGCGAAAGCGACGAAGAGGGCGCCGGTGAAGAAGGAACCGAGGAACGAGACCACGAGCGGGGCCGCACCGGCCGAGAAACGGGCTGCCCCGGCCACGAAGGCCGCCGAGGCCACGAAGGGCGCCGAGGCCACGAAGGCTGCCCCCGCCAAGAAGACTGCCTCCGCCGAGCGGGCTGCCCCGGCCACGAAGGCCGCCCAGGCCAAGACGACCGGTCCGGCCAAGACGACCGGTGCCGCCAAGAAGGCGAGCGCGGCCAAGAAGACGAGCGCCGCCCAGAAGACCCCCCGGGCCGGGAAGGCCGCCGCAGCCGTCGTCAACACGGCGCCCCTCCGCAAGAAGCCGCTCATCGCCCCCAAGAAGGCCACCGCGGCCGTGAAGGCAGCCCCGGTGAAGACCGTCGTGAAGCCGTCCGAGGAGGAGTCGCGCACCGCGCTGGTCCGGCGGGCCCGCCGGATCAACCGCGAGCTCGCCGAGGTGTTCCCGTACGCCCACCCGGAGCTGGACTTCGAGAACCCCTTCCAACTTGTGGTCGCCACCGTGCTGTCGGCCCAGACCACCGACCTGCGCGTCAACCAGACCACCCCCGCGCTCTTCGCGAAGTACCCCACCCCCGAGGACCTGGCCGCCGCCAACCCCGAGGAGGTGGAGGAGATCCTGCGCCCCACCGGTTTCTTCCGGGCCAAGACCAAGTCGGTGATGGGGCTGTCGAAGGCCCTCGTGGAGGACTTCGGCGGCGAGGTGCCGGGCCGCCTCGAGGACCTCGTCAAGCTGCCCGGCGTGGGCCGCAAGACCGCCTTCGTCGTGCTGGGCAACGCCTTCGGCCGCCCCGGCATCACCGTCGACACGCACTTCCAGCGCCTGGTGCGCCGCTGGCGCTGGACCGAGGAGACCGACCCCGACAAGATCGAGGCGGCCGTCGGCGCCCTCTTCCCCAAGAGCGACTGGACCGACCTCTCGCACCACGTGATCTGGCACGGCCGCCGCATCTGCCACGCCCGCAAGCCCGCCTGCGGCGCCTGCCCCATCGCGCCGCTCTGCCCGGCGTACGGCGAGGGCGAGACGGACCCGGAGAAGGCGAAGAAGCTGCTGAAGTACGAGAAGGGCGGCCTGCCGGGCCAGCGTCTGAAGCCCCCGCAGGCCTATCTGGACGCCGGCGGCAGGCCCGCCCCGCCGCTGGGGGCCGGATGACGGAGCGGCGTACGGGGCGGACCGTGGAACGATCGCGCGGCCGCCGGGCGTTGGACCCGTGGAACGGGGCCGGACGACGGGGGTGGCGATGACGCGTACGAGCGGTACCCAGGGCGGCCCGGTGACGCTCAGCAAGGAGGGACTGCCCGGCTGGCTGGACCCGGTGGTGCGCGCCGCGGAGACGGTCGCGCCGAGGCAGCTGAGCCGCTTCCTGCCCCCGGAGGACGGCGCGGGGCGCCAGTCCGCCGTCCTCATCCTCTTCGGCGAGGGCGAGCGCGGTCCGGAGCTGCTGCTCATGGAGCGGGCGACCTCGCTGCGTTCGCACGCCGGACAGCCGTCCTTCCCCGGAGGCGCCCTCGACCCCGAGGACGGCGACCCGCACGGCGACGGACCACTGCGGGCCGCTCTGCGCGAGGCGGAGGAGGAGACCGGACTCGACCCGTCCGGCGTCCAGCTCTTCGGCGTCCTGCCCAAGCTCTACATCCCGGTCAGCGGCTTCGTCGTCACGCCCGTGCTGGGCTGGTGGCGCGTCCCCAGCCCCGTCGGCGTCGTGGACCCGAACGAGACCGCGAGGGTCTTCACCGTCCCCGTGGCGGATCTCACCCACCCGGACAACCGTGCGACCGCGGTCCACCCCCGTGGCCACCAGGGTCCGGCATTCCTGGTCGAATCGGCCCTCGTGTGGGGCTTCACCGCCGGGGTCATCGACCGATTGCTGCACTTCGCGGGGTGGGAGCGCCCCTGGGATCGGGACAAGCAGGTCCCGCTGGACTGGCGGTCATGACAGGGTGGGCGCCGTGCTGGGTAGGACGAGGCGAGGCGTGAAGCGGTGAACGTGCTGGACATCCTGTTGCTGGTCGCCGCCGTGTGGTTCGCGATCGTCGGCTATCGCCAGGGCTTCGTCGTCGGCATCCTGTCGGTGATCGGCTTCCTGGGCGGTGGTCTCGCCGCCGTCTACGCCCTGCCCGTCCTCTGGGACGCGCTGACCGACGACTCCGAGGTGAGTACGACGGCCGCCGTCGTCGCGGTCGTCGTCGTCATAGTCTGCGCCTCCATCGGCCAGGCCCTGACCACCCATCTGGGCAACAAGCTGCGCCGCTACATCACCTGGTCCCCGGCCCGCGCGCTGGACGCCACCGGCGGAGCCCTGGTCAACGTCGTGGCGATGCTCCTGGTGGCCTGGCTGATCGGCTCGGCCCTCGCCGGTACGACGCTGCCGACACTGGGCAAGGAGGTCCGCAGCTCCAAGGTGCTGCTCGGGGTGTCCCGGGCCCTGCCCGACCAGGCCGACACCTGGTTCGCCGACTTCTCCTCCGTCCTCGCGCAGAACGGATTCCCCCAGGTCTTCAGCCCGTTCGCCAACGAGCCGATCACGGACGTCCAGCCCCCGGACCCGGCCCTGGCGGGCAGCCCCGTCGCCGTCCGCGCGCAGCGCTCCATCGTCAAGGTGATGGGCACCGCTCCGAGCTGCGGAAAGGTTCTGGAAGGCACCGGCTTCGTCTTCGGCGAACGCCGCGTCATGACCAACGCCCATGTCGTGGGCGGCGTCGACGAGCCGACCGTGCAGATAGGCGGCGAGGGCAAGAAGTACGACGCGACGGTCGTCCTCTACGACTGGAGGCGCGACATCGCCGTCCTCGACGTACCCGACCTGAAGGCGCCGGCGCTGCGGTTCACGACCGAGGACGCGAGCAGCGGCGACAGCGCGATCGTCGCCGGCTTCCCGGAGAACGGGGCGTACGACGTCCGGGCCGCCCGCCTGCGCGGACGCATCACGGCCAACGGGCCCGACATCTACCACCGCGGCACGGTCCGCCGCGACGTGTACTCCCTGTACGCGACGGTCCGTCAGGGCAACTCCGGCGGCCCGCTGCTGACGCCCGACGGCAAGGTCTACGGCGTCATCTTCGCGAAGTCGCTGGACGACGCCGAGACGGGATACGCGCTCACCGCGGACGAGATCCAGGACGACATCGCCAAGGGCCGCAGCGCGAACCAGCAGGTCGACAGCGACAGCTGCGCGCTCTAGACGAGACCCGGGTACTCGGGCGGCCCCGGGCCGCCAAAGCCGCGTGAGCCGACCGTCGGCGCACGAGCCGGCCGCCAAAGCCGCCCAAGTCGGCCGTCGAAGCCGGACGAGCCGGTCGTCGGGGCGTACGCCCAGCCGGGGGAGGAGCAGCCGTACGGATCGTCAGCCGCGCGGGTGACGCAGCCGGACGGATACCCAGCGGGCCCGGCGGCGGAGGATGCGCGGGATACCCACCCGGGGATCCGTACCTGCCATTTGTGGTGCACCGCCTCGCTGGTGGGAACCCACACCGCTCGCCGAGCGGCGATTGCGGCTTGCGTCACTGTAGTCGTGCGTCCAGCCCATACCCCGACGTGTGCCCCCACCCCATGGTCGATAACCGCCTCCGGGGCGTCCAATTGGCCTATGCGCCAGGCAATTGGCGTTCGTCGGACAAGCGTTCACGTGGGGGGTACGAGAAGGGGTACCAGCGGCGTCCGGACGGTTACCGATCCGGTTCCGGATCCTTCAGCCAGTTGATCAGTTCCGTCGAGAAGGCGACCGGGTCTTCCTCGTGCGGGAAGTGCCCGAGACCGTCGAACAGCCGCCAGCGGTAGGGCGCTTCGACGTACTCCCCGGATCCCGCGGCACTGCGTGTGCGCACCACGGGGTCCAGCGAGCCGTGCAGATGCAGCGTCGGCACCCGCACGGGCCGCTTCATTCTGCGGTTGAACTGGATGCCGTCCGGGCGGGCCAGGGAGCGGACCATCCAGCGGTACGGCTCGATCGAACAGTGCGCCGTGGACGGGATGCACATGGCCCGCCGGTAGTTCTCCAGCGCCTCCTCGTCCGGCAGGCGGGGCCCGGACCAGTCCTGGATGAGCTTGCCCACCAGCGCTCCGTCGTCCGCGGTCAGCCGGCGCTCAGGGATCCACGGCCGCTGGAACCCCCAGATGTGGGACATGGCGGCGGACTGTCTGGCGTCCGCGAGCATCGCCGACCGCCAGCGCCGCGGATGCGGCATGGACGCGACCGCCAGCCGCCGTACGAGCTTGGGGCGCATCGCCGCCGCCGTCCACGCCAGGTATCCGCCCAGGTCGTGTCCGACGAGCGCGGCGTCCGGTTCGCCGAGGGAACGGACGACCCCGGTGATGTCGAGCGCGAGGTTGGCCGGGTCGTAACCGCGCGGTGTGCGGTCGCTGCCGCCGACGCCCCGCAGGTCCATGGCGACGGCCCGGAACCCGGCGTCGGCGAGCGCCGTCAGCTGGTGCCGCCAGGTCCACCAGAACTGGGGGAAGCCGTGCAGCAGCAGTACCAGCGGTCCGTCGCCCAGCTCCGCGATGTGGAAGCGGGCGCCGTTGGCGGCGACGTCCCGGTGCGTCAGCCCGGCGCCGCCGGGGATGTCGAGGCGTACGGCCGAAGCGGGCTGCGCCGCAGGTGTGGCGGGTTCCGTCATGAGGACGAGCGTGCCACAGCCTCGATGGCCGGGGGGACCCGGTCCTCCGGCAGCTCGGGACGCGGGTGGGGCTTGGCCTTCTGCAGTACGCCCGCGGTCTCCTTCATGGACGCGGCCACCTTCTGCGGGCCCCGGCCCTTCTTCGCCTTCTTCGCGAAGACGACGCCGATGAGGGCGAGGAACAGCGCGATCAGCACGTTCGCCGCGAAGGAGAGCAGGAAGCAGACCGCGAGGTTCCAGTCGCTCCAGGTGCGGATGCCGTAGGCGAGCGCGAAGTTCAGCATCGGCAGGGAGAACAGGAGCAGCACGCCGGCCGCCATGAACGCGCCGCCGCTGGTCGCGCCCCGCTTGACGTCCTGCTTGAGCTGCGCCTTCGCCAGCGCGATCTCGTCGTGCACCAGCGCCGACATGTCAGCCGTCGCCGAGGCGAACAGCTGGCCGATGCTGCGTTCGGCGCCGACCGGGCTGCCGTCGGGTGCGCTCATCGCGGTCTCCCTCTTCTGCGTACGTTCTGTGTACGCCCTTCGTGCCTGCGCGTACGGTTCAGTCTGCCGTCTGACGGTCCGGGTCCGGGTGTTTGGGTCCGACGGGTCGCGTCCGACCGCCGGTGTCCCCTCTTTTGTACCGTCCCGTCAGATCATGCCGGACCGTCGTGGTCCTCGCCTGCCCCGCCCGCCATGTCGGCAAGCGCGTCCCGCTCCGCGGTCTTCTCCCGGGCGACGCGCCGGTGCTCGGCGGCCTTCCGCTCGTGTATCTCCGCCATGCGCAGGTGGTACGCCGGGTCGTCCTGCTCGTACACGTCGGGGACGCGGTTGAGGTCCTCGTCGCGCTCCTCCTCCTCGGTCAGCCTGCGGTACTTGGCGTTCCGGATCTTCAGCAGCACCGTCGCGAGGGCGGTGGCGATCAGCGAGCCCGCCAGGACGGCTGCCTTGACGCTGTCCGTCATCGACGCGTCGTCCTCGAAGGCGAGCTCCCCGATGAGCAGGGAGACGGTGAAGCCGATCCCGGCGAGGGTCGCCACGGCGAACACGTCCGCCCAGGCCAGGTCGTCGCTGAGCGAGGCCCGGGTGAAGCGGGCGGTCAGCCACGTTCCGCCGAAGATGCCGAGCGTCTTGCCGACGACGAGGCCGAGCACCACGCCCAGCGTCTCGGGCTGGGTGAACACGTCCGTCAGCGCGCTGCCGGAGACCGTCACACCGGCGCTGAACAGGGCGAACAGCGGCACCGCGAGGCCCGCCGAGAGGGGCCGGACCAGGTGCTCGACGCGTTCACCGGGGGAGTGGTCCTCGCCGCTGCGGTGGTGGCAGCGCAGCATCAGGCCCATGGCGACACCGGCGATGGTGGCGTGGATGCCGCTGTTGTACATCAGCGCCCACACGACCAGGCCGAGCGGGACGTACACGTACCAGCCGCGCACTCCCTTGCGCAGCAGCAGCCAGAAGACGACCAGGCCCGCGACCGCGCCGCCGAGCGCCGCGAAGTTCAGGCCGTCGGTGAAGAAGACCGCGATGATCATGATCGCGAAGAGGTCGTCGACGACGGCCAGGGTGAGCAGGAAGGCGCGCAGCGCGCTCGGCAGGGAGGTGCCGATGACGGCGAGCACGGCGAGCGCGAAGGCGATGTCCGTGGCGGTGGGCACGGCCCAGCCGGCCAGGGAGCCGCCGCCCGCGCCACTGGTCAGCGTGTAGACCAGCGCCGGTACGGCCATGCCGCACAGGGCGGCGACGACGGGGAGCGCGGCGGCTCTGGGATCGCGCAGGTCACCGGCGACGAGTTCGCGCTTGAGCTCGATACCGGCGACGAAGAAGAAGATCGCGAGCAGTCCGTCGGCGGCCCAGTGCGCCACGGAGAGGTTCAGCCCGAGGGCCTCGGGACCGAAGTGGAAGTGGCTGACGCTCTCGTAGCTGTCGTGCAGGGCGGGTACGTTCGCCCAGACCAGCGCGGTGACGGCGGCGATGAGCAGCAGGACACCGCCGACGGTCTCGGTGCGCAGCGCGTCCGCGACGTAGGTCCGCTCGGGCAGGGAGAGCCGTCCGAAGGCCTTGCGGGGAGAGGGGGTGCGGGACGCGGTCACGGGAGGTTCCTCTGGTCGACGGGCAGCACGAATCGTGTGCCGACCAGACTTCCCGGCGCTCCATGAGACAGCTTGTGTCTTTAGCTTATCTAACGTGCTCGGAAGTGCACCAGGAGCCGCCGGGGCCGCCGGGGCCGCCAGGGCTGACGGGCGCCCTGGGGGCTGACGGGGCCCCGTGGGGGTGGGCGGGCGTCCTGGAGGCTGACGGGGCCCTTGGGGGTTGGCGGGCGCCCTGGGGGGCTGATGGGGCGCGTGGGGGCCGGCGGGGCGGGGCCCCGGCGCTCGGGTGCGCCGAGGCCCCGTCGGCCTCGTCCGTGGTCAGCCGGTGGCTCGATGGCCCGGTGGCCGCTCAGTCCTCGCTGGGGGCCTGGGGCAGCTTGGCCTGGATGAGATCCATGACCGTGCTGTCCGTCAGCGTGGTGACGTCACCGAGCTGGCGGTTCTCCGCGACGTCGCGCAGCAGACGCCGCATGATCTTGCCGGAGCGGGTCTTCGGCAGCTCCGCCACCGGCAGGATCCTCTGGGGCTTGGCGATCGGGCCGAGCGTGGCGCCCACGTGGTTGCGCAGCTCGCCGACGAGGTCCTCGCTCTCGGCCGCCGTGCCCCGCAGGATCACGAACGCGACGATCGCCTGGCCGGTGGTCTCGTCCGCCGCGCCCACCACGGCCGCCTCGGCGACCGACGGGTGGGAGACCAGCGCGGACTCGACCTCGGTGGTGGAGATGTTGTGCCCGGAGACGAGCATGACGTCGTCGACCCGGCCGAGCAGCCAGATGTCGCCGTCGTCGTCCTTCTTGGCACCGTCACCGGCGAAGTACTTGCCCTCGAAACGCGACCAGTAGGTGTCGATGAACCGCTGGTCGTCGCCCCAGATGGTGCGCAGCATCGACGGCCACGGCTCGGTGAGCACCAGGTAGCCACCGCCGCCGTTGGGCACCTCGTTCGCCTCGTCGTCGACGACGGTCGCGGAGATGCCGGGCAGCGGGGTCTGGGCGGAACCCGGCTTGGCGTCGGTCACGCCAGGCAGCGGCGAGATCATCATGCCGCCGGTCTCGGTCTGCCACCACGTGTCCACCACCGGGGTGCGGTCCGCGCCGATGTTCTTGCGGTACCAGATCCACGCCTCGGGGTTGATCGGCTCTCCGACGGAACCCAGCACCCGCAGCGAGGACAGGTCGAACTTCGCGGGGATGTCGTCGCCCCACTTCATGAACGTCCGGATCGCGGTGGGCGCCGTGTAGAGGATCGTGACGCCGTACTTCTGCACGATCTCCCAGAAGCGGCCCTGGTGCGGGGTGTCCGGGGTGCCCTCGTACATGACCTGGGTGGCGCCGTTGGCGAGCGGGCCGTAGACGATGTACGAGTGTCCGGTGACCCAGCCGACGTCCGCCGTGCACCAGTACACGTCGGTCTCGGGCTTGAGGTCGAAGACGGCGTGGTGGGTGTACGCCGTCTGGGTCAGGTAGCCGCCGGAGGTGTGCAGGATGCCCTTGGGCTTACCCGTGGTGCCCGAGGTGTAGAGGATGAACAGCGGCTGCTCGGCCTCGAACGCCTCCGGGGTGTGCTCGGTGCTCTGCCGGTCGACCACGTCGTGCCACCACACGTCGCGGCCCTCGGCCCAGGCGACGTCCTGGCCGGTGCGGCGGACGACGAGCACGTGCCGCACGCTCTCCACGCGTCCGACCGCGTCGTCCACGGCCGGCTTGAGCGCGGAGGGCTTGCCGCGCCGGTAGCCGCCGTCGGCGGTGATGACGACCTTGGCGTCGGCGTCCTGGATGCGGGTCGCGAGCGCGTCCGCGGAGAAGCCGCCGAAGACGACGGAGTGCGCGGCACCGATGCGGGCGCAGGCCAGCATCGCGATCGCCGTCTCGGGGATCATCGGCATGTAGACGGCGACCCGGTCGCCCTTCTGGACGCCCAGTTCGAGCAGGGCGTTGGCCGCCTTGGAGACCTCGTCCTTGAGCTGGGCGTAGGTGATGGCGCGGCTGTCGCCCGGCTCGCCCTCGAAGTGGATGGCGACGCGGTCGCCGTGCCCGGCCTCGACGTGCCGGTCCACGCAGTTGTAGGCGACGTTGAGCTCGCCGTCCTTGAACCACTTGGCGAACGGCGGGTTCGACCAGTCGAGGGTCTCGGTGGGCTCCGTGGCCCAGGTCAGCCGGCGGGCCTGCTCGGCCCAGAAGCCGAGCCTGTCAGCCTTGGCCTGTTCATACGCCTCCGCCGTGACGTTGGCGTTCGCGGCCAGGTCGGCGGGGGGCGAGAAGCGACGCTCCTCCTTCAGAAGGTTGGCCAGGCTTTCATTGCTCACGGCATCTGCCTTTCCCAGGGTGTCCGTTGTGTCCCAGGCCACAGCTCATCAGACCCGGGGGTGCGATGACAAGGGCCGACGGGAAATTGGTTTAGACCTGTTGAGTGGTGCTGTCCACGGTCACGGGTCCGTCCTCCGCCCGTCGGCCCGTCCGGTTCGCCGCCCCGTTTCGGGTCGTCGGCCCGATGGCCCGTCGGTCACCTCTTCCCACGGGCTCCGGAGCGAGCCGGTTCAAGGTGTGTCACGCCTCTCACACCCGGACGCGTCACCTCACATCGCCAGGTCCACGGCCCGCACCCGGTCGAACACCCACTCCTCGTCCCGCTCCGCGAGCAGATAGCCCTGGGCCTCACCCACGTGGAAGTAGAGCCCGTGCAGCTCCAGGGTCCCGTTCTCCAGGGCCCGGGCCACCGCCTCGTGGGCGCGCAGATGCTCCAGCTGCTGCACCACGTTCGTCAGGCAGAGCTGCTCGACGGTGTCGGCGGGCGTCCGCTCGGCCAGCCGTGGCCGGCGTCCGCCGTCCGCGTCCGTGCGCAGGCGCTCCAGGCTCGGCCGCCCGTGCCGCAGCCACCGTCTCAGCGGCGTACGGGCGCCGCCCGGATCGGAGTCGAGCAGCGCCTGCATCGCACTGCACCCCGAGTGTCCGCACACCGTGATCGACCGCACCGCCAGCACCTCCACGGCGTACTCGATGGCGGCCGCCACCGAGTCGTCGCCGCTCTCCGCGCCGGGCGGCGGCACGAGGTTGCCGACATTGCGCACCACGAACAGGTCTCCGGGACCACTGGACGTGATCATGGACGTGACCACGCGTGAATCGGCGCAGGTCAGGAACAGCTGCGTGGGGCGCTGTCCCTCGCGCGCCAGCCGGGCCAGCTCGCCGCGCACCAGAGGAGCGGTGGTGCGCTGGAACGTGCTGATGCCCCGCATCAGTTCGTGGCCACCGATGCCGGCCGGCAGCAACTCGCCGTCCCGGTCCGTGTCTGCTGTGGCCGCGTCTGCTGTGTCCGTTCCTTGTGTTCCCCTCCCTTCCTCGGCCGTCCGGGGCCGTCGGTGGCCGCCCGGCCGGGAGTGCGGGCGGTCGCACTGGTGGTTGCGCCAGGCCGTCCAGGGCCGACAACGGCAGTCGGCGTCGGATGCGCCGGCCTCCTCGGGCCCGTCGGTGGGGTCCGCGGAGGTGAGGGCGGCGGGTTCGGCGATCCGGACCCCGGCGCGGCGGCCGGTGATGTGGACGGTGCCGCCCCGCGCGGTGTGCGTGTTCTGCCAGTCGTGCAGCGTCTCGTACGCCGCGTGGTCCATGAAGGACCCGTCCAGCGCCACCACCACGTCCGCGCCCTGAGGCACGAGGTGCAGCGCCCGGCTGAGACGGGGCACGGCGAGGAACGTCAACTGGCCCCGGACGTGTACGTGATGGACTCCTTCCTTCTCGTCGTGCGTGATACGGGTGCGGGTGAGCCGGTGCAGGGCCACGCCGACGGCCACCGCGATGCCCAGCGCAACGCCCTCCAGGACGCCGAGGGACACGACGCCGAGGGTGGTGACGGCGTAGACCAGGACTTCCCGGTGGCGGGTCACCGTGCGGATGTGGTTGAGGGACACCATCTGGATGCCGACGGCCATCACCAGGGCGGCGAGCGAGGCGAGCGGGATGCACTCCAGGAGCGGGACCAGCAGGAGTGCGGCGGCTACTACGAGAACGCCGTGCAGCATCGTGGAGTTCCGGCTCACGGCACCCGCGTGGACGTTCGCGGAACTGCGGACCGCGACTCCGGCCACGGGCAGTCCGCCGAGCGAGCCGGAGACGATGTTGGCCGCGCCCTGCCCGAGCAGTTCGCGGTCCAGGTCGGATCGTCCGACGTGGCCGGAACCGGGGCGTTTGGACACCAGCTTGTCCACGGCCACCGCGCCGAGCAGCGACTGCACGCTGCACACCAGGGTCGTGGTGAGCACGGCGGCGGCGAGGCCGAGCACGGGGCCCTCGGGCAGCCCGGCCAGGGCGTGGTTGCGCCAGGACGGCAGGTCCACCTTGGGCAGGACGAGGCCGGCCGCGGCGGCGACGGCGGTGGCACCGGCCACGGCGACGAGGGCGGCGGGGACGGCCCGGCACACGCGCCCGGCCCGGCCGGGCACCCGTGGCCAGAGCAGCAGCAGGGACAGGGTCAGCAGGCTCACCGCCAGGGCCGCGGGGTGCAGGTTCGCCAACTGGGCCGGCAGCGCGCGGACGTTGTCGGGGACGGAGCTCTGCGGGGTGCCGCCGAGGACGATGTGCAACTGGGCGACGGCGATGGTGACGCCGATGCCGGCGAGCATGCCGTGCACGATCGCGGGACTGACGGCGAGCGCGCCGCGCGCCACCCGCAGACAGCCCAGCCCGAGCTGGGCGAGACCGGCGAGGACGGTGATGGCGCAGGTCGTCCGCCAGCCGTAGTGCTGGATGAGGTCGGCGGTCACGACGGTGAGTCCGGCGGCCGGGCCGCTGACCTGGAGGGGTGAGCCGCCGATCCGTCCGGCGACCAGTCCGCCCACGGCCGCCGCGACCAGGCCGGCCTGGAGGGGCGCGCCGGTGGCGAGTGCGATGCCGAGGGACAGGGGAAGGGCGATCAGAAAGACCGCGATCGAAGCCGACACATCGGCGCTCGCGATGCGGAAGCGCCGGGGTCCGGTCGGCGGCGGGCTGTGGGGTGGGTGGGTGCGCTCGGTGCGGTCCGAGTCGGCGGCGCGGGCGGGAACGCAGGCTGACATGGTCTCCCGTCTCCTCCGGGTCTGCGCGGTCGCGTAACGGGTGGGCCCCGCTCGGCGGCGGGGGCGGTCGCGGCCGTGGGGCACGGCCCCAAAACGGCGGGATGCGGTAACTATCTGTAAACAGATCGTAATTCAGAGTAAAGGACTGGCATAGACTTTCCGGGCAAATGGAGGAATCAATCACTCTGGCGAGTGATCTGGATATTTCATCGGCTTGTCGTACTAATTCCTTCTTCGTTCCGTGCGACGTTGGCGGCGCTGTCGGCCCCGAGCGGCACAGCACCCGGAACGCCCTCATCGAGCTCGGCCCGAGAGAAGGAAGAAGGTGGGCGGATGGCCGCCACCCACAGGATCGTCACGGGCACCGTGATCGTCGCGGTCTGCTTCGCCTCGCTCGCCGGCTGCGGGACCGGCGCCGACGGCACCGGCGAGCAGGCAGGGGGCCAGCGCAAGGCCGAACCGGCGCCCGCGCCGAAGAACGTCGTCCGGCTGATCGGCGACGGCTCCACCGCGTACACCGGGGCCCAGCCCCATCTGCCCCGTGCCGAGCGGATGAAGCCCGGCGAGAAGCCCCCGCAGTTCGTCGTCTTCTCCTGGGACGGTGCGGGCGAGGACGGCCAGAAGCTGTTCTCCCACTTCCGCAAGGTCGCCAGGGAGAACAACGCGACCATGACCTACTTCCTGAGCGGCGTGTACCTGCTGCCGGAGGAGAAGCGCGACCTGTACCGCCCGCCGCAGCACTCCCCGGGCCGCTCCGACATCGGCTTCAACGACCGGCAGGGCATCGCCGACACCGTGAAGCAACTCCGCCTTGCCTGGCTCGAGGGCAACGAGATCGGCACCCACTTCAACGGCCACTTCTGCGGCAGCGATGGCGGGGTCGGCGAATGGTCGGTGGCGGACTGGAAGGACGAGATCTCCCAGGCCAAACGCTTCGTGAAGAGCTGGAGGACCAACGCCGGGATGAAGAACGCGGCCCCGCTGCCCTTCGACTACGACAAGGAGCTCATCGGAGCCCGCACGCCCTGCCTGGAAGGGCAGAAGAACTTCATGAGGGCCGCCCGGGACCTCGGCTTCCGCTACGACACCAGCGGGATCGGCAACCAGGTCTGGCCGAAGAAGAAGCAAGGACTGTGGGACCTGCCGCTGCAGCTCGTGCCCTTCCCCGGGCACCCCTTCGAACAGCTCACCATGGACTACAACTTCATGGTCAACCAGTCCGGCACCACCACCCAGGGCGACCCCGCCAAGCACGAGCTGTGGGGCGACCAGATGCGGGACGGTCTCCTCCGGGGCTTCGAGAGGGCCTACGAGGGCAACCGCGCGCCCCTGATCATCGGCAACCACTTCGAGTCCTGGAACGGCGGCACCTACATGCGGGCCGTCGAGGAGGTCGTCGAGAAGGTCTGCAACACCCCCGACGTGCGCTGTGTCTCCTTCCGGCAACTCGTGGACTGGCTGGACGCCCAGGACCCGGCGACCCTGGCGAAACTGCGCTCGCTGGACGTCGGCGAGGCCCCGAAGCGGGGCTGGAAGTCCTTCTCGGCGGACCACCCGGCCCCGGCCCCCAAGGGGGTGCCCGGAGCCCCGGCGGCCCGGCGGTGAGCGTCAGGCGGACGCCGTGACTCTCTCCCCGAGCACGAACCCGGGGTCGACCTGAGCCGCCAGGTCGGCCCCGGTGCGCTCGTTCCCCCACGACCGGGCGTTCTTCAGGTGGAAGTGCACCATCTGGCGGGTGTACCGCTCCCGGTCGCGCCGCTCGTAGGTCGCGTCGGCGGCCGAGTGCAGCAGGCTCAGGGCGTGCCGGCCGGACTCCTCCAGAAGGCCGAACCGGGGCGGCCGGCCCTTCTCCATGGACCGCACCCAGTCCGAGTGCCCCACGGCCACCAGCAGGTCGTCCCCGGCCTCCGCGCGGAGGAAGTCGAGGTCGTCCTGGTCCCGCACCTTGTTGCCGACGACCTTCAGGGTGACGTCGAAGTCGCGGGCGTACTCCTTGTACTGGCGATAGACGGAGACCCCCTTCCGGGTCGGCTCGGCCACGAGGAACGTGATGTCGAAGCGGGTGAACATGCCGGAGGCGAAGGAGTCCGAGCCGGCGGTCATGTCGACCACGACGTACTCGCCGGGGCCGTCCACCAGGTGGTTCAGGAACAGCTCCACCGCTCCGGTCTTGGAGTGGTAGCAGGCGACCCCCAGGTCGGCGTCGGTGAAGGGGCCGGTGACCATCAAACGGACGGCCCCGCCGTCGAGTTCCACGGATCGGGCGCAGGCGTCGTAGACCGGGTTGTCCTCCCGCACGCGCAGCAGCCGGGAGCCCTCGCCGGGCGGAGTCGTCTTGATCATCGTGTCGGCGGACGTGATGCGCGGATTGGTGCCGCGCAGGTACTCCTTGATCAGCGGAAGGTGCGCGCCCATCGCGGGCAGGGCGGCCGCCTCCTCCTCGTTCAGACCCAACGCGGCCCCGAGGTGCTGGTTGATGTCGGCGTCCACCGCGACGACCGGGGCGCCGCATGCGGCGAGATGACGGACGAACAGAGAGGACAGGGTCGTCTTTCCGCTGCCGCCCTTCCCCACGAAAGCAATTTTCATGTTCACCAAGAGTAATGGAGTGATTGCCGTGTGTGTCCGGTGGGCGTGAAGAAGACCACTCCATCGTGGGGTGGGCGCCGCGGGTGCGTAGGGTCGTACTCATGAGTACGACAGGCGCGACCGCCGATTCGCCCCAGGGCCCTCGGAAGAGCTCGGCCGGCGCGGACCCCCTTGCGGCCCTGGGCTCCCTGCCCGGCGTGGCCGAGTCCGTGGAGTCCGTGCGCAAGGCCGTGGACCGGGTCTACGGGCACCGGGTCATGCGGCGGCGCAGCAACGAGATCACCTCCGAGGCGGCGCTGCGCGGCGCCCGTGGTTCGGCCGCGCTGGCCGGCGCGGACTGGGCCCTGGAAGAGGTGCGCCGACGCAGCGACTTCAGCGGTGACGACGAGGCCCGCGCGATGGGCGCCGCGCTGCGTCTTACCGCCGAGGCGGGTCAGTTGTTGTCCATCTGGCGGCAGTCGCCCCTGCGGGTGCTGGCCCGGCTGCACCTGGTCGCCGCTGCGGACAAGGGTGAGCAGGTCGGGCGGCCGCGGCAGGAGGGCGAGCCGGTCGACGAGCCCCCGGTCGGGCTGTCGCTGCCGAGTGCGGCGGAAACGCACGGCCGGCTGGAGGGACTGGCCGACCTGGTCATCGCGGGCGGTTCCGCCCCGGCGCTGGTGACGGCCGCGGTCGTGCACGGCGAGCTTCTCGCGCTGCGCCCGTTCGTCTCCCACAACGGCCTGGTCGCGCGTACGGCCGAGCGCATCGTGCTGATCGGCAGCGGGCTCGACCCCAAGTCGGTCTGCCCCGCCGAGGTCGGGCATGCCGAGCTGGGGCGGGAGGCCTATCTGGCGGCGCTGGAGGGCTATGTCTCCGGCACTCCTGAGGGTGTGGCCGCCTGGATCGCCCACTGCGGCCGCGCGATCGAGCTGGGGGCGCGCGAGTCGACGGCGGTGTGCGAGGCGCTCCAGCGCGGGGCCGCGTAAAAGGGCTGGACAGGGGCCCGGACAAGGGGCCGCGCAGAAATGCGGCGGTACGATCGCTCGTACCGCCGCTGGCATGTCCACCGCGTTACCAAGCGTCCTCGATGTACGCCCATCAGGTCGGGTTCTTTGCCCGTCCCCTGGTGCGGCTGGCCCGTAATCGACGGGTCGACGTCGCGTGGGTTCCCGGTGTTCATGCTCGGTCCGTGGGGCCAAATGCGTTGTGAAGGTGATCCTCGCGGATGTCCTTGGTCTCGCGGGCCGTCAAGTCCTTTGTACTCCGGGTTCGAAGTAAGCGGAAGTCCTGGCCCTGCTTCTTTACTTTTGGGTTCAAAGAGGTGCTGAACGGGCGTCGGTGGGGTGGGTCCGGTCGGCGTTCGCCGCCGCGTCGCGCGGAAGGGGCGGTCAGGCCACTGTCGTGCGGCGCCGGCTGGCGTACCAGACCAGGCCCGCGGTGGCCGCCGCGGCTCCTATAGCGGCCGCCGCGACCAATGCGGGACGCGGCGGTACGGAGAACGTGGGGAAGCGCTGCTTGAGCCGGACCGGCCGGTGGAAGTCGAGGATCTGCCAGCCCCGCGCCAGGGCCTCACGGCGCAGCGCGCGATCCGGGTTCACGGCGTGCGGGTGGCCCACGGACTCCAGCATCGGCACGTCGGTCACCGAGTCGCTGTAGGCGTAGCAACGGGCCAGGTCGTAGCCCTCGGACTCGGCCAGCTCCCTGATCGCCTCGGCCTTGGTCGGTCCGTACGCGTAGTACTCCACCTCGCCGGTGAAGCACCCGTCGTCGCCGACCACCATGCGGGTCGCCACGACCCGGTCCGCGCCGAGCAGTTCGCCGATCGGCTCGACCACCTCGGCGCCCGAGGTGGACACGATCACGACGTCGCGTCCCGCGGTGTGGTGCTGCTCGATGAGGGTGGCGGCCTCGTCGTAGATGATCGGGTCGATCAGGTCGTGCAGCGTCTCGGCGACGATCTCCTTGACCTGCTGGACGTTCCAGCCGCGGCACAGTGCGGACAGGTACTTGCGCATCCGCTCCATTTGGTCGTGGTCGGCGCCACCGGCCAGGAACACGAACTGGGCATATGCGGTACGCAGGACCGCCCTGCGGTTGATCAGGCCGCCTTGGTAGAACGACTTGCTGAACGTGAGCGTGCTCGACTTCGCAATGACCGTCTTGTCCAGGTCAAAGAAGGCGGCTGTGCGCGGCAACGAGTGGTTTTCCACGTCCTTGAGCATAGGCGCAGCCCATTCGGCGTAAGGTGGGGCGCGTGGGTTTGCCTGAGATGGCTCTCGGGTACACCATGGAAGTCACGGATCGTTCGCGACCGTGCTAACCCGGTCCGACTCCTCCCCCCCCGAGTCGGCCGTGGGGACGACCCCCGCTCTCCCCCCCGGCGGGGGTCGTCGCATGTCCGGGTGGGTTTTCTCGCTTCCTTTCGCGGTCTGATCGGTCGGCCGGTGCCGAGCGATGCGCGATTGTCGTGCTCATGACTAGTTACCCTGGGTAGCCAATGGGCTGCTCTGTGGGTCCCGTACAGGACATGAGCGGGGCTCACCTGTATGAGTGACCGCGATATTCACAGCCGTCGATCCGTCCACAGTTATCCACCAAGATCCACAAGTTTTCCCGGATCGCTGCACCGTGTTTCCAGCGCGCCCCGCTCGCCGTGAGTTCACGCCCACTTCCGTTTGCCGGGTCGCGTACGGCCGGTTTCCTGCGGCCGCTCATTGGAAGGCCGCTTGCCGGTTCTTCCGCATCTGGGAATCGCGGGGCCGCGGAGGCTCGCGAGAGATACAGCAAAGGGGGACGAACATGGCCGGAACCATCACGCACGATCCGCCACCCGCCGCCGGAGGAGGCCGGCCCGGGGCACCGCTGATCGTCACCGAGGATCCCGCACTCCTCGACGATCTGCTGCGCCTGTGCGCGGCGGCCGGCGCCACACCGGAGGTCCAGCACGGAGTGCCGGAGCCGAGGGGCAGCTGGGAGGCAGCGCCACTCGTCCTGGTCGGCGACGACGCCGCCCGACGGGTGCGCGGCGCGGCGCGCAGGCCGGGAGTCGTGCTGGTCGGCCGTGACCAGGACGATCCCGGGGTGTGGCGGCGGGCCGTCGAGATCGGCGCCGACCATGTGCTGATGCTGCCCGACGGCGAGCAGTGGCTCGTCGACCGCATCGCCGACGTGGCCGAGGGCGTCGGACGGCCCGCCCTGACCGTCGGCGTCATCGGCGGCCGGGGCGGCGCCGGAGCGTCCACGCTCGCGTGCGCGCTCGCCGTCACCTCCGCCCGTGAGGGACTGCGCACCCTCCTGGTCGACGCGGACCCGTTGGGCGGCGGACTCGACGTGGCGCTCGGCGGCGAGTCGGCCAAGGGACTGCGATGGCCCGCGTTCGCCGCGTCACGCGGCCGGGTCGGCGGCGGCGCCCTGGAGGAGTCACTGCCGGAACTGCACTCGCTGCGGGTGCTCAGCTGGGACCGCGGCGACTGCCTCGCCGTGCCGCCCCGGGCGGTCCGCGCGGTGCTCGCCGCGGCACGGCGTGGTGGTGGCACCGTCGTGGTCGACCTGCCGCGCCGTGTCGACGACGGGGTCGCCGAAGCCCTCGCCCAGCTCGACCTCGGGCTCCTTGTGGTCCCCGCGGAACTGCGCGCCGTCGCCGCGGCGGGGCGCGTCGCCTCCGCCGTGGGCATGGTCCTGCGCGACCTGCGCGTGGTGGTGCGCGGACCGTACGCGCCGGGCCTGGACGACCGCGAGGTCGCCCGGCTGCTCGGGCTGCCCCTCGCGGGGGCCGTCCCCGACGAGCCCGTCCTGCACCGCCCGTACGAGACCGGGCGGCCACCCGGGGCATCCGGCCGGGGCCCGCTGGCCCGCTTCTGCAAGGAGTTCTGGGAGCGGGCGCTGGTGGAGGCGAGGACGGCATGAGGAGGGCGACGGTGACCGGCGCCGGATTGCCTCCCGGCCTGCTCGACGGGGTGCGGCGGTGGCTGGCCGAGAGCGGGGCCGAGCCGACCCCCGCGCGGGTGGCGCAGGCACTGCGGGACCAGGGGCGGGTGCTCGGGGACTCCGAGGTGCTGGTGGCGGCCGACCAGCTGCGGTCGGAGCTGGTCGGCAGCGGGCCGCTGGAAGGGCTCCTGGCCGATCCCTCGGTGAGCGACGTGCTGGTGTCGGCGCCGGACCGGGTCTGGGTGGACCGCGGCGGGGGACTGGAGCTCACCGACATCTCCTTCCCGGACGCGACGGCCGTCCGGCGCCTGGCGCAGCGGCTGGCCGCCGTGGCCGGCCGGCGCCTGGACGATGCCCGGCCCTGGGTCGACGCGCGGCTGCCCGACGGGACCCGGCTGCACGCGGTGCTGCCCCCGGTGGCCGTCGGCTGCACCTGCCTGTCCCTGCGTGTCGTCCGGCCCCGTGCCTTCACCCTCGAGGAGCTGATCGCGGCCGGGACGGTGCCACCGGATGGCGACCGCGTGCTGCGCGCCCTGCTGGACGCCCGGTTGTCGTTCCTGGTCAGCGGCGGGACCGGCAGTGGCAAGACGACGTTGCTGAGTGCGCTGCTGGGACTCGCGGGGCCGGACGAACGCATCGTCCTGGCCGAGGACTCGGCGGAACTGCGGCCCGATCACCCGCACATCGTGCGCCTGGAGACCAGACCCGCCAACCAGGAGGGCGCGGGCCTCGTCACCCTGGAGGACCTGGTGCGGCAGGCGCTGCGGATGCGGCCCGACCGGCTGGTCGTGGGTGAGGTGCGCGGCGCGGAGGTGGTCCACCTGCTGGCCGCCCTCAACACGGGGCACGAAGGCTCCGGAACCGTCCATGCCAACGCCGCCGCCGATGTACCGGCCCGGCTGGAGGCGCTCGGTACGGCCGCCGGACTCGACCGGTTCGCCCTGCACAGCCAGTTGGCGGCCGCCGTCTCGGTGGTGCTGCACCTGGTGCGCGACCGGACCGGAAGGCGGCGGATCGCGGAGGTGCACGTGCTGGAACGGGACCCGTCCGGGCTGGTG
This sequence comes from Streptomyces capillispiralis, assembly GCF_007829875.1. NCBI lineage: Bacteria > Bacillati > Actinomycetota > Actinomycetes > Kitasatosporales > Streptomycetaceae > Streptomyces > Streptomyces capillispiralis. The sequence continues at coordinate 3,699,049 of NZ_VIWV01000001.1, read as the reverse complement.
CGGACGGTACCGGCGCTGCGGTGGGGGCCGACGGCCTTCGCCCGCGAGCGCGGATGGCAGCGGCTGCGGGAGCTGCTCAGGAGCGCGGGCGGCGAACGGCAGGGAGAGGGGATCGGGTGATGAACGGGACGACCGAGGTGTCGACGGGCGCGGCCGTGGCGTGCCTGGGGACCGCTGCCTGGCTGCTGGGCGGCGGGCAGGCCGGGGCCAGGCGGGCGCGGCTGCTGCTGGCCGGCGGCGGTTCGGCGGGAGGCGGGCCACCGGGCCGGCCCCGGTCGGCCCGCGCCGTCGAGCGGATCCGCGGGCGGCTGCGTGCCGAGTGGTGGTCGTTGGCGGTCGGCGGGGTGCTGGCGGTGCTGGGCGCGTCGGTGCTCCCGGCCGTCGCGGGGGCGGCAGGGGTGCCCTTGCTGCGGCGGATGCGCAGGGCCGCCGGGGAGCGCCGGGTGCGGGAGGAGCGGGGGGACGCGGTGATCGCGTTGTGCGGTGCGCTGGCCGGTGAGGTGCGCGCCGGGAGGCAGCCGGGGGAGGCGCTGCTGCCGGCCGCGCGGGACTCCGGCGGGCTCGGTGACATGCAGGCGGCGGTGCTGGCCGCAGCGCGGTTCGGCGGGGACGTACCGGACGCGCTCGCCGCGGCGGCGCGACAGCCGGGCGGCGAAGGGCTGCGGGGACTCGCCGCGTGCTGGCGGGTGGCGGTGGACCAGGGTGCAGGACTGGCGGCCGGCCTCGACCGGCTGGAGGCGGCGCTGCGTGCCGAACGGGACCAGCGCGACGACCTGCGCGCCCAGTTGGCCGGTGCCCGTGCCACGGCGGTGGTGCTCGCCGGGCTGCCGGTCGTGGGCCTGGCGCTCGGTGCGGCGCTCGGCGCGGACCCGCTGCACGTCCTGCTGCACACACCGTCGGGACTGGTCTGCCTGGCGGCCGGCGCGGTGCTGGAGGGCCTCGGGCTGTGGTGGGCCCTGCGGATCATGCGGGGCGCCGAGGAGGTGACGGCATGAGCGGGGACGTCATCCACAGGCTGGGGGCGGTGGTGGGGACCGTTTCGGTGCTCGCCTGGCTGGCGCGATGGTGGAGCCGGACGCGCCGTGAGCGGCGGGTGCGGCGACGACTGGCCGAGGTGCTGGCCCTGGAGCGCACGGCGACCGCCTCACGCCTCACACGACTGAGTGCCCTGCGGGGTTGGCTGCCGTACGCGGGCGTGGCGGGTGCCGGGTGGGTGCTGGTGGGCGGTCTCGCCGGAGTGGCCGTGGGGCTGGTCGCCGCGGCCGGGCTGTGGCGGTGGCGCCTGCGGCGGCCGCCGGCCGCCGCGGGGGCACGGGAAGCGGACACCGCCCGGGCGGCACGTCAGCTGCCCCTGGCCGCGGATCTGCTGTCCGCCTGCATCGCGGCGGGCGCGGGGCCGGTACTGGCCGCACAGGCCGTCGGAGAGGCCTTGGGCGGACCGGTCGGTGACGCGCTGGCCCGCGGCGCGGCGGAGGTGCGGCTGGGCGGTGAACCGGGGGCGGCCTGGCGCGACCTGGCCTCGCTCCCGGGGGCCGCGTCCCTGGCCCGGCTGCTGGAGCGGGCCGATGTGGCCGGGCTGCCGCTGGCCGCCCCGGTGGCCCGGCTCGCCGCCGAGGCCCGCGCGCGGTGGACCCGCGCGGCGACGGCACGGGCCCGGCGGGCGGCGGTCCTGATCAGCGCGCCGGTGGGCCTGTGCTTCCTGCCCGCCTTCATCTCGGTCGGCGTGCTGCCCGTGGTGATCGGGCTCGCGGGTGGGGTGCTGGGAGGGGGTGGTGTGTGACGGGTCGCCGGCGGCAGCAGCGACACGGTGACCGGCTGGCGGAAGCGCGGCGAATCACGGAGCGAACGCCGGACGCAACTCAGGACGACACGCGGAACACGACACGGAACGAATCACAGAGCCCATGACAGAACGAGCGACAGAAGCAACAGGACGTCTTCTCACGGGGGTTGACATGTATCAGGTGGTGCGGGCGCGAGTGCGTGCCCTGATGCGCACGGTGCGCACGGCATGTGCGGCGCGTGCGGTACGGCGGGACACGGGAATGGTGACCTCGGAGTACGCGATGGGAATCGTCGCGGCGGTGGCGTTCTCCGTGGTGCTCTACAAGGTGGTCACCAGCGGGCCGGTCAGCACGGCGCTGCGGAACATCGTGCAGCAGGCACTCGATGGCCGGATGTGAGCGGCGCGCTGACCGGGGGTTCGTGACGGCGGAGTCGGCCATGGTGCTGCCCGTCCTGGTGATGTTCGCCACGGCGCTGGTCTGGGGCCTGCTGGTGGTGGCGGCGCAGATCCAGTGCGTGGACGCGGCGCGCACGGGCGCTCGCGCGGCGGCCCGGCAGGATCCGCCGGACGTGGTCGTCGAGGTGACCCGTGAGGTGGCGCCGCCCGGCGCGACGGTCACGGTGAGCCGGGAGGCCGAGCAGGTCCGGGTGGTCGTCGTGGCCAGGCCGCCGGTTCTGCACGGGCTGCCCTTCGAACTGAGGGAGGAGGCCGTCGCGGCGGCGGAGGAGTTCGTGGGGGAGGGGGCGTGAGAGGCGCGTCGCACAGGCGGCGGTTCGGGTCGGTGCCGGTGGCGCTGGGCGGCCGTGGGACCGGTGGCTGTCCGGACCGTGGGTCCGCGACCGTCTGGAGTGTCGGGGCGATCGCCGTGCTGTGTGTCGTCTTCGGCGTGGTCGCGGCCCTGGGGCACGCCGTGGCGGTCCGGCACCGGGCGGCCGGGGGCGCGGACCTGGCGGCGCTCGCGGCGGCGGACCACTGGACGCGGGGCGGCACGGAGGCCTGCGCGCGGGCGGACCGGGTGGCTCGCGCGCAGGGGACGAGGCTCGTGCGGTGCGTGATCACCGGCGAGGTGTCGGACGTGTCGGTGGCGTCGGGCCGGGGGCCGTTCACGGTGGAGGTCAGGGCACGGGCGGCGCCTGCCGGCCCGGCGGAACCCACGGCCCCGGATGCGGCGCCGGCCATGGGTTCGGGTCCCGGCCCAGCCTCAAGCGCAGGCTAGGCCCCCGGAGCAGGCCCGGGCGCCGCCCCGCCCCCTCCCGCAGACGGCTCAGCCTCCGCCGACCCCTCCAGCGCCTCCCCCGGCGCCCCCGCCAGCAGCACGGTGAGCAGCCGGACCGCGCCCCGCTTGTGCAGAGGGTCGTTGCCGTTGCCGCACTTGGGGGACTGGATGCAGGAGGGGCACCCGGCCTCGCACTCGCAGGAGGCGATGGCCTGACGGGTGGCGGTGAGCCAGGCGTGGGCGGTGTGGAAGGCGCGTTCCGCGAAGCCCGCGCCGCCGGGATGGCCGTCGTAGACGAAGACCGTGGGCAGCAGGGTGTCGGGGTGCAGGGGGATCGAGACGCCGCCGATGTCCCAGCGGTCGCAGGTCGCGAAGAGCGGCAGCATGCCGATCGACGCGTGCTCGGCGGCGTGCAGGGCGCCACCGAGGATCTCCGGGTTGATCCTGGCCCGGTCGAGCTGGTCCTCGGTGACCGTCCACCACACCGCGCGGGTGCGCAGCGTACGAGGAGGGAGGTCGAGTTTCGTCTCGCCGAGCACTTCGCCGGTGATGAGCCGCCGGCGCAGGAAGGAGACCACTTGGTTGGTGACCTCGACGGAGCCGTAGCACAGGCGGCCGTCGCCCCACGGGATCTCGGTGTCCGTCTCCAGCACGGTGATGGCCGTCGTGTCGCGGGCGACCGTGGTGTAGGTCGGGTTCGCCCGTTCGACCAGGGCGACGGAGTCCTCCAGGTCGAGGGAGCGGACGAGATAGGTGAGGCCCTGGTGCAGGTGGACCGCGCCCTCGTGGACGCTCGCGTGTGCCGCGCCCGCGTCGACCGTGCCCAGCAGCCGGCCCGTGCCGGTCTCGACGACCTGCACGGGCCGGCCGCCCCCACCGCGGATGCCGGTCAGGTCCGCGGCCCGTTCCCGGCGGGTCCAGTGCCAGGCCTTCGTCCGCCGCCGCAGCAGTTTCGCCGACTCCAGCTGCGGGAGCAGTTCCTCGGTGGCCGGGCCGAAGAGGTCCAGGTCCTCCTCGGTCAGGGGCAGTTCCTCGGCCGCCGCGCACAGGTGCGGGGCGAGCACGTAGGGGTTGTCGGGGTCGAGGACGGTGGACTCCACGGGCCGGTCGAAGAGGGCCTCGGGATGGTGGACGAGGAAGGTGTCCAAGGGGTCGTCGCGGGCGACCAGGACGGCGAGGGCGCCCTGCCCGGACCGTCCCGCGCGGCCGGCCTGCTGCCACAGGGAGGCCCGGGTGCCGGGATACCCGGCGATGACCACCGCGTCCAGGCCGGAGATGTCCACGCCGAGTTCGAGGGCGTTCGTCGCGGCGAGGCCGAGGAGTTCACCGGAGTGCAGGGCGCGTTCGAGGGCGCGGCGTTCCTCGGGGAGATAACCGCCCCGGTAGGCCGCGACCCGCCGGGCGAGCGAGCGGTCCACCTCGGCGAGGCGCTCCTGAGCGATCACGGAGATCAGTTCGGCGCCGCGCCGGGAGCGCACGAAGGTGATCGAGCGCATGCCCTGGACGGTGAGGTCGGTCAGCAGGTCGGCCGCCTCGGCGGTGGCCGTACGGCGGACGGGTGCGCCCTTTTCGCCGTGCAGCTCGGTCAGCGGCGGCTCCCACAGGGCGAACACCAGTTCACCGCGTGGTGAGGCGTCGTCGGCCACCTCCACCACCGGCAGTCCGGTGAGGCGGCCGGCGGCGACGGCGGGTTCGGCGGCGGTCGCGGACGCCAGCAGGAACACGGGCGAGGAGCCGTAGCGGGCGCACAGGCGCCGCAGCCGGCGCAGCACCTGGGCCACGTGCGAGCCGAACACGCCCCGGTAGGTGTGGCACTCGTCGATGACGACGTACTTCAGCGACTTCAGGAAGGAGGACCACCGGGCGTGGGAGGGCAGGATGCCGCGGTGCAGCATGTCCGGGTTGGTCAGGACGTAGTTGCCGTACTGGCGGATCCACTCGCGTTCCTCGAACGGAGTGTCGCCGTCGTAGGCCGCCGCGCGCACCGAATGGCCCAGTGTTTGTGAAAGTTCCTTCACCGACCGGCACTGGTCGGCTGCGAGGGCCTTGGTGGGGGCGAGGTAGAGGGCGGTCGCGCCGCGGCCGTTCGGGGCCTCCGCGCCGTCCAGGAGCGTGGACAGGACCGGTGCGAGGTACGCCAGGGACTTCCCGGACGCGGTGCCGGTGGCGATCACGACGGACTCGCCGTCCAGGGCGTGCTCGGCGGCGCGTGCCTGGTGGACCCAGGGGTGGTCGATGCCCGCGGCCCGCACGGCGGCGACGACCTCCGTGCGGATCCGGTCCGGCCAGACGGCATGGCGACCCGCACGCGGGGGCAAGTGCTCCGTATGAGTGACGCGCGCAGCCCGGCTCGGCCCGGACGCGAGCCGGTCCAGGACCGTGCCCGGCGAGGGCCTGGACGGGGTGTCCGTCGAGGGTCGATCGGATCGGTGATTCTTGGCCATCGGCACCGAGTGTGTCACTGGCGTGACGGACAATGGGGCCAAGGCGTCGTGCACGCCTGCCGGTAAGTGATTGAATGCCATCGCGGCTGGCGAACCGTCCAGGGGGCTTGGCCGAGATGCCCCAAGGGCGACCGCTCGATAGCTAGGTGCTGGAGGATCCGTGGACCTGTCCCTGTCGACCGAGACCATGGGCGATCGCACGATCGTCAGGGTCGGTGGCGAAATCGACGTATATACCGCGCCCAAGCTGCGCGAGCAGCTGGTCGAGCTGGTGAACGACGGCAGTTTCCACCTTGTCGTCGACATGGAGGGTGTGGACTTCCTCGACTCCACCGGACTCGGCGTGCTGGTCGGCGGCCTGAAGCGCGTCCGGGCCCATGAGGGCTCGCTGCGCCTGGTCTGCAACCAGGAGCGCATTCTCAAGATTTTCCGCATTACCGGCCTCACCAAGGTGTTCCCGATCCACACCTCGGTCGAGGAAGCGGTGGCGGCCACCGACTGACCACCCCGGTCCCGGGCGGTCGCGCCCGGGCGGCAGAAGTGAAACCAGGAGGCGGGCCGGGCGTTCGGCGGCCCGGCCTCTCCACAGCACGCCCGTAGTTGCGAGGGGGATGCATGGCCACCGTTGAACTCCGCTTCAGCGCGCTGCCCGAGCATGTCAGGACCGCCCGTCTCGTGGCGGCGGCGGTTGCGCGCAGGGCCGGAGTGGACGAGGCCGTCCTCGACGAGGTCAGGCTCGCCGTCGGCGAGGCGTGCTCCCGAGCCGTGGGACTGCATCAGAACGGCGGCATCTCGGCACCCGTGAAGGTGCTGCTGATCGAGGAGGAGAAGCAGTTCTCCATCGAGGTCGGCGACGAGGCGCCCCATGCGGCCCCTGGTGAGCGGGCGCCCGGAGACGGGCCCGGCGACGCCGACGGGGAGACCGAGGAGGACGAGATGGGCCTCGCGGTCATCAGCGGCCTCGTCGACGACGTCGAGGTCAGCGCGGGGGAGCACGGCGGGTCGATCCGCATGAGGTGGCCGACCGCGCCGCCGGCCACGCTCATCGCCTGACTTGCCTCACTCGGCCGACTCGCTGGCTCGGCTGACTCGGCCGGCTCGCTGACTCGGCCGGCTCGCTGACTCGCCGGGATCGGCCGGCTCGCCTGAATCGCTGACCCGGTTCACCCGGACGGCGACTGTTCTTCCCGAAGGGCCCCCTCGTGGGGCCCTTCGTCATGTGCGGGTATCGGTCACCGCGCTTACAGTGGTCTCGTGCGGTTGATCGCGTGAATTCCTTCACGATCGATCGGCCCTGAAAATGCGATCACGTGAATGCTCCAAAAGCATTACCGATTTCGAGTCGTCGGTTGCCCGGCGATCATTCGAGAAGAGTGGTTGCCAGCCATTCATAATTCACGCGCTCTGTTTTGATCAGGTTCCGGTACCTACAATCCCGTCCACATCTTGAGCTCAGCCCAAGCGTCAAGGAGGACGAATGGCGGGGCTTTCCATCTCACATGAGTCGGGCCAACCCACATCCCTCGCAGCCGCCGTGCTGACCGACGACAACCGCCTGCTCGTGGTGGTCATCGGCGTCGTGGCGCTGGCGGCGCTGGTGGTCGCGGGAGTCCTGGTGCGCCAGGTCCTCGCGGCCGGCGAGGGCACTGACAGCATGAAGAAGATCGCCGCGGCGGTCCAGGAGGGCGCGAACGCCTATCTGGCCCGCCAGCTGCGCACCCTCGGCGTATTCGCCGTGATCGTGTTCTTCCTGCTCATGCTGCTGCCCGCGGACGACTGGAATCAGCGTGCCGGACGGTCGGTGTTCTTCTTGATCGGAGCGGCGTTCTCGGCGGCCACCGGCTATATCGGCATGTGGCTCGCCGTGCGCAGCAATGTGCGGGTCGCGGCGGCGGCGCGCGAAGCCACCCCGGCCGCGGGCGAACCGGAAAAGGATCTCACCGCGGTCTCGCACAAAGCGATGAAGATCGCTTTCCGTACGGGCGGTGTGGTCGGCATGTTCACCGTGGGCCTCGGTCTGCTCGGCGCCTCCTGCGTGGTGCTGGTGTACGCGGCGGACGCGCCGAAGGTGCTCGAGGGGTTCGGTCTCGGGGCCGCGCTGATCGCGATGTTCATGCGGGTCGGCGGCGGCATCTTCACCAAGGCCGCCGACGTCGGCGCCGACCTGGTCGGCAAGGTCGAGCACGGCATTCCGGAGGACGATCCGCGCAATGCCGCGACCATCGCCGACAACGTGGGCGACAACGTCGGCGACTGCGCGGGCATGGCGGCCGACCTCTTCGAGTCGTACGCCGTGACCCTGGTGGCCGCGCTGATCCTCGGCTCGGCGGCGTTCGGCGACGCGGGGCTGGCGTTCCCGCTGCTGGTGCCCGCGATCGGTGTCCTCACCGCGATGATCGGCATCTTCGCGGTGGCCCCGAGGCGGGCCGACCGCAGCGGCATGAGCGCGATCAACCGGGGGTTCTTCGTCTCCGCAGTGATCTCGCTCGTGCTGGTGGCGATCGCGGTGTTCGTCTACCTGCCGTCGTCCTACGCCGACCTCGACGGCGTCACCGACGCGGCGATCCAGGGCAGGGACGGCGACCCGCGGATCCTCGCGCTCGTCGCCGTGGCCATCGGCATCGTGCTGGCCGCCCTGATCCAGCAGCTCACCGGCTACTTCACCGAGACCACCCGGCGCCCCGTGCGGGACATCGGCAAGACCTCGCTGACGGGTCCGGCCACCGTCGTCCTCGCCGGCATCTCGATCGGGCTCGAATCCGCGGTCTACACCGCCCTGTTGATCGGGCTCGGCGTGTACGGTGCGTTCCTGCTCGGCGGTACGTCGATCATGCTGGCGCTGTTCGCGGTGGCGCTGGCGGGCACCGGACTGCTCACCACGGTCGGCGTGATCGTCGCCATGGACACCTTCGGCCCGGTCTCCGACAACGCCCAGGGCATCGCCGAGATGTCCGGTGACGTCCAGGGCGCGGGCGCCCAGGTGCTCACCAACCTGGACGCGGTCGGCAACACCACCAAGGCCATCACCAAGGGCATCGCCATCGCCACGGCCGTCCTGGCGGCGGCGGCGCTGTTCGGCTCGTACCGGGACGCCATCACCACCGGCGCGCGGGACGTGGGCGAGAAGCTCAGCGGTGAGGGCGCGCCGATGAGCCTGATGATGGACATCTCCCAGCCGAACAACCTCGTCGGTCTGGTCGCGGGCGCGGCGGTCGTCTTCCTCTTCTCGGGGCTGGCGATCAACGCGGTGTCGCGGTCGGCGGGTTCCGTGGTGTTCGAGGTGCGGCGGCAGTTCCGCGAGAAGCCCGGGATCATGGACTACAGCGAGAAACCGGAGTACGGCAAGGTCGTCGACATCTGCACCAAGGACGCCCTGCGGGAGCTCGCCACACCGGGACTGCTCGCCGTGATGGCGCCCATCTTCATCGGGTTCACGCTCGGCGTCGGCGCCCTGGGCGCCTTCCTGGCGGGCGCGATCGGCGCGGGCACGCTGATGGCGGTCTTCCTCGCCAACTCCGGCGGAGCGTGGGACAACGCGAAGAAGCTCGTCGAGGACGGTCATCACGGCGGGAAGGGCAGCGAGGCCCATGCGGCGACCGTCATCGGCGACACCGTCGGCGACCCCTTCAAGGACACCGCCGGACCCGCGATCAACCCCCTGCTGAAGGTGATGAACCTGGTGGCGCTGCTCATCGCGCCCGCGGTCATCAAGTTCTCCTACGGCGCGGACGAGAGCGTCGGGATGCGGGTGCTCATCGCGGTCCTGGCGCTGGTCGTGATCGTCGGCGCGGTGTACGTGTCCAAGCGGCGCGGCATCGCCGTGGGCGACGAGGACGACGCCGAGCCGGAGCCCAAGTCGGCCGACCCGGCGGTGGTTTCCTAGGGAGGGGCAGCGGACGCCGGATCAAGGTGCGGGCGGGCGGCGTGTGTTGACGCGCCGCCCGCCCTTTCTCTGCCCGCGAAATCCCTGGCCGTGAGCCTTGTCTCCCTTGGTGCAAATGGCTTTAAAAAGTGTCTTAACGGACGTTCGACGGGTGGGTGTAGTCCATCCGGCGTGTATGTTCCGGGGCCGAGAGCCATGGAAGGGACCAATCCGGTGAACAAGAAGCTCGCGGCCGCACTGTCCGGCGGTGCGGTACTGGTACTGGCGCTGACGGGATGCGGCGGCGACGACTCCAACGAAAAGCTCGACGCCTGGGCGAAGCAGGTCTGCGACGCGGTGCAGCCGCAGGCCGCGAAGATCAGATCGGCCAACGCCGCGATCCAGAAGGAGACCTCGGACAACAGCACGCCGGAAGAGGTCCAGAAGGCCGACTCGAAGGCCTTCCAGGACATGTCCGACGCCTACAGGGCGATCGGTGCCGCCGTGACCAAGGCCGGGGCCCCGGACGTCGAGAACGGCGAGAAGAAGCAGACGGACGCGGTCAAGGAGCTCAACGGCATCTCCGCCTCCTACGCCTCGCTGAAGAAGCAGGTCGACGGCCTCGACACCGACGACCAGGCGAAGTTCGCCGACGGCCTCAAGGACATCGCCTCCGAGCTGGACAAGCTGAGCAAGAGCGGCAACGACGCCCTCAGCGCGCTGGAGGAGGGTGAGGTCGGCGAGGCGATGTCCCGGCAGTCCAGCTGCCAGACGGCCACCGCGACGGCGCAGGCCACCAAGAGCTGACGCCGCGACAGCGGCCGCGGGACGCGCAGGCCGGGGGCGGCGGCCACAATGGAGGGCGTGAGTGACGCCAGCCTGCCGCCCCTGCCCTCGTCCGACCGTCCCGAAGCCGCCGCCCGGCTACGGGACGCGCTGCTCGGAGCCTCCTTCACCGCCGACGGACTGCTCGAACTGCTCGGCGCTCCCGCGTACGCGGCCCTGGCCCGCAGCGAGACCGTGCCCGCCCTGCGGGTGACCCGCGGGGACACGCCGCTGGAGCTGCTGGTGCGGCTGTTCCTGCTGCAGCAGCCCGTCGCGCACGCGCGCGCCGCGGAGGTCCTGCCCGTCGACGTCTGCCTGGAGAGCGGGTGGCTGGCGCGCGCGGGCGCGGACCAGCTCACCGCGACCGTGGACGTACGGCCGTACGGCGGGCCGGCCGGCGAGGACTGGTTCATCGTGTCCGACCTCGGGTGCGCGGTCGGAGGCGCCGGGGGCATCGGCAGCCGGGCCGAGGGCGTCGTGCTCGGCGTCGGCGGGGCGTCCACCACCCTGGCCGGCATCACCGTCCGTACGCCCGTGGCCTCCGCGCTCGACCTCGGCACCGGTTCCGGCATCCAGGCGCTGCACGCCGCCCGGCACGCCACCCGCGTGACGGCCACCGACGTCAACCCGCGCGCGCTGCACATCACCGCGCTGACCCTGGCGCTCTCCGGAGTTCCGGCCGCCGACCTGCGCGAGGGGTCGCTCTTCACGCCGGTCCGGGACGACGAGACGTACGACCTGATCGTGTCCAACCCGCCGTTCGTGATCTCGCCGGGGGCGCGGCTCACCTACCGCGACGGCGGGATGGGCGGGGACGATCTGTGCCGGGTGCTCGTTCAGGAAACGGGGGAACGGCTGAACGAGGGCGGGTTCGCGCAGTTCCTCGCCAACTGGCAGCACGTCGAAGGGGAGGACTGGCAGGACAGACTCCGGTCGTGGGTGCCCCGCGGGTGCGACGCGTGGATCGTGCAGCGCGAGGTGCAGGACATCACCCAGTACGCCGAGCTGTGGCTGCGGGACGCGGGCGACCACCGCGGGGACCCGGCCGAGTACCGGGCGCGCTACGACGCGTGGCTGGACGAGTTCGAGGCGCGCAAGGTGCGGGCGGTCGGCTTCGGCTGGATCACCCTGCGCAGGTCCGGCTCCGCCGTGCCCTCGGTCACGGTGGAGGAATGGCCGCACCCGGTCGAGCAGCCGCTCGGCGAGACGGTCAGGGCGCACTTCGAGCGGCTCGACTACCTGCGGGCGCACGACGACGCGGCGCTGCTGGAGGCGCACTTCCGGCTGGCCGACGAGGTCGTGCAGGAACAGGTCGGGCTGCCCGGTGCCGAGGATCCCGAGCACGTCGTGCTGCGCCAGAACCGGGGGATGCGCCGGGCCACCAAGGTGGACACGATCGGCGCGGGCTTCGCGGGCGTGTGCGACGGCACGATGAGCGCGGGTCGGATCCTGGACGCCATCGCCCAGCTCCTGGGCGAGGACCCGGTGCTGCTGCGCGACCGTTCGCCGGCCCAGATCCGGCTGCTGGTGGAACAGGGGTTCCTCGAGCCGGCCGGCTGAGATGCGCTGAGGTGAGGAGCGCGGGGCGGTGGCGGGCGGTGACGGTCCCACGGGCCACATCGCTGTCGTGGGCCGCACCTTTCCCACCGGACACGGGCCGCCGCCCGGCGTTTTCCCCTCGTTTCGGAATCTCCTCCGAGGAAATTCCGAAGGGTCGCGGGCGGTCTTCCGGACCGCTCGCCCCGGTCCCGCGGCCCCCGAGTTCACCTCCGGTTCGCCCGCCCGCCGTCCGGGCGTGGCAGGGTCTCCCCGCACCGGTACCAGCGAGGGGAAAGAGAGGGCCGGCGGATCATGGAGAGTGGACCGGCGATCTTCGCGGGGACGGTGTTCTGCCTGTTCGGAGCGGGGTTGCTGGCCTGGACCGTGACCCGCGCCCGCGGGCACCGGCCGGTCGCCCAGGGTGTGAGCCCCGTCGCATCGGCCACCGTCGCGGGACTCGTCGCGGTGATCTCCCTGGCCCTCGGCGCGTGGTGCTTCACCCGCCTGTGAGGAGCGGCGCGGCACAGCCGCTCCCAGTAACCGGTAGATCGCCCTCCGGATAAGGGCGGGCCGAGTCTGGACACTCCGGGCGGCAGGAACGGTGGTAGTCGGGTTACCGTTCGAGTGGCCGTTGCGGGCTTTTCCCGTTTGACACGGGGGCGGGATGTACCGTCACACTCCGCAGCGTCACCATGACCCGACCCCGGGGGACCGCCTGGGGAGGCCCCAGCGTCGACCGGAGAGAAGAGCGAAGTTGTCCCCGACCAGCGAGACCGCGAAGGGCGGCCGCCGACTCGTCATCGTCGAGTCGCCTGCCAAGGCGAAGACGATCAAGGGCTATCTCGGCCCTGGCTACATCGTCGAGGCGAGCGTCGGGCACATTCGCGACCTTCCCAACGGCGCCGCGGAAGTGCCCGAGAAGTACACCGGCGAAGTCCGTCGCCTCGGTGTGGACGTCGACCATGACTTCCAGCCGATCTACGTGGTCAACGCGGACAAGCGGGCCCAGGTCAAGAAGCTCAAGGACCTGCTGAAGGAGTCCGACGAACTCTTCCTCGCCACCGATGAGGACCGCGAGGGCGAGGCCATCGCCTGGCACCTGCAGGAAGTGCTCAAGCCGAAGATCCCGGTCAAGCGGATGGTCTTCCACGAGATCACCAAGGACGCGATCCGCGCGGCCGTGGCCAACCCGCGCGAGCTCAACCAGAAGCTGGTCGATGCCCAGGAGACCCGCCGCATCCTCGACCGCCTCTACGGCTACGAGGTCTCGCCGGTCCTGTGGAAGAAGGTCATGCCCCGGCTGTCCGCCGGTCGCGTCCAGTCCGTCGCCACCAGGCTGGTGGTGGAGCGGGAACGCGAGCGCATGGCTTTCCGTTCTGCTGAGTACTGGGACCTGACGGGCACCTTTGCGACCGGCCGCGCGGGGGACGCCTCCGACCCGTCCTCGCTGGTCGCCCGCCTGCAGACCGTCGACGGCAGGCGGGTCGCGCAGGGCCGCGACTTCGACTCCCTGGGACAGCTGAAGAGCGCGAACACCCTCCACCTCGACGAGGCGAACGCCCGCGCGCTCGCCGCCGCCCTGGAGAGCACGCGGTTCGCCGTGCGCTCCGTCGAGTCCAAGCCGTACCGCCGCTCGCCGTACGCCCCGTTCCGTACGACGACGCTGCAGCAGGAGGCGAGCCGCAAGCTCGGCTTCGGCGCGAAGGCCACCATGCAGATCGCGCAGAAGCTGTACGAGAACGGCTACATCACCTACATGCGTACGGACTCGACGACGCTGAGCGAGACGGCGGTCACCGCCGCCCGCGCCCAGGTCACGCAGCTGTACGGCGCCGACTACCTCCCGCCGCAGCCGCGCACCTACGCGGGCAAGGTCAAGAACGCGCAGGAGGCGCACGAGGCGATCCGCCCCTCGGGCGACCGTTTCCGCACGCCCGCCGAGACCGGCCTGGCCGGCGACCAGTTCCGGCTCTACGAGCTGATCTGGAAGCGGACCGTCGCCTCGCAGATGAAGGACGCCACCGGTAACTCCGTCACCGTGAAGATCGGTGGCACGGCGTCCGACGGACGGGACGTCGAGTTCAGCGCGTCCGGCAAGACGATCACCTTCCACGGCTTCTTGAAGGCCTACGTCGAGGGCGCCGACGACCCGAACGCCGAGCTCGACGACCGCGAGCGCCGGCTGCCGCAGGTCGGCGAGGGCGACGCGCTGACCGCCGAGGAGATCACGGTCGACGGGCACGCCACCAAGCCCCCGGCCCGCTACACCGAGGCGTCGCTGGTCAAGGAGCTGGAGGAGCGGGAGATCGGCCGCCCGTCGACGTACGCGTCGATCATCGGCACGATCCTCGACCGCGGCTACGTGTTCAAGAAGGGCACGGCCCTGGTGCCGTCCTTCCTCTCCTTCGCCGTGGTCAACCTGCTGGAGAAGCACTTCGGCCGGCTCGTCGACTACGACTTCACGGCCCGGATGGAGGACGACCTCGACCGTATCGCGCGCGGCGAGGCGCGTGCCGTGCCGTGGCTGAAGCGGTTCTACTTCGGCGAGGGCACCAGCAACGGTGACGCGGCCGACGCGGGCAACGGTGACGGGGACCACCTCGGCGGCCTCAAGGAGCTCGTGACCGACCTGGGCGCGATCGACGCGCGCGAAGTGTCGTCGTTCCCGGTGGGCAACGACATCGTGCTGCGGGTCGGGCGCTACGGCCCGTACATCGAGCGCGGCGAGAAGGACACCGAGCAGCACCAGCGCGCCGACATCCCGGACGACCTGGCACCCGACGAGCTGACCGTCGAGCTGGCCGAGGAACTGCTCGCCAAGCCGAGCGGCGACTTCGAGCTGGGGACCGACCCGGTGACCGGCCACGCGATCGTCGCCAAGGACGGCCGCTACGGCCCGTACGTCACGGAGATCCTGCCCGAGGGCACCCCGAAGACCGGCAAGAACGCGGTCAAGCCGCGCACGGCCTCCCTCTTCAAGTCGATGGCCCTGGACACCGTCACCCTCGACGACGCGCTGAAGCTGATGTCGCTCCCGCGCGTCGTCGGCACCGACGCCGAGGGCCAGGAGATCACCGCGCAGAACGGCCGCTACGGGCCGTATCTGAAGAAGGGCACCGACTCGCGGTCGCTGCAGTCCGAGGAGCAGCTCTTCACGATCACGCTGGAGGAGGCGCTGGCGATCTACGCCCAGCCCAAGCAGCGCGGTCGTGCGGCGGCCAAGCCGCCGCTGAAGGAGCTGGGCACGGACCCGGTGAGCGAGAAGCCCGTCGTGGTGAAGGACGGGCGCTTCGGCCCGTACGTCACCGACGGCGAGACCAACGCGACCCTGCGCTCCGGCGACAGCGTCGAGACGATCACGCCGGAGCGCGGGTACGAGCTGCTCGCCGAGAAGCGGGCGAAGGGTCCGGCCAAGAAGACCGCGAAGAAGGCCCCGGCCAAGAAGACGGCGGCCAAGAAGGCGCCGGCGAAGAAGGCGACGGCGGCCAAGAAGACCGCGGCGAAGAAGACCACGGCCACGAAGAAGACGACGGCGGCGAAGACCACCGCCAAGAAGGCGACCGCCTCGAACGCGGCGGAGGACTGAGCCTCCGGCGACCTCCGTCGCCAAGGGTTCGGAATGCGAACGCCCCGGCAACACTTCGGTGTCGGGGCGTGTGCATGTCAGGCGCGTCGTGCCGGGCTGTCGGCGCGGGCCGATAGGCTGAACGCATGACGCGAGCCGAGCCCCCAACGGCCCCTCAACCCGCCCCCGACGACGCGCTGGTCGCGGACTCCCGAGAGCGTGCCGTCCGCGCCCTGCTGCGCCGGCCGCAGCTGAAACGGCTGTGGAGCGCACAGCTCGTGGGCGGGGTCGGCGACGTCCTCGCCCTCCTGGTGCTGGTCCTCCTCGCCCTCCAGGCGGCGGTCGCCGAGGGCTCCTTCGGCGGGGGGTACCGGGGAGCGGCGTTCGCAGTGGCGACCGTTTTCGGCGTGCGCATCCTGGCGACGCTGCTCTTCGGCGCCGTACTCCTCGGCCCCCTCACCTCGCTCACCTCGCACGACGGCCCGCTGGACCGCCGCTGGACCATGGTCGGCGCGGACGGGGTGCGGGCCGCGCTGCTGATCGTGGCGCCGCTGTGGATCGACTGGACGCCCGAGGACGCGCTGGCCGTCCTCCTCGTCACCGCTTTCGTCACCGGCGTCGCCGAGCGGTTCTGGACGGTGTGCCGCGAGAGCGCCGCGCCCGCGCTGCTGCCCGCGCCGCCGCCGGAGGGCGCGACCGTGCGGCCGCTGCCCGACCACCTGGACGCGCTGCGCCGCCTGTCGCTGCGCACGAGTTTCGTGGCGATACCGCTCGCGGCCGTCGCGCTCGTCGTCGCGGCCCTGTTCAACAACCTGCTGGGCACGGGCGTCGACTGGTTCGGGGAACACCAGGCGGCCCTCGCCTCGTACGTCGCGGCCGGACTGTTCGCCGCGTCGCTGTCCGTCCTGACCTTCCTGGAGCTGCCCGGCACGCGGACCCCCCGCCCGCGGTCGCCGCTGGAAGGGCTGCGCCGCCCGAAGAGCGTCGGGAGCGCCGAGAAGGGCCGCACCGGGGCGATGCCGCTGCTGGTGCTCGCGTCGGCGTCCGTCGCCGGCGCGGTGGCGGCCGCGGTCGCCGTGTCCGTGCTGCACGCCAAGGACCTGGGCGGCGGCCCCGTGCTCTTCGGCCTGCTGGTCGGCGCGCTGACCGGCGGTGTCGTCGTCGGCATCCGTACGGCGCCCGCCCTGCTGCCGGCCCTGTCGCGCCGCCGGCTGCTCGCGATCGCGCTCGCCTTCACCGGTGTCGCGCTGCTGGCCGCCGGACTCGTCCCGGACGTCACCAGCGTGCTGCTGATCATGGCGCTGGCCGGCGTCGGCGCGGGCATGGCCGCCAACACCGGACACACCCTGCTCGACCAGGAGACCGAGGACCAGCGCCGCGCCCGCACCACCGAGCACCTGCACGCGGTGGTCCGGGTCCTCGTGGCGCTCGGCGCGGTGATCGCCCCGGTCGTCGCCGCCGGCATCGGGCCGCACCGGCTGGAGAACGGCCGGTTCGTCTTCGCGCACGGCGGCGCCGCCTTCACGCTGATGCTGGTGGGCGCGCTGCTGCTGCCGGTGGCCGCGCTGGTGCTGGCCAAGGTCGACGACCGTTCCGGGGTGCCGCTGCGGCAGGACCTGCGGGACGCGCTGCTCGGCGGGGACGACCCCGATCAGGCGCCCGCCACCGCCGGCTTCTTCATCGCCCTGGAGGGCGGCGACGGCGCCGGGAAGTCCACCCAGGCCGAAGCCCTCGCCGAGTGGATCCGGGCCAAGGGCCACGAGGTCGTCCTCACCCGTGAACCGGGGGCGACGCCGGTGGGCAAGCGACTGCGCTCCATCCTGCTGGACGTCTCCAGCGCCGGTCTGTCGCACCGCGCGGAGGCGCTGCTGTACGCCGCGGACCGCGCGGAGCACATCGACACCGTCGTACGGCCCGCCCTGGAGCGCGGCGCGGTCGTCATCAGTGACCGGTACATCGACTCCTCGGTGGCCTACCAGGGCGCCGGGCGCGATCTGTCGCCGACCGAGATCGCCCGCATCAACCGCTGGGCGACCAACGGGCTGGTTCCGCACCTGACGGTGCTCCTCGACGTGGCGCCGGAGACCGCGCGGGAACGCTTCACCGAGGCGCCCGACCGGCTGGAGTCGGAGCCGGCCGAGTTCCACGCGCGCGTGCGGGCCGGCTTCCTCACGCTGGCCGCCGCCGACCCGGGCCGCTACCTGGTGGTCGACGCCGGTCAGGAACCGGAGGCGGTCACCGCGGTGGTCCGGCACCGGCTCGACCATGTGCTGCCGCTGTCCGAGGCCGAGATCGAGGCCCGCGAGGAAGCCCGTCGCAAGGCCGAGGAGGAGGCCCGCCGCAAGGCGGAGGAGGAGGCGGCCCGCAAGGCCGAGGAGGAGCGCCTGGAGCGCGAGCGCCAGGAGCAGCTGGCGCGGCTGCGCGCCGAGGAGGAGGAGCGCAAGCGGCGCGAGCTGGAGGAGGCGCAGCGGCGCGAGGCCGAGCGGCAGGCGGAGGAGGCCCGGCAGCGGGCCGAGGAAGCGCGCCGCCGCGCGGAGGAGGAGCGTCAGCGGCTGCTCGCCGAGGAGAAGGCGCGCGCCGAGGAGGAGGCCCGCCGCAGGGCCGAGGAGGAGCGCCGCCGCAAGCAGGCCGAGGAGGAGGCGCGGCTGCGCGCCGAGGCCGAGGCGCTGCGCCTGGAGAAGCAGCGCAAGGCCGAGGAGGCGCTGCTCCGCGCGGAGGAGGCCCGACGGCTGGCCGAACAGGCGGCGGCCGCGGCGGAGGCGGGGCCGAAGACGACGGGCGGTCCCGCGGACCCGCGGTCCACCGGGACCGGTGCTCCTGCGGAGCGGCGGTCGTCGGCGGGCGGTGCCGGCCGGCCGGGGGCCGAGGAGGCGGCGACCGTGCCGACGCCGGTGGTGACGCCGACGAACGCGTCGGGCGGACCGGTGGACGAGACGGCGGTGCTGCCCCGGGTGCCGGAGGAGGACGCCGGGCGGCGGCCCGGAGCCCGAGGGGTTTCCGACGCCGAGGTGACGACCGAGCTTCCGGTTCCGCCGGTCCCGCCGGGCGCGGCCGACGAGACGGCCGTGCTGCCGCCCGTACGGGGTGACGAGCAGGGGCCCGCGGACCGGGTGCCGCCCGGCTACTTCCGGGACGAGCGTCCGTCGAGCGGTTACGACAGTTACGGTGGCTACGGCGGCTCCGACGGACCCGAAGGCGTCGAGGACCGTACCCGCGAGCTGCCCCAGGTCGATCCCGAGGGCCCGGAGCCCCGGCGCAGGCAGCGCTCCGACTGGGCCGAGGAGACCCCGCTGGACGACCTGCCGACGCTGGCGGACGAACTGCTGGGCCCGCGTGACGACGACTACGGCGACGACGGCGGACGGGGCCGGGGCGGCCGGCGCTGAGTGAACCCGGACACCGGTCGGCGCTGACGACCGGTGTCCGGGCCGTCGGTCTCGGATCGTCGGACTCCGGTCCGTCGCTTCCGGATCGTCGGTCTCCGGCCTGTCGGTCTCCCGGCCTGTCGGACTGCGGACCATCGGTTTCCGGATCGTCGGTCTCCGGGGTCCGGTCGTTGTCAGTGGCCACCCGCACAATGGATGCCGTAGGACGGACGTGGCGGATGTGACGGAAGGACGGGCTGACCCATGACCGTGTGGGACGACCTGGTCGGGCAGGAGCGGGTGAGCGAGCAGCTCACCGCCGCCGCCCGGGACGCCGACGCGCTCGTCACCGCCGTGGCGACCGGCGCGCCCCCGCCCGAGGCGTCGAAGATGACGCACGCCTGGCTGTTCACGGGCCCGCCCGGCGCGGGGCGCAACCAGGCGGCGCGTGCCTTCGCCGCCGCGCTCCAGTGCGTCAGCCCCGACCGCGCCCTCGGCGGCAGCCCCGGCTGCGGCTTCTGCGACGGCTGCCACACCGCCCTGGTCGGCACCCACGCCGACGTCTCCTCGATCGCCGCCGTCGGGTCGGAGATCCTCGTGAGGGACATGCGCGACACCGTGCGCAAGTCGTTCACCGCCCCGGCGAACGGCCGCTGGCAGGTCATCCTCGTCGAGGACGCCGAGCGGCTGAACGAGAAGTCCGCCAACGCCGTCCTCAAGGCGGTGGAGGAGCCCGCCCCCCGCACCGTCTGGCTGCTGTGCGCCCCCTCCATCGAGGACGTCCTGCCGACGATCCGGTCCCGCTGCCGCCACCTCAACCTGAGCACGCCCTCGGTGGACGCGGTGGCCGACATGCTCGTCCGGCGCGAGGGCATCGAGCCGGACGTCGCCGCCGCCGTCGCCCGTGCCACCCAGGGGCATGTCGACCGCGCCCGCCGCCTGGCCACCGACCCGGCCGCCCGGGAGCGCCGGGCCTCCGTGCTGAAGCTGCCGCTGCGCGTTGAGGACATCGGCGGCGCGCTCAAGGCCGCGCAGGAGCTCGTCGACGCCGCCGCCGAGGACGCCAAGCAACTCGCCGAGGAGATGGACGGCAAGGAGACCGAGGAACTGAAGGCGGCGCTCGGTGCGGCCCAGGGAGGCCGCCTGCCGCGCGGCACGGCAGGTGTGGTCAAGGAACTGGAGGAGATGCAGAAGCGCCGCAGAACGCGCACCCAGCGCGACAGCCTGGACGTCGCCCTCGCCGACCTGACCAGCTTCTACCGCGACGTCCTCGCCCTCCAGCTCGGCACCCGCGTCGCCCTCGCCAACGCGGAGGCCGAGGACGCGCTGGAGCGACTGGCCCGCGCCGGCTCCCCGGAGTCCACCCTGCGCCGGATCGAGGCGATCGCCGCGTGCGGCGAGGCCCTCGACCGCAATGTGGCCCCGCTCCTCGCGGTGGAGGCGATGGCGATGGCCCTCAGAGCGGGCTGAAAGCGAAGCCCCGGGGCGGCAGCCGCGGCAGCCGCGGCAGCCAAGGCGGCCGGGGCAGCCGGGGTGGCAGGGGCGGCCGTGGTGGCCGCGCGAGCCGCCTCCCGTCGTCACTCGTACGAGGCACGACGCGTACGTAGAGCACTCATGTCGTCGCACAGAGTTACGCTCGCGGTATGTACTCAAGGCGCATTCTCCGCAGAACCCGTACCGGAGCCTGGCTGCTCGCCGCCGCGCTGCTGGTCTCCGGCTGCTCCTCCGAAGACGCGACGAGCGCCGGATCGGCGGCTGCGGAGGAGCCGGCGGCCGCCCTCGCCCCCCTGC
Organism: Streptomyces capillispiralis; assembly: GCF_007829875.1. Lineage (NCBI taxonomy): Bacteria > Bacillati > Actinomycetota > Actinomycetes > Kitasatosporales > Streptomycetaceae > Streptomyces > Streptomyces capillispiralis. Next base: position 3,678,656 of record NZ_VIWV01000001.1, on the reverse strand, counting down.
CCCGCTCCACCCCCGCGTCCCTCACGCGGTACTACGAGCAGAAGCCGGCCTGGCGCGACTGCGGTGTCTCCGGCTTCCAGTGCGCCACGCTGAAGGCGCCGCTCGACTACACCGAACCGTCCGCGGGCGACGTCCGCCTCGCCGTCACCCGCAAGAAGGCCACGGGCCCCGGGAAGCGGCTGGGCTCGCTGCTGGTCAACCCCGGCGGACCGGGCGGCTCGGCGATCGGCTACGTCCAGGCGTACGCCGGAATCGGCTACCCGGCCGACGTGCGCGCCCGCTACGACATGGTGGCCGTGGACCCCCGGGGCGTCGCCCGCAGCGAACCCGTCGAGTGCCTGGACGGGCCCGAGATGGACGCGTACACCCGCACGGACATCACGCCGGACGACGCGAAGGAGACGGACGCGCTGGTCGCGGCGTACAAGAAGTTCGCCGAGGGGTGCGGGGCGGACGCGCCGAAGCTGCTGCGCCATGTGTCCACCGTCGAGGCGGCCCGCGACATGGACATCGTGCGGGCCGCGCTGGGCGACAGGAAGCTGAACTTCGTCGGGGCCTCGTACGGCACCTTCCTCGGGGCGACGTACGCCGGACTGTTCCCGGACCGCGCGGGGCGTCTCGTGCTGGACGGCGCCATGGACCCCTCGCTGCCCGCGCGGCGGCTCAACATGGAGCAGACGGGGGGCTTCGGCACGGCGTTCACCGCCTTCGCCAAGGACTGCGTACGGCACGGCGACTGCCCCCTCGGCGGCCGGGACACGGCTCCCGCGCGGGCCGGCGAGAACCTCAAGGCGTTCTTCGACAGGCTCGACGCCCGGCCGATGCCGACCGGCGACACCGACGGCCGCCGGCTCACCGAGTCGCTGGCGACGATCGGCGTGATCGCGGCCATGTACGACGAGGGGGCCTGGCCGCAACTGCGCGACTCGCTGACCACCGCGATGCGGGAGAACGACGGCGCCGGACTCCTCGCCCTCTCCGACAGCTACTACGAACGCGACGCCGGCGGTGGCTACACCAACCTGATGTTCGCCAACGCGGCCGTGAACTGCCTCGACCTCCCGCCCGCGTTCGACTCCCCGGACCAGGTGCGGCGGGCCCTCCCCGCCTTCGAGAAGGCGTCCCCGGTCTTCGGCGAGGGCCTCGCGTGGGCGTCGCTGAACTGCGCGTACTGGCCGGTGGGGGCCACGGGTGAGGCGCGGCGCATCGAGGCGAAGGGCGCGGCCCCGATCGTGGTCGTCGGCACCACCCGCGACCCGGCGACCCCGTACCGCTGGGCCGAAGCCCTGGCCGGCCAGCTCTCCTCGGCCCGCCTCCTCACCTACGAGGGCGACGGCCACACCGCCTACGGCCGCGGCAGCGCCTGCGTCGACTCCGCGATCAACGCCTACCTGCTCGACGGCACCCCGCCCAGGAAGGGAAAGCGCTGCTCATAGCGGTACGGCCCGCCCCGGAGGCAGCCACCGCGGCCCGCCTCCGGGGCCGGTACGAAGCACCCTCGGAAACTGTGTAGACTTACCGGCGTTGCTGATCGCACCATGGTGCACGCAGCGCGCCGCCTTAGCTCAGATGGCCAGAGCAACGCACTCGTAATGCGTAGGTCTCGGGTTCGAATCCCGAAGGCGGCTCCGAGAAACCCCAGGTCGCATAGCTCGTGACCTGGGGTTTTGCATGTTCAGGGCTTGACGTGTCACCTGACCGAGGTGCCGTGACTTCGCTTGCGTGAGCGATACGTGAGCGGAGGGGCGTGCCGGGTGTCTGGTCCGAGCGGAGTACCGAACCTCATTGGGTGGTGTCGGGGACGCCAAGTTCCTAGCGGAGTGTCCTTATGCTCGCGAGGCAGTTGGTATGAGCAGTCCATCTAGGGGGCGGAGCCGCATGGCCGACGAGATCAAGTACGAGTACAAGGCCGTGCAGACAGTTCGCGGCACCAGCGGCTTGGTGATCTCGAAGATGGAGAAGGACGGCTGGGAGCTCGTGGAACAGGCCCAGGGCACGCTTCGCTCCACCCTCGAATTCCGTCGGCCGAAGAAGCCGCAGCCGTGGCTCCTGATTGGCGCGGCGGCCGCCGTCCTCGTGATCCTGACCATCGTCATCGGCGCTGCCTCTGCACTCAGCGACGGAGGCGAGAAGAAGGGCGAGTCAGACAAGTCAGCGGCCGCTGCGAGTGAAAAGCCCTCCGCTACGCCGACTCCGACCGCAGCCGAGTCGGCTGCCACTGAGGTGATCACGCCTCAGAACAACCCGGAGTTCGCAGCGCTGCTGAAGGCAGACTCGTGCGACGACGCGAACCTGGACTTCGCTACCAGACACGAGGGCCAGACGGTCGCGTTCAACGGGTCGATCGTTCACATGGCACCCCACGGTGACTACGACACCCGCTACGACTTCCTCCTGGGCCCAGGCGACAAGGGACCGAACACGACGGTCGGCCCGGCCTTCAAATACGAGGACGTCAACATCTTTGACCTGAGACTGACCGGCAAGAAGATTCCCGCCCTCGTCGGCGCAGGCGACAAGTTCCGTTTCGTCGCCGAGGTAGGAGAGTTCAACGCGGACCAGTGCGTCTTCTTCCTCGACCCGATCTCGACGGGCATCCGGTAGTCAAGATGGGCAACCGCCTCATCACGGACCAGCGAGCCCGACCATTTTTCAGCGGTGATCATTTCCAGATTCCGTTGAGGGCGAGGGCGGCACGGGCGATGTCGCCGATCCGGCTGGGGCTGAGGGTGACGTGCTGCGGGGCGCGCCAGCGTTGGTTGAGTTCGGGGGCAGCGCGTGGTTGAGGCTCTAACGCCTACCGGGTATTGCGGCTAAACAGGGTCCAGTGCCAGGCGGCCCCACGGTGACGGGTATCGAACTCGTTCAATTCGATCCAGCCAGCTTTCCATTTCCCCCTACCGTGATACTTCGCCCGGCATGAACACTGACAGTTGGGGCCCGCTGCGTGACGGCAGGCTCCGTTGCACCTCTCGAGCGGGTTGAACTCTCGCCCGAGCATGATTACCTTGTTGTAGCGAAGGAGGTGCCGTGCCAGCTCGAGGAAGTGACGGGTGGGCACACTCCAACAGCCCCTTCTCTCGTTCCATTTGAGGCCGTGTGTGCTCGGCAAGAAGCGGCCGATGAATCGCCGTTGCTCCCCTCGGTTCTTACCAGGAAGCCACACGTCTGCCGGGCCCGAGCCGGGTAGCATGACGGCCACGTAGTGGCGACCTTCATGCATAGGGAGCAGCTCTGGCGCTGGCACTGGGTCGTCATCATGGGAATCCGCGGTGCGGGAGGCGGTGTCGTGGGCGGCTCGAAGTTTCTGGCGGCGTCTGGCCTTCGCCGCCAGTTCGGTCTGATAGCGATCTAATGCCACGCCCCTCAGCCAGCGAACGTGTGCGGATGAGCGGTAGGTGGCTGGGCAGAGGGAGGACGAGTACGTCTCCCTCCAGTGCGGGACGATGATGCCACTTCGAAGATCCACGATCTGATGACAGAAGCGACATACGGGCGCACGATCCAAGACGTCCGACCTCCGGTGCGGCGGAAGTGGCCAGCCACCCCCTGCTCTTACCCAGATATACCAACGGTGTGCGGTGTGCAGGGCATAATCAAAGAATTTCGGCAAGTGCTTCTTGGTCAACCGGAGGTGGCGGCGGCAGACTGACTACCCAACGGGGGCTGGGTAACGCCACCCTCAGGATGACGTCTTTGCGCGTCAGCCCCCAGGGAGGGCTAGGTCAACAGGCCATAGCCTGCTTGTGACATGTGGTAGGGGCGCTCGCCGGGTGGCTGGCGAGAGTGATACGTGCGTGGTGGTGCCGAGATGCCGACGAGCCGGGCTTCTTCCGCTTCGCCCTTGGGCTCTTCTTCTTTCCTTCGGCCTGTGCCCTTTCCCGGGCTTCGCCTTCTTCGCCGCCTTACGGGCCTTCTCCGCTTCGGCTTTCCGCTGGAGCGGGACCAGCTTGGCGGTGGCCTCGGCGGCGCTCTTGCCGACGTGAGGGAGGACGCTCTGGTAGATGTCCCGCGTGATCCGGGTGTCGCTGTGTCCGAGGGTGTCCGACACGATCTGCGTGAGCGCTGCGTGAGCGGACTGGTCGGCACCAGGTTGGACCAGCCGTCACGCCGATCAAGGTCGCGCTCCTCTGATCTGCGGAAATGGGATTGAGCGGTACCGCCCAGCAGCACCCGTCACGATCTTGCAGGCCCTCGTAATGCGTAGGTCTCGGGTTCGAATCCCGAAGGCGGCTCCATGGAAGGCCAGGTCAGATGTCTGCTGACCTTGCCTTTGGCGGTGTGTGGTGCGGGGGCGGCATGGCGGGCGTTCGTTTATCCGGTCACTGTGGTCCGGGCTTTGGGCACGGCTGACGGAAGGCGGGGCCCGCCGGTACGTGAGCGCGCCACTGTTCGGCAGTGAACGCACCCCTTGCCCACTCGCACAGCGAGCGCACCGGGTCCACGGTCGGTTCGACGTCCCACACCCGCACCGTGTCGTCTTCGCTCCAACTGGTGAGCGTCTTGCCGCCGGGACCGAAGCCCACGCCGGTGACGGTGGCGCCGTGCCCTTCGAGGGGGTCGCCGATCTGCTGCCGGGAGGTGACGTCCCAGAGCCGGAGCGTGCGGTCCATGCTGCCGGTGACCAGCGTCTTCCCGTGGGGGCTGAAGGCGACGGAGGTCACGCCGCCGCGGTGGCCGGTCAGCGGCTCGCCGATCTGTCGACGCGTGGCCGTGTTCCAGAGCCGGACGGTGTTGTCGCGGCTCGCGGTCGCGACCGTCGTGCCGTCGGGGCTGAAGGCCATGGCGCTGATCTGCGCGGTGTGGGAGGGAGGCGTCTCGCCGATACGGCGCTGTGTGGCGGCATCCCAGAACGCCACGGTGTCGTCCTCGGTGGTGGTGGCGATCACGCGGCCGTCAGGGCTGAATGCGACATCTACCGCTGTTCTGACATCGAGTGCCTTTCCTTTCTGGCGATGTGTCGCCAGATTCCACAGGCGTACGGAGTTCTCCTCGGAGATGGCGAGGGTCCTGCCGTCGGGACTGAACGCCAGTGCGCCGAGGAACCTGGTGGGGCCGGCCAGTGACGTGCCGATTCGGTGGTGGGTGGTGACGTCCCAGAGTTGGACATGGTGATCCACCGAGTGGAAGCTGGTCGCCAGCACGGTGCCGTCGGGGCTGAAGGAAAGCGCGGCGTCGGTGTTCACGGCGCTGGGGTCCAGCGGATCACCGATCCGGCGACGCGCGGCGACATTCCAGAAGCGCACAGCGCCGTCTCCCGCGACGGCCAGGGTCTGACCGTGAGGGCTGAGCGCTACCGCTCCTTGCTCGCCGGTGTCCCATGTTCCGGTCTGCCGCAGTGTGCGGACGTCCCACAGCCGGACCGTGGTGTCATCACTCGCGGTGGCCAGGGTCGATCCGTCCGGGCTGAAGGCCACCGCCCGGACGGAACTCGTGTGGCCGGTGAAGGGCGCACCTCTCGGGACGTGTCGCGCGATGTCCCAGAGTCGTACGCTGCCGTCGTAGTACGCGGCGGCGAACATCGTCGCGTCGGGGCTGAAGGCCACCGACTCGACCCGCCCTGCGCTTGTGGTGAACGGTTCACCCACTGGTGCTCGGGTGGTGGTGTTCCAGAGCCGGACGCTGCCATCGCCATCGGCGGCGGCGATGATCCTCCCGTCCCGGCTGAACGAGACCGACGAGATGCCGTAGCCGTTTGCCGTCAGTGCCTTGCCGGTCGGAGTGCGGGAATGGGTGTTCCAGAGCTGGAGCGTGTCGTCGGTTCCGGTGGCGAAGGTTTTGCCGTCGGGGCTGAAGGCCACTTCGGTGTTGTAGGTCTTGTCGCCGAGTGGTGCGCCGATCTGGCGGTGCGTCGCCGTGTCCCACAGCCGCACGGCTCCGGAATCGCCGCTGCCACCGGTGACGAGCGTCTTGCCGTCAGGGCTGTAGGCGACCGAATCGATGAACCCGGCATTGGCTTGGAATGCGTCACCGATTTGTGTGTGGCCGGCGACGTTCCAGAGCCGGACAGTGCCGTCGAAACTCGAACTGACCAGAGTCCTGCCGCCCGGCCCGAAGGCCACCGAGGTGACGCCCCGGTTGTGCCCGATGAACGGGGCGCCGATCTGCCGCTGTGTCGCCGCGTCCCAGAGCCGCACCATGCCGTCGTCGCCGCCGGAAGCGATGGTCTCGCCGTCCGGGCTGAAAGCCACCGATCTCACGGGCCAGGTGTGCGCGAGCAAGCCGGACTCCGAGGCAGCGGCGGCGTTGAGGACCGCGAGGTAGGACTCCGGAGTGGGGTCGATCCGCCAGGCCGCCAACGCTTTCAGCCGGGCTCCGAACGGATCACGGGTCGCGAGGAAGGAACTCTGACTGATCAGCTGCTGCGCGACGGCGTGGTCGCGCTGGCGGGCGGCCTCGGCGCGTGCGAGCAGCGCGATGACGGACACCGTGGTCGTGATCAGGAGGAGCAGGAGGAGCAGACTCAGTACGGCGGCGGTGATCCTCGCCGTCCGCAGGTTGCGCCTGGTGTCGCGGACGCCTTCCGACTTCAGGTCGTCCTCTGGGACGCCGCGTACGACGGACGCGATACCGAGGGCGATGTTGTCGACGTCCGGCACGAGATCGGCGCCGTCTTCGGGGCGGTGGAGGGCTGCGGATTTCCAGACCGGTTGGTGCTCGAACCGTCCGGAGAGACGAGTGGGCAGCGCCGTCGAGAGTTCCCGGTCCCAGTCGCCCCGCTGCTCGTCCCAGACCAGCTGTCCTGCCGTCACGACGAGCAGGATCGTGTCGACCGTTCTGTGCTTCAGCCACCACTCGATCTCCCGGTCGACCCAGACGGACGCCTTCGACTCCGGCGACGCCATGACGACGAGCCAATCGGAGCGGGCGAGGCCGGCTTCGATCTTTCCCTGGAGTCGCGGCCCGATCGATACGCCGCTCGCGTCGAGGAAGACCCTGATCCGAGGCGGCCTGTACCAGGGCCGGGACTGCTTTTCGATGGCCCGTTGCAGGTGCGGTAACCATCGGCGGTCGCGCTCCCCGCTGTAGGAGAGGAAGGCGCCGTATCCGAGGTCGGTCCTTATCCGTCTGTGGCGGGCTATGCGGGACCGCAGCCGAGCGAAGGCGGGGGCTCGTTCACGAAGCGGGAGGGGAAAGTGCCTCTTCCTCATGGGGTCGGCAGGTATTCGTGGCCGTTCCAACGCAACGTGACTTTCGAGATGGCACCTTCGGCGCAGCTGGGTTTGCACGAGTTGGAGGATTTGACGATCGATCACGAAGGTATTGTGGATGGCGTCGGACGCGGGGGTGGCGAAGCGCAGTTCGTTCTCATAGATGTCCACGTCGATCGATGTCAGTGCGTCACCGTCGCGGGTGACAGAGGCGATGCACCCCTTGGGGACGTGGGAGTCGGGCCGCCGCACCAGGAACACGCGGACCGCCCCGAGGTCCGGATGCCTGATGTCTCGGTGATCGAGCACCGTACCCGGACACTGCGCGATGTCCGGTGAGATCCGAAGCCATGTCGTATGGGGGCGTCTTTACGAGATCCGACCATCCGCGGCCGCGCCGGCAGCACGACCGGCCGGCCGGCCCCGTTACGAGGGCACGTCCCCGTGAGGGGGAGAGTGGCGCGAGGGTGTCGTCGGTCGAGCCGCGCGGAAGCGGAGTGCGCCCGTTGGTGAACACCGGTCCTTCCCTTGCCGTAGAGAAGGGCGTGTCCGGTGACGCGGCGCGTGGGCGGCCGTGCGGCCTACTCGGGGAGGCCGCGGCGTGAACGGCTAGCATCGCGGGCACAGTCGTCGGCCGGGTTGGGTGAGGTGAGGGATGGAGCCGCCGAGGATCGCCGTCGCCGTGGTGACCATGGGGAACCGGCCCGCCGAGGTGGACGCGCTGCTGGAGTCGGTGGCCAAGCAGGACGTCCCTCCCGCCCGGATCGTGATCGTGGGCAACGGCTGCCCGCTGCCCGAGTTCGCCCGGCGGCTGTCCCTGCCGGGCGAGGTCACCTCCGTCGAACTGGAGGAGAACCTCGGCTGCCCCGGCGGGCGGAACGCGGCGATCGCGCGGTTGCGGGAGTTCGGGGACGTCGATGTCGTCGTCGAACTGGACGACGACGGTCTGCTCGTCGACGCCGACGTGCTGCGCCGCGTCGGCGAGCTGTACGCCGCCGACGAGCGGCTCGGGATCATCGGCTTCCGGATCGCCGACGAACTGGGGGAGACCCAGCAGCGCCACGTGCCCCGGGTCGGGCGGTCGGATCCGATGCGGGGCGGGTACGTCACCGGGTTCCTCGGCGGTGGGCACGCGCTGCGGATGGCGATGCTCGACGAGATCGGCGACTGGCCCGCCGCGTTCTTCTTCGCGCACGAGGAGACCGACCTCGCGTGGCGCGCCGCCGACGCCGGGTGGCGCATCCTCTACGCGCCCGAACTGCTGCTCCAGCACCCGCGCACCTCGCCCGCCCGGCACGCCATCTACTACCGGGTGAACGCACGGAACCGGGTGTGGCTCGCCCGCCGGCGGCTGCCGCTGGTGCTGGTGCCGGTCCATCTCGGGGTGTGGGTGCTGCTCACCCTGGCGCGGAACCGGTCGGGCAGCGGACTGCGGGCGTGGTTCGGAGGCTTCGTGGAAGGGCTGCGGGAGCCGGCCGGGGAACGGCGGGCCATGCGCTGGCGTACGGTGTGGCGGCTCACCCGGCTGGGACGGCCGCCGGTCATCTGACCGAACGCCGGGCGCCCGTTGGCTGTCCGGCCTCCGGACGCGCGTTGGTTTCCCGAGCCCGGACGCCCGTTGGGTGACCGGATCGAGGTCGTCGGTTGGTCCCCTTGTCCTGGGCGTCTGTCGGCTGCCCGGAACCCGGTTGCCCGGACCCCGGTTGCCCGGCCCGTCCGGCCATCCGTCGGGCCCGGCGGTTTTGCCCGCCCGGCAAAGCGATCCAGTGGTGGGGAGGACGAGGGACCCGGTCGCTCACCTCTGCAGACCGGGGGTCCCTCGTTGGCGGATCGGGCCGCGGCGGCGACACTCCCCCGAGCTGCGCGTTCGACGCGCGCGCCCCCGGGCCGGATCCGTTGTAGTGATCACATCAGATCTTGCCAACGGATCGCTAACATATGGCCAATGGTTCTCCGTACGGGCACCCGGAAGGCAGTGGTGCGGCGTGACACGGCGCGGTCTGCGGTTCGGACTGCTGGGGACACCGGTCCTCTACGGCGGTGGTCGCGGGGATGACCGCGAGGCCCCGGACGGGTGCCCGGATTCCGCCCGGATCATCGGGAGCCCCAAACTGCGCACCCTGCTCGCCGCGTTGGTGCTCGACGCCGGGCGCGTCGTCTCCGTGGAGACGTTGAAGGACGTGATGTGGGGCGGGGTGCCGCCGGCCTCCGCGCGACCCTCGCTGCACAATCACGTGGCCCGGCTGCGGCGGATGCTCGACGACCCCGAGCGGCTGGTCACCGTGCCCACCGGGTACGTGCTGCGGGTCGGTGAGGGCGAGGTGGACATCCAGGTCTTCGACGCGCACACCACCGCGGCGCGCGCCGCGCACGCCGGGCGCGACTGGGCGCGGGTGGTACGGGAGTGCACCTCCGCGCTCGCGCTGTGGCGGGGAGCCCCGCTGGCCGGACTGCCGCCCGAGGTGGGCGGATACGCCCTGGTGCGACGGCTGCGGGAGGCGCGGCTGCTGCTCCTGGAGTGGCGGTACGACGCCGAACTCGCCCTCGGCGGAGGGCGCCTGGCCGGACTCGTACCCGAACTGGCGGCGCTGGCCGCCGAGCATCCGCTGCGCGAGGCGTACCACCGGCAGCTGATGCTCGCCCTGCACCGCACCGGCCGCCAGGCGGAGGCGCTGGTGGTCCACCGCGATCTGCGGGCCCGCCTCACGGACGAACTCGGCATCGAGCCGGGGCGGGGTGTGCGCGAGGCCCATGTGGAGGTGCTGCGGGGGAGCGGCGAGCACGCGCCGCACGAGGCGCCGGCAGAGGCAGGAGCAGAGGCAGAGGCAGAGGCAGAGGCAGAGGCAGAGGCACAGGCGCGGGGGCAGGCACAGGCACAGGCTCAGGCAGTGACGGAGGCAGAGGCGGAGGCGGTTGCGGGGCGGGACGAGGGCGGGGGTGTCGTCGTGGTGCGGCCCGCGCAACTCGCGCCGCCCCCGGCGCACTTCACCGGCCGCTCGGAGGTGCGGGAGGAACTGCTCCGGGTGCTCACCCGGCGGCCGCGGGCGGCCGAGCCCGCCGCCGTCGCCGTCATCAGCGGTACGGCCGGCGTGGGCAAGAGCGCGTTGGCGCTGCATGTCGCGCACACGCTGGCGGAACGTTTCAGCGATGGTCAGCTCCAGGTCGACCTGCACGGCGCGACCCCCGGCACGCCTCCCCTCACCCCCGCCCAGGCCCTCACCGCGCTCCTGCGCGACCTCGGTACCGCACCCCGGGACATCCCCGAAGACCCCGACGCCGCCACCGCGTTGCTGCGCTCCCTGCTCGCGCCGACCCGCACGCTCCTGCTCCTGGACGCCGCCACGGACGCCGCGCAGGTGCGGCCACTGCTGCCGGCGGGACCCGGCTGTGCGGTGATCGTCACCAGCCGCTCGCCCCTCACCGCCCTGGACGGGGCCGTCCGCTTCCCCCTCGCCCCGCTCTCCGACGAGGAGAGCGCCGCCCTGCTGCGGGCGGCCTCCGGGCGGGAGGGACTCGGTGCGGGGCATCCCCTGGTGGCGCTCACCGGGCGCCTCCCGCTGGCCCTGCGCATCGTCGCGGCCCGCCTCGCCGCGCGCGGTGCGCTCACGCCGGACGCCCTCGCCGGGCAACTGTCGTCCACCGGCAATCGGTTGCCCCACCTGGAACACGACGACCTGAGCGTCCGCCGCTCGCTGGCCGTCGCGCACGACGCCCTCACCGCCTCCGCACGCGAGGTCGACCGCGACGCGGCCCTCGCCCTGCTGCGCATCGGCGCACTGGACCTGCCCGCCTGCGACGCGCCCCTGCTGGCGCGTCTCACCGGGACCGACGAGGGTCGTGCGGAGGCCGCGCTCAACCGGCTCGTCGACGTGGCTTTCATGGCGGAGACCGCGTACGGCCGTTACGTCCCGCACGACCTGGTCCGCGACTTCGCCCGCGAACGCGCGGCCGCCGGTGCCGGCGAGGAAGCCGCCGGGAGGGCGCTGCCGGGCGGCTCCGGCCCTACGGTCTGATCACTTGGCGTCCGCGTAGCACTCCACCACCGCCGTCGTGAACGGGAACCGCACCGGTGTCCGTCCGAACGTCAGCCGGCCCGCGAGCTCGGCTGCCTCCCGGATCGCCGTGACCACCGCCTCGGCCTCCTCCTCGGGACAGTGCACGATCACCTCGTCGTGCTGGAAGAAGACCAGCTCGCCCGCCATGCCGGACAGGGTCTGCCGCAGCGCGGCGAGCAGCAGCAGCGCCCAGTCGGCGGCGCTGCCCTGGACCACGAAGTTGCGGGCGAAGCGGCCGCGGGCGCGGGAGTCGGTGGAGGCGTAGCCGGGCACCCAGGGGCGGGACTCCTCGTCGGCCGTCGGGATGCCCGCCTCCTCCACCGCGTCGTCCGTCGTACGGGCGGCCGGCGGGCAGGTGCGGCCCAGCCAGGTCCGTACGAGACGGCCCTCCTCGCCCGCGCGGGCGGCCTCGTCGACGTAGGCCACGGCCTTGGGGAAGCGGCGTCTGAGGGCGGCGAGGTTCTTCAGGCCGTCGCCGGAGGTCTGGCCGTAGACCGCGCCGAGGACGGCGAGTTTGGCCTGGGCGCGGTCGCCGGAGAAGGCGCGGTCGGACACCGACTGGTACAGGTCGGTCTCCCGCCCGGCCACCTCCATCAGCCCGGGGTCGCGGGAGATGGCCGCCAGCACCCGGGGCTCCATCTGGTCGGCGTCGGCGACGACCAGCCGCCAGCCCGGGTCGGCGACGACCGCGCGGCGGATCACCTTGGGGATCTGCAGCGCGCCCCCGCCGTTGGTCACCCAGCGGCCGGTCACGGTGCCGCCCGCCAGGAACTCCGGCCGGAAGCGGCCGTCGCGCACCCAGTCCTGGAGCCAGGACCAGCCGTGGGCGACCCAGATGCGGTACAGCTTCTTGTACTCGATCAGCGGTTTCACGGCCGGGTGGTCGACGGACTCGATCTCCCAGCGGCGGGTCGAGGAGATTTTGATGCCCGCCAGGGAGAACGCCTTGACGACCTCGGCCGGCAGATCGGGCCGCACCCGGCGGCCGAAGGCGGCGGACACCTCGTCGGCCAGCTCGGCCAGGCGGCGCGGCTCGCCGCCGCCCGCGTACCGCTCGCCGAGCAGGTCGTGCAGCAGCGCGCGGTGCACGTCCGCGCGCCAGGGCAGCCCCGCGCGGTTCATCTCCGCGGCCACCAGCATCCCCGCCGACTCGGCGGCCGTCAGCAGCCGCATCCGGTCGGGGTGCGCGGTCGCGGCGGTCCGCCGCTGCTGCTCGGCGTAGACCGCGAGGAGGTCCGTCAGCGGGAGCGGGACGCCCCGGGGCTCGAAGAGGGACGACTGCGCGCCCGGTTCGGCCGGGCGCGGCGGCGGATCGGACGGCACGGGGCCGCCGCGCAGCCGGGCCAGGGCGGCCGCGGCCGACCGGGGTTCCCCGTACCGCCCCTCGTGGCCGAGCAGGAGCGTCTCGGCGGCCTCGATGTCGTAGGCCCGCTCCACCCGCACCCCCGCGGCGAGCAGGGTCGGGTAGACCTCGGCGGTGGACCGCCACACCCACCGCGCGACACCGGGACGGCCGCGCACGGCCCCGGCGAGGTCCGCCTCGCGCCGCACCGGACCGGCGGGCAGCCCGTCCGGACCGAGGGGGGCGACGTCGACGCCACCGTCCTCGGCCGGAGCGAGCGCCCACCGGTCGGCCATACCGCGAGTGTCGCAGGGGGGTCTGACAGCCGGCCCGGACACGGATCCGGCTCAGCCCTCCCGCGGGGGTTCGGGCTGCTCCGCGTCCTCCGTCCGTGTGTCGACGTACTGCGCGAGCATCTCGCCGACGTACCGCTCGGTGGCGGCCTTGTCGATGCCCAGACCGCTGAGCAGGCCGGTGCCGTTCTCGTGTTCCAGCAGGGCGAGGAGGAGGTGCTCGGTGCCGATGTAGTTGTGGCCGAGGCGGAGGGCCTCGCGGAAGGTGAGCTCCAGGACCTTCTTGGCCGCCGGGCCGTACGGGACCAGCTCCGGGGCCTCCTCGACGGCCGGCGGGAGCGCCGCGCGGGCGGCCGCGCGGACGGCCTCCACGGTGATGCCCTGCTCGGTGATCGCCTTCACCGCGAGGCCCTGCGGCTCGGCCAGCAGACCGAGGACCAGGTGCTCGGGCAGGCCCTCGGCGTTGCGCGCCTCCCGGGCCTCGTTGTGCGCGGCCATGACGGTGTTGCGGGCGCGGGGCGTGTAGCGGTTGAAGCCCTGGTTCGGGTCGAGGTCGGTGCCCTCCTTCGGTACGAAGCGCTTCTGGGCGGCCTGCCGGGTGACGCCCATGCTCTTGCCGATGTCCGTCCAGGAGGCGCCGGAGCGCCGGGCCTGGTCCACGAAGTGGCCGATCAGGTGGTCGGCCACGTCGCCGAGGTGCTCACCCGCGAGCACCGCGTCCTGCAACTGTTCGAGGGGTTCTTCGTGGACCTTCTTGATGGCCGCGATGAGGTCGTCGAGACGCACGGATGACTTGATGGCTGGGTTCGTCGTCATGTGTCAACCGTAAGTTGACACCCCCACGCTGTCAACCGCGAGTTGACACTTTCGGGTGCATGGTGCGAGTCGTGGCACGATCGGCCCGTGAGTACGTCCAGCACCGTCGACCGCGCCCTGAACGCCGCCCTGTACGACGCCACCGACGCCGCCCTCGACACCGGCGCGTCCCTGCTCGCCGCCGATCCGGCGGCCGACGCCGAACTCGCCCGGCGGGGCGAGGAGTTCGTGGCGGCCGCCTGGCGGCGCGGCTGGCAGCCGGCCGACGTGGTGCGGATCGTCCGGCGCGAACTCGACGACGTCCACGTACGGATCGTCTCGGCGCTGATCCGTGCCCGCGCGCCGCGCGACGACCGGCCGCGGGGGCCCCGCTGGCAGGCCCAGCTCGACGCACTGGGCACGGAACCCGCCCCGCGCGCCGACCGCTTCTCGTACGCCACGGCCGTACTGGAGCTGTACCGCCTGCTGCTGCGGCTGCCCGCCCTCGAACCCCTCGACGAGGCGGTGGCCCCGGGGCCGCGGGACCGGCGGCCGGAGTCGCGCATGCTGGGACGCATCCGCGCGCTGCTCGCCAAGGCGGAGGCGACCGGGTTCCCCGAGGAGGCGGAGGCGCTCAGCGCCAAGGCCCAGGAGCTGATGGCGCGGCACAGCGTCGACGAGGCGCTGCTCGCCGCGCGGGCGCCCGCGGCCGAGACGCCGGACGCGTGCCGGATCGGAGTGGAGCCGCCGTACGAGCAGGCCAAGGCGGTGCTGCTGGACGCGGTGGCCGGCGCGAACCACTGCCGGGCCGTGTGGAACGAAGCGTTCGGCTTCTCCACGGTGGTCGGCTTCACCACCGACCTGGAGGCGGTCGAACTTCTCTACACCTCACTGCTGGTGCAGGCCACGACCGCGATGACCAGGGCGGAGGCCGCGCAGCGGGCGGGCGGACGCAAGCGGACCAAGACCTTCCGGCAGTCCTTCCTCGCGGCCTACGCGCACCGCGTGGGGACGCGTCTCGCGGCCGCCGCGGAGTCGCAGGTGAGCGACGACCTGCTGCCGGTCCTCGCCTCCCGCGCGGTGGCGGTCGCGGACCGTACGGACCGGCTGTTCCCGGAGACGACGACCACGCGGCTGCGCGGGGTGAGCGACGCGGCGGGCTGGGAGGAGGGCGCGAGGGCGGCGGACGACGCGCAGGTCGGGAACCGCCCGCGCCTGCCCTGAGGGCGCCGCCCTTCGGTCGCCCCGGCCCGCCTGCCGGGTCGTCGTGCGGATCGGGACGTGCCGCGCCTGCCTTGAGTCGGGCGGCGTCTCAGTCGCCCGTCTGCTGGTACGCGCTCACGGAGATCAGGTGGCCGCCCTGCCCGTCGGCCGCGACCGGGCCGTACGACCAGGGGAAGGCCCGGGGCCCGGAGTCGCCGGAGTCGCCGGGCAGGCCGATGTGCAGCTTCACGGCGTCGAAGGATCCGTCGCCGCGCGTGCCGCGTTCGTAGGTGAGCGTGAAGGACGCGGAGGCGCCCTTCGCCAGCGTCAGCTTCTGGGCCGTCGCCCCCTCGGCCGGCGGCACCTCGACGGCGGACTCGCCGGTGCCGGTGAGCCGCACCTCGGGGAAGCCCTCCAGGGTGCAGGGCTCGCCGCGGTTGGTGAGGGTGACGGGAACCTCACCGGTGTCCCCGGCGGCCGGCGCGGCGCTCGCGGGTCCGGCCTCCAGGCTCACCGAGCCGGCCGAACAGGCGGTGCTCTCCTGCTTCGCGTCGCTGTCTCCGGCGTCGCCCGTGGTGCCGCAGGCGGTGAGCAGGAGCAGGGCGGCGAGGGCCGGAACGGCGGTCGGCGTGGCGCGCATGAGTGATCCCCTGGGTTCGTGGAGGTGCCCGGCGATCATCATCACGCACGCGCCCCCGATTCTCCCCGCCGACGGACCGGGCGACGGGGCTACGACCCCGGCCCCGCCGTCGGCAGATCCGTCGGAAGGGTGCCGCCCTCGGCCTTGGTGTAGGTCTCGGTGCCGAGCGCGCCCTCCCAGGTGACCTTCAGGGAGGTCCTGCCCACGGAGCCGATCGTGCCGTTCGTCCGGCCCTCGGCCCCGTCGGCGCACTTCAGGCGGATCGACCGGGTCCCGGCGCTCTCCCGCGCGGTGCCGCTGCACACGGTGCCGCCCGTGACGAAGAGGGCGGCTTCCTCGCCGTTGAACATCAGGGCCAGGGCCTTGCCGTCGGCGGTGGTGAACCAGCTGCCCTCCAGGGCGTCCGCCGGGGCGTCGCTCGCACCGGAATCTCCTGTGCCGCCGCCGGTGTCCGCGGTCGCCGTGGCCGACGGGGTGGGGGTGGCCGTGGACCCGTCCGAGTCGTCGGGGCCGTCCCCGCCGCAGGCGGTGAGCCCGAGCGCGCCCGCCAGGGCCAGGGCCGCGGCGGCGACCCGTGCGTGCCGGGGGCGCCGGGGGCGCGACGGGCGCGACGCCGACGGTGCGGGCGGGTACGACACCGAAGCCTGCGAAGTCACTGCGTCTCCCCCAGCTGTGGCCGGCCCCGTCGGCCGGACGACCGCAGTCAGCTAACAGGAACCACCCGCCGGCCCACCAGCCCCACGACCCGGCTCCCCCCCCGCACCCGAGCGCGCCCGAAGGACCCCCGGGCGCGCACGGGGGCAGACGCCCTGCGGAACCCGTCGGCGCGCTCCCGGAACCCGCCCGCCCGCGCCCGGGGAAGCGGCCCGCGCCCGGGGAAGCGGCCCGCGCCCGGGGAAGCGGCCCGCGCCCACAGGAAACGGCCCCGCGCGCCATAGCCGCCCGCGCAGAAAGACTCGGGCGCGCACGGGGCAGACGCCCACCGGAACCCCCGCTACCAGGA
Organism: Streptomyces capillispiralis; assembly: GCF_007829875.1. NCBI lineage: Bacteria > Bacillati > Actinomycetota > Actinomycetes > Kitasatosporales > Streptomycetaceae > Streptomyces > Streptomyces capillispiralis. Next base: position 3,662,174 of record NZ_VIWV01000001.1, on the reverse strand, counting down.
GGCCTTCCGCACCCCCGGCAGATATCCCGCGTGTGCCTGCTGCCGCACGCCCACGCGGGAGAGGCCGAACGCGCGGAGGTATCCGCGCGGACGTCCGTCCACCTGGTCGCGGTTGCGCACCCGGGTGGCGCTCGCGTCACGCGGCTGACGGCGCAACTCGCGCTGCGCCTCCGCCCGTTCCTCCGCCGTGGAGGACGGCCGCCGGATGATCTCCTTCAGCTCCGCCCGCCGCGCGGCGTACCGCGCGACGACCTCCTGCCGCTGGTCGTTCTTAGCGATCTTGCTCTTCTTCGCCATGCCGCTGCTCCGTCTTCTCCCGCTCGCCTGTCCTGGCCGTCTTCTCCGTCTTCTCCGCCTTCTCCGTCAGACCTTCACGCCGCGCGCGCGGATGCGCGCCACCGCCGCCTCGACCCCGATGGTGTCGACCGTCTTGATGGCCCTCGCGCTCAGCCGCAGCCGTACGTGGCGGCCCTCGCTCGGCAGCCAGTAGCGCTTGGACTGGATGTTCGGGTCGAAGCGGCGGGACGTGCGCCGGTGGGAGTGGGAGATCCGGTTGCCGAAGCCCGGCTGGGCCCCGGTGAGCATGCAGTGCGCGGACACGAGTGATGCACCTCTCTCGGAAGTCGTTCCCACACCATTATGTAAATGGGAATCATTTTCAGTAAGGTACCAGCATGGCACGCAACGAACTCCGCCCGGTCATCAAGCTCCGGTCCACCGCCGGCACCGGCTTCACCTACGTGACCCGCAAGAACCGCCGCAACGACCCGGACCGTCTGACGCTGCGCAAGTACGACCCCATCGCCGGACGGCACGTCGACTTCCGAGAGGAGCGCTGAACACCGCCATGCGCAAGGGAATCCACCCGGCCTACGGCCCCGTCGTCTTCCGCGACCGCGCCGCCGGCTACGCCTTCCTCACCCGCTCCACCATGACGAGCGAGAAGACCGTCGAGTGGGAGGACGGCAACACCTACCCGGTCGTCGACGTCGAGATCTCGAACGTCAGCCACCCCTTCTACACGGGCACCGCGCGCGTCCTGGACACCGCCGGTCGCGTGGAGCGGTTCGAGCGCCGCTACGGCAAGGGGGGAGCGGCGTGACGCTGTCCGTGGCCCTCGTCGGCGGGCTGCACGCCGACGCCCGCAGGGCAGCCGTCGCCCGGCTGCTCGCCGACGTGCCCGGCAGTGTCGTCCTCCACCACGACCTGGAGACGGCCACCGCCGGCACGGTCGTACGCACCGTGCGGGACGCCACCGGCCTGCTCTCCGCGGGCGAGGCGCCCCTCGTCAACGACTGCGCCTGCTGCGCGCTGCGCGAGGACCTCGTCCCCGAGCTCGAACGGCTCGCGGACGCGGGGGACACCCCGCTCGCCATCGTCGAACTGTGGGACTCCGTCGAGCCGAAGGCCATGGCGGAGGTGGTCACCGCCGGCGGCTTCACCGTCACCGGCGTGATCACCGCCGTCGACCCGGCACTGCTGCTGCCGTACCTGGGCAACGGCGACGACCTCGCCGAGGGCGGGCTCGCCGCCGCGCCCTCCGACCAGCGCACCGTCGCCGACACCTTCGCGCGCCAACTGGAGTACGCGCCCGTCCTGGCCCTCGCCGACTCCCCGGAGGCCGACGAGGCGGACCGGGAGCTGCTCGCCCAGCTGCATCCGACGGCGCACCGGGTCCCGATCGGCGAGGACGGCCCGGCGGGCCGCCGCTCCCTCCTCGCGGCGGCCGCGCTGGCCGGCTTCGACGTGGAGGCGGCCGCCGCCGCCCAGCACCCGGCGTGCGCGCTGCTGCCCGCCGAGGCCGACGCGCACGGTGTGTCCACCCTCGTCTGGCGCCGGCACCGCCCCTTCCACCCCGAGCGCCTGTACGCCGCGCTGGAGGACCTGACCTGCGCGGCGGCGCGCAGCCGGGGCCGGTTCTGGCTCGCCGACAAGCCGGACACGCTGTACCACTGGGACGCGGCGGGCGGCGCCCTGTGCGTGGAGAGCGCGGGCCCCTGGCTGGGCTCGCTGCCGGACGCGGCCTGGGAGATGGTCCCGCCGGTGCGCCGGGCCGCCGCCGCGCTGGACTGGCACCCCGAGCACGGCGACCGCTGCCAGCACCTCGTCTTCACCTCCCCCGGCCTCGACCGCGACGGGCTCGAACGGCTCCTGGAGTCCTGCCTGCTGACCGACGCCGAGTACGCCGCCGGGCCCGACGCCTGGCAGCGGCTGCCGCACTCCTTCGACACCCTCCTGGAGGTCTGACCACCATGCCCCGCAAGCCCGAGCGCCGGCCCGCCAAGGCCCGCCCCAACCCCCTCGACCAGGCCGGGATCACCTACATCGACTACAAGGACACCGACCTGCTGCGCAGGTTCATCTCCGACCGGGGCAAGATCCGCAGCCGTCGCGTCACCCGGGTGACTGCCCAGCAGCAGCGGCAGCTGGCCCGGGCGGTCAAGAACGCCCGGGAGATGGGGCTGCTGCCCTACTCGACCCGTTGAACGGGTCGAACGGGTTGAACGGGAAAACACCGCCACCGTCGGCATGAGGAGAAGACGAGGGGAAAGACGAGGGAACAGGAAGTGCCCCGCCCGCGTCTCTAAGGTGAGCGGGGTTCAGCAAAGATCCGGCACGGCGGAGACCGCCCGACCGCCAGGGCTGTAACCGCAGCAACACCCCGCGTGCACGTGCATCTGCCCATGCATCTGCACATGAACAAAGCTATGATCCGGGTCAGTTGACCACTGCATCAATGGCCACACCAGCCAGTGCACCAGCGGGGAGCGACCTGTGGACCACGACGTGTACGACGGTGACGTGGACGTGTGCGACGGTGCCGGCCCGTCCGGCGTGTACAACGGCATGGCGGCCACCACGCTGGACGGCGTGGCCTGGCAGAAGAGCCGGCACAGCAACTCGCAGGGGTCCTGCGTGGAGTTCGCCCGGCTGCCCGGCGGGGAGGTGGCCGTGCGCAACTCCCGCTTCCCCGACGGCCCCGCGCTCGTCTACACCCGCGCGGAGATCGAGGCCATGCTGCTGGGCGTGAAGGACGGCGAGTTCGACCACCTGGTCGCCGGCTGAGGCGCCCGGGCGCCGGACCCCGGGTCATGGACGCGCCGGAGGGGGCCGCCGGACCGTCGAGGCGGTGCGCAGGTGGCGTGGGACGCCCGTGGGGCGGCGACGCGCGGAGAACCGCGGCGCCCGGAAGCGCCGCGGTGCGTCATCTGCCGGGGGTGGGACGGTCGGCGGCGGGGCGCTGGAGTCGGAACAGGGCCCAGACCACCTTGCCGCTGAGGGCGCCCGCCATGGGGTGCCAGCCCCAGCCGTCGCTGAAGGAGTCGACCAGGAACAGTCCGCGGCCCGACTCGGCGGAGAAGTCCCCGGAGTCACGGGCGACGGGGCTGTCGTCGCTGGGGTCGCGCACCGCGCACACCAGCCGCTCGGTCCACCGCATCAGATGCAGCCGCACCGGCGGGTCCTGTGCCGTCAGTCGCGGGGAGTTGGCGGGCAGCGCGTGGCGCAGGGCGTTGGTGACCAGTTCGGACACCACCAGGCACACGTCGTCGAAACGGTCGTCCAGGTCCCACTGGCCGAGTGTCCTGCGGGTGAACTGCCGGGCTTCGCGGACCGCTTCGTAGCGGGCGTGGAGGGCACAGGAGGCGGCGTCGGAGGCGGCCGCGAGGTTCAACGGCGGAAGGCCCTGCCGTAACGGCTCGAGCATGGTCGATCCATTCGTCCCCATGCGAGGCACTCCCGGGAATTCGCGGTCGTAGCGAGGCGGCGGTGGTGCGGGACCATGGTTTCCGATGCGCACAGCAGATGCAAGGGCAGATGCACGTGCAGCTGACCGGAATCGACCTGCCCGTACCGGTTTGTTGGCCAATTTTTCCGTCATCTTCGCGTCTCCTCCTGGCTGTCCTCCCGCCTCCTCTTGCTCCTCCGGTGCTCCTTCCTGCGGGGATTCACCGGCTTGATTCCGTTTCCGTAACCGGACGAGTACTGCTCGAAGTGTTTTAGTGGCAGACTGCGGGCCCTGAAGACGTTGGGGAGGCTGGCGAACGTGAGCGCGGGAGAGCCGGGATCGGTGGTGCGGCGCATGCTGCTCGGATCACAACTCAGGCGACTGCGTGAGGCGCGGGGGATCACGCGCGAGGCGGCGGGTTACTCGATCCGCGCCTCCGAGTCGAAGATCAGCCGGATGGAGTTGGGCCGGGTGAGCTTCAAGACCAGGGACGTCGAGGACCTGCTGACCCTGTACGGCATCACGGACGAGCAGGAGCGCACCTCGCTGCTCTCCCTCGCCCGCGAGGCCAACGTCGCGGGCTGGTGGCACAGTTACTCGGACGTGCTGCCCAGCTGGTTCCCGACCTACGTGGGCCTGGAGGGCGCGGCCTCGCTGCTGCGCGCCTACGAGGTGCAGTTCGTGCACGGCCTGCTGCAGACGGAGGAGTACGCCCGCGCGGTGGTGCGGCGCGGCATGAAGGGCGCGAGCGACGAGGACGTCGAACGGCGGGTGGCGCTGCGCCTGGAGCGGCAGAAGTACCTGGTCTCCGAGAACGCCCCCGAGTTCCACGTGGTCCTCGACGAGGCCGCCCTGCGCCGGCCGTACGGCGACCGCGTGGTGATGCGCGGCCAGCTCCAGCACCTGATCGAGATCTCCGAGCGGCCCAACGTGCGGTTGCAGGTCATGCCGTTCAGCCTCGGCGGGCACTCCGGGGAGTCGGGCGCGTTCACCATCCTCAGCTTCCCCGAGTCCGACCTGTCGGACGTCGTGTACCTGGAGCAGCTCACCAGCGCGCTGTACCTGGACAAGGCCGAGGACGTCGCCCAGTACGAGAAGGCGCTCAAGGAGCTCCAGCACGACAGCCCGGGGCCGGCGGAGAGCCGGGACCTGCTGAGGGGACTCCTGCAACTGTCCTGATGAGGACGGAAACGCTCAACTCGCGCCGAGCGCAAGTACGATGACGTGCCATCAGACCGTGCAGTGGGTCAGGGCTCTGCTGACGCAGCGAGGGATCGAGGGATCACATGTCGTCGTACTTCACCGATCTGGCTCAGCAGTACATCGACGGTGAGTGGCGCCCGGGCAGCGGATCCTGGGACATCATCGACTTCAACCCGTACGACGACGAGAAGCTCGCGTCGATCACCATAGCCACCGTCGACGAGGTCGATCAGGCGTACCGGGCGGCCGCCCGCGCGCAGAAGGAGTGGGCGGCGACCAACCCGTACGCCCGCCGCGCGGTGCTGGAGAAGGCGCTGAGGCTCGTCGAGGAGCGCGAGGAGGAGATCTCCGAGGCGATCGTCGCCGAACTGGGCGGCACGCGCCTGAAGGCGGCCTTCGAGCTGCACCTCGCCAAGGAGTTCCTGCGCGAGGCGGTCCATCTGGCGCTGCGCCCCGAGGGCCGGATCCTTCCCTCGCCGGTGGACGGCAAGGAGAACCGCGTCTACCGGGTGCCCGTCGGGGTCGTCGGCGTGATCAGCCCCTTCAACTTCCCGTTCCTGCTGTCGCTCAAGTCGGTCGCCCCCGCGCTCGCGCTCGGCAACGCCGTGGTGCTCAAGCCGCACCAGGACACCCCGGTCGTCGGCGGCTCCCTGGTGGCGAAGATCTTCGAGGACGCGGGCCTGCCCGGCGGTCTGCTGAACGTCCTCATCACCGACATCGCGGAGATCGGCGACGCCTTCCTGGAGCATCCGGTCCCGAAGGTCATCTCCTTCACCGGCTCGGACGAGGTCGGCCGCCACGTGGCCACCGTCTGCGCCGCCCACTTCAAGCGCTCGGTCCTCGAACTCGGCGGCAACAGCGCCCTGGTGGTCCTCGACGACGCCGACCTGGACTACGCCGTGGACGCGGCCGTCTTCAGCCGGTACGTCCACCAGGGCCAGGTCTGCATGGCCGCCAACCGCGTGCTGGTCGACCGCGCGGTGGCCGAGGAGTTCACCGAGAAGTTCGTCGCCAAGGTCAGGTCCCTGAAGGCAGGCGACCCGCGCGACCCGGAGACGGTCGTCGGCCCGGTCATCAACTCCCGGCAGGCGGAGGCGCTGTCCGGCGTCGTCGAGCAGGCGCTCGCCGAGGGCGCCACGGCCCTGGTGCGCGGCAGCCGCACCGACAACCTGGTCGAGCCGTCCGTCCTGACCGGCCTGCCCGCCGACTCCGCGCTGCTCCGCCAGGAGGTCTTCGGGCCCGTCGTCTTCCTGGTGCCGTTCGACGGCGAGGAGGAGGCCGTGCGTCTCGTCAACGACACCCCGTACGGCCTGAGCGGTGCCGTGCACACCGGGGACATCGAGCGCGGCGTGCACTTCGCCCGGCAGATCGACACCGGCATGTTCCACGTGAACGACGGCACCGTGCACGACGAGCCGATCGTCCCCTTCGGCGGCGAGAAGCACTCGGGCGTGGGCCGGCTGAACGGCGACACCATGCTGGACGCCTTCACCACGGTGAAGTGGATCTCGGTGCAGCACGGCCGGAGCGCCTTCCCGTTCTGACCGGCGTGACGCCCCCCGGGCCCGGCCCGGGGGGAATCCCGGCTGGCTAGGCTGGGCCCATGTCAGTGATCCGTCTCCTCGTGCTGGGCGCGGTGCGCCAGCACGGGCGGGCCCACGGCTACCAGGTGCGCAACGACCTGGAGTACTGGGGCGCGCACGAGTGGTCCAACGCCAAGCCCGGCTCGATCTACCACGCCCTGAAGCAGATGGCCAAACAGGGGCTGCTGCTGGCGCACGAGATCGCCCCGTCCACGGCCGGCGGCCCGCCGCGCACCGAGTACGAGATCACCGAGCAGGGCACCGAGGAGTTCTTCCGGCTGCTGCGGGAGTCGCTGACCTCCTACGACCAGAAGCCGGACGTGCTCTCGGCCGGGCTCGGCTTCATGGTCGACCTGAGCCGGGCGGAGGCCCTGGAGCTGCTGGAGCGGCGGATGCGGGCCATCGGGGAGTGGCGCACGTCCGTCACCGAGTACTACACGCCCGAGGACGGTCCCGGCCGGCTCGGCCACATCGGGGAGATCATGGACTTCTGGGTCCACTCCGCCGACACGGGCGCCGAGTGGACCCGCGCGCTCATCGAGCGGATCAGGGGCGGCGCCTACACCTTCGCCGGTGAGGGCGAGCCGTTCGTCGGCGTCCTGGCCGACGGCGAGGAGAACCCGTACGCCACGGGGGAGCGGCATCCGGGGGACGCCCAGTAATCAAGTTTGACCAATGGGATCGGCGGGTATACGGTCACCGCTGTAGTCAAGTTTGACTAGCGAGGGAGTCCCAGTGGCCGACACGGCGATCACCGTCGAGGACGCACGCAAGACGTACCGCGGAAGCGGCGGGAAGGAGGGCAGGCCCGCACTGGACGGGCTCGACCTCACGGTCGCGCGCGGCACGGTGCACGGGGTGCTCGGGCCGAACGGCGCGGGCAAGACCACCCTGGTGCGGATCCTGGCCACCCTGCTGCGGCCCGACGCGGGCCGGGTCGAGGTGGCAGGACACGACGTCGTGCGCGAGGCGTACGCCGTACGGCTGCGCATCGGCCTGCTCGGCCAGCACGCGGCGCTCGACGAGGAACTCGGCGGCCGGCAGAACCTGGAGCTGTTCGGCCGCCTGCACCACCTGGGCGCGCGCCGCGCCCGCGCGCGGGCCGGCGAACTGCTGGAGCGCTTCGAACTGTCCGGCACCGGACACAAGGCGGTGAAGCAGTACAGCGGCGGCATGCGGCGCCGCCTGGACCTCGCCGCCTCCCTGATCACCGAACCGGAGGTGCTCTTCCTGGACGAACCCACCACGGGCCTCGACCCGCGCGGCCGCGCGGAGGTGTGGGAATCGGTCCGCTCCCTGGTCGGCGGCGGTACGACGGTGCTGCTCACCACGCAGTACCTGGAGGAGGCCGACCAGCTCGCCGACCGCATCTCGGTGGTGGACGCCGGCCGCGTCATCGCCGACGGCACGGCGGACGAGCTGAAGGCGGCCAGCGGCGGCGACCGCATCGACGTCGTCCTGCGCGACGCCGGGCACCTGGGCGCGGCCGTCGCCCTGCTGCCCGCGCCGAAGGACACGGTCACCGTCGACACCGACCGGCGGCTGCTGAGCGCCCCGGTCACCGACCGCATGGCGGCCCTGGCCGGGGTCGTCCGCGCGCTGGAGGAGTCCGGCATCGAGGCCGAGGACATCGCCCTGCGCAGGCCCACCCTCGACGAGGTGTTCCTGCGGCTGACCGGATCCGGCGACCGAGTGAAGGAGACCGCATGACCACCCCGGCGTACGCCCTGACCGACTCCTGGACCATGACCCGCCGCGAACTCGCCCGCTGGCAGCGGCATCCCGTCGGCGTGGTGGTGAACCTGGTCTTCCCGGTGATGCTGCTGCTGATGTTCGGCTACCTGGTCGGCGGCGGCCGGGGCGTGAGCGGCGCCTACCTCGACTTCCTGGTGCCGGGCATGCTCGCCCTCACCATGGCCTTCGGCCTGGAGGGCACCATGGTCGCCGTCACCCAGGACCTCGACAAGGGCGTCATCGACCGCTTCCGCTCCATGCCCATGGCCAACGGCGCGGTCCTGGTGGGCCGCTCCGCCGCCGACATGCTCCAGTCGGCGCTCGGCCTGGCGGTGCTCCTCGCCGTCGCCGCCGCGCTGGGCTGGCGCGCGCAGGGCGGCGCGGCCGGCTTCCTGGCCGCCGTGGGGCTGCTCCTGCTGTTCCGGTTCGCGATGCTCTGGATCGGCATCCATCTGGCGCTGGTGGCCGGGAAGCCGGAGCTGGTGCAGGCGGTGCAGATCCTGGTCTGGCCGGTCGGCTTCCTGTCCAACGCCTTCGCCGCCCCCGAGTCCATGCCCGACTGGCTGGGCACGGTCGTCCAGTGGAACCCCATGTCCCAGACCGCCACGGCCGTGCGCGACCTGTTCGGCAGCCCCGGCGGCGAACCGGGCCACGTGTGGGCCGCCGTCGCCTGGCCGCTGGCCCTGCTCGCGGTGTTCTTCCCCCTGGCGGTACGCCGGTTCGCGCGGCTCAGCCGCTGAGCCGACCTCAACTGCCCGGATCCGCATCGGCGTCGAAGTCCGTGTACACGCCCAGGCGGGCGCCCCTGCTCTCCGCGATGCGGCACACGTCGGTCAGGGCCTCGCCCATGCGGGCCAGGAGGTAACGGAGCTGGACGGCGCTCACGGGCTCGTCGTCGCGGAGCATGTCGGCGAGGTGGGCGAGCAGGCCGGCGGCCATGTCGAGCTGGACGCCCTCGGCGATGTCGGCGGCCCGGGAGAGGCGTCCGCCGCCGTCGCTCAGGAGGTAGCAGGGCTTGCCTTCGGGACCCGCCCAGGGCAGCAGGCGGGCGGGGGTGAGGGCGTGGTGGGTCATGCGGTCAGTCCCAGGCGGTGAGTCGGGTGGGGGAGCAGGTGGACGCCCTGCGGGGCGATCAGCAGGGAGCGGCGCCGGGCCTGTCGGCGCCGCTCCCGTTCCCGGCGTTCGTGCGCGACGACGTAGGGGCGTACGAGGCTGTGGTCCTCGCCGCGCAGAGGGCGTGCGCCGAACTGGCGCGGGGCCGGGCCCTCGACGGGCGGGGGATCGTATCCGGCCCCTGCGTCGAGCCGACGTCGTCCGGTACCGGGGGCGACGAGGCTGAGCAGCGGTTCGAGGAGGCGGGCGATGAGGTCGAGCATGAGGTGACTCCGTGATCGATGTCGCGTTCCGTAGCGATCGACCTACAGAGTGAGACGGCCCGCACTAGGCTCGCCAGGGGGTTCAAGGTGACAGAGCATTTGTCACAGAGGGGTTGATCTCGTGGGCACCAACTACGGCGACTGGCTCAGGGAACAGCGTGAGGCGGCGGGGCTGACGCAGCAGCAACTGGCCGAGTCGGCGGTCATGACGCGCACGCACATCGCGCACATCGAGGCGGGCCGCAGGGTGCCGTCCCGGGAGGACGCCCGGCGGCTGGACACCGCGCTGGGCACGGGGAGTGTGCTGAGCAGCTTTCTGCCACAGCAGGAAGCTGCGGTCGCGGACTACTTCGAGGCGGCCCGGCTGCTCGAACGACAAGCGGTGATGATCAGGGAGTTCGCCCTGTCGTTCGTCCCGGGCATCCTGCAGACGGAACGGTACGCGCGTGCGGTTCTGAGCACGTCGTTCCCTCCTGTGAGTGAAGAGGAATGTGACAGGCTCGTTGTCACACGCCTTGAGCGGGCGAGGATCCTGGACGATCCGGTGACACCCGTGGTCTGGGCGCTGCTGGACGAGGCGGTGCTGCGGCGGGTCGTGGGCGGGCGAGAGGTCATGGCGGAGCAGATCGCGCACCTGGTTCGCTTGGTGGAACGGCGTCGTGTACGCGTGCACGTGGTCCCCTACGGGGTTGGCGCGTATCAACTGCTGCAGGGCTTGGTCACGCTGATGTCCTTCGAGGACCAACCGCCGTTGGCGTACTCGGAGGGTGTCCAGGTGGGCAAGGTGCACGACTCTCCGTCTGTGGTCACGCGCCTTGAGGGGGCCTACGATCTGGCACTGAGCGACGCGCTGCCGCTCAAGGAGTCCACCGCCATGATGCAGGCGATCGCGAAGGAGTACAGACGTGGTGACTGAGTCCCTCATAGCGGATGGCGCCCTGCTCGACGGCTGGCGGAAGTCGTCGTACAGCGGCCCCGAGGCCGGCAGCTGCCTCGAAGTGCTGGACCACTTCCTCTCCGGCGTCCCCGTACGTGACTCCAAGAACCCCCACGGGCCCGCCGTGATCGTTCCGGCGCCCGCCTGGTCGGCGTTCGTCGCGGCGGTCAGGAGCGGCGGCTTCCCCTCCTGACCACCCGCCGGCGCACGTCCCCGCGTCCGCTTCCCTCACCGGCTTGCACCTCACGTCGCGTGAGGGCCCAGGGTGGAGGGCGTACCCAGAAGGGAGCGGAAGTGAGTTATTCCGTGGGACAGGTGGCCGGCTTCGCCGGCGTCACGGTGCGCACGCTGCACCACTACGACGGCATCGGCCTGCTCGTGCCCAGCGAGCGCAGCCACGCGGGGCACCGGCGCTACAGCGACGCCGACCTCGACCGGCTCCAGCAGATCCTGTTCTATCGGGAGCTCGGCTTCCCGCTCGACGAGGTCGCCGTCCTGCTCGACGACCCGGCCGCGGACCCGCGCGCGCACCTGCGCCGCCAGCACGAACTGCTGTCCGCCCGGATCGAGAGGCTGCAGAAGATGGCGGCGGCCGTGGAGCACGCCATGGAGGCACGCAGCATGGGCATCAACCTCACGCCCGAGGAGAAGTTCGAGGTCTTCGGGGACTTCGACCCGGACCAGTACCAGGAGGAGGTGCGCGAACGCTGGGGCGACACCGACGCCTACCGCCAGTCCCGGGAGCGGACCGCCTCGTACACGAAGGAGGACTGGCAGCGCGTCCAGCGCGAGGCCGACGAGCTGACCCGGCGCTTCGTCGCCCTGATGGAGGCCGGTGAGCCCGCCGGCTCCGAGGCGGCCATGGACGCCGCCGAGGAGCACCGGCAGGGGATCTCCCGCAACCACTACGACTGCGGGTACGAGATGCACACCTGCCTGGGGGAGATGTACGTCTCGGACGAGCGTTTCACGCGCAACCTCGACCAGGCCCGTCCGGGCTTCGCCGCCTACCTGCGCGACGCGATCCTCGCGAACGCCGCCCGGCACAGCTCCTGAGCCGTCGTCGTGGCCCGGATCCGCCTCCGGGCCACGACCTGCGCGGATCACCCGCGGCGGACCTTCACGGCTTTCTCCTGGGCCGCACACAGGGCATCCTGGGTACCCCCGCGGAACCTGGGTCTCGACGGCTGCGTTCATAATTTGGGCAGCCAGCCCAGCCCGTTACCCCCCAGCTGCAGGAGCCACATCCCCGTGACCACGCTTGCGCTCGGCCCTGAGTGGCTGAGCCCGGACTACCTGATCGAGACCTTCAGCCTCCCCGGCATCCTGCTGATCGTCTTCGCGGAGTCCGGACTCTTCGCGTTCCTGCCCGGTGACTCCCTGCTGTTCACGGCGGGTCTCTTCGTGGCCGAGGGCAATTACATCAGCCAGCCGCTGTGGCTGGTGTGCACGCTGATCGTGCTGGCCGCCGTCATCGGCGACCAAGTCGGTTACATGATCGGCAAGTTCTTCGGGCCGAAGCTGTTCAACCGCCCCAACTCCAAGCTCTTCAAGCAGGAGAACCTGGAGAAGGCCCACGAGTTCATGGAGAAGTACGGCCCCAAGGCGATCGTCCTGGCCCGCTTCGTCCCGATCGTGCGCACCTTCGCCCCCATCGTGGCCGGCGCCGGCCGCATGAAGTACCGGACCTTCTTCACGTACAACCTGATCGGGGGTGTCGCCTGGGGATGCGGCGTCACCCTCGCCGGCTACTGGCTCGGCCAGATCGAGTTCATCAAGAAGAACGTCGAGCCGATCCTGGTCCTGATCGTCTTCGTCTCCGTGGTGCCGATCATCGTCGAGTACCTGCGCGAGCGCGGGAAGAAGAAGCGCGCCGGCGCCGTGGCCCCGGCGGCCGCCCCGCACCAGCACCCGCAGGCGCCCGTCATGGACGACGCCACGACCCAGCTGCGCCGCATCACCCCGGCCGCCCCGCAGCCGCCCCAGCAGCAGCACTACGGCGGCCAGGGCTACCCCCAGCCGGAGCCCCGGCAGCCGTACGGCGACCAGGGCTACCCGCAGCAGCAGCAGCCCTACGGCGACCAGGGGTACCCGCAGCAGCAGCCCCAGCAGCCGTACGGCAACGACCAGTACTACGACCAGAACCAGCAGCAGCCGTACAACCGCGGTTACTGAACCGCCCGCGAGCGGGGCGCGGGGCGGCTAGAAGCCCCGCGTCCGCTTCGCCGCCCGGCGCTTCTCGGCGGAGCCGATCCGCAGGAACATCCGCGAGATCTCCGACCCGAGGTTCACCCCGATCGCGATGGCCATGGCGAGCGCCACCGCCTGCGTGAGGTAGACGAGACCCGAGTCGACCTCGTTCTGGGCGATGCCCAGCAGACCGAAGTAGGTGGCCGAACCGGGCAGCAGCGGCCCGATCGCCGCCGTGGTGTACGGCAGCGCGGACGCGAACCGGTACCGGGACAGCAGCTGCCCGAACAGGCCCACCACCCCCGCCGCCACGGCCGTGGACGCCACCGGCGAGATGTCGCCCGCGTAGTACATCGCGCCGTACACCACCCAGGCGACGCCGCCGTTGAGGGTCACCATCGCCACGGTTGATCGTTCCTGCTGGAGCAGGATCGCGAAGGTCAGCGACAGCAGCATCGACGCGGCGATCTGCCACACCGGCCGCTCCGAGACACCGAGCGCCGCGTCCGGGTTCAGCTTGGCGCCCAGCTGCACGCCGAAGTACAGCACCGTCAGCACGCCGGCCACGATGCCCACGAAGAAGTACAGGACCTCCAGCAGACGCGCGGACGCCGTGATGTAGAAGCCGGTCAGCCCGTCCTGCACGCCCGCCACCAGCGCCCGCCCGGGCAGCAGCGCGAACAGTCCACCGGTGATCACCGCGGACGCCTTCACGTCCGCGTGCGCCAGGGTCAGCGTCACCCCGATCGCGGCCGGCGGCATCGCCGCCACCGTGAACTGGTAGAACTCCGGCAGCCCGCGCCCCGCGCACAGCCAGGCCAGCCGGTCGCCCAGCATCGCGCCGACCGCGGCGGCCACGAACACCAGGAAGCCACCGCCCACCAGCACCGAGGCGGCGCCCGCGAGCAGCCCGCTCGCCCCGGTCAGCACCCAGCCGGGGTACGGGTGCCGGTTGCGGCGGATCTCCGCCAGCCGCCGGTACGCCTCCTCCAGGGAGACGTGGGTCTCGTCGTCACTGAGGTCGTCCACCAGCCGGTAGACGGCCGCCAGCCGCGTGTAGTCGGGGCTCCGGCGGCGCACCGTGCGCGACGCGGTCACCGGGTCGTCGACCAGCGAGGGCTGGTGGGAGATCGACAGCAGGGTGAAGGTGACGTTGGGCTCGCAGCGGTCCAGGCCGTAGGAGCGGCACACGGCGAACATCGCCGCCTCCACGTCCTCGGCGCCCTCGCCGCCCGCCAGCAGCAGCTCGCCGATGCGCAGGGTCAGGTCGAGCACGCGCGGCACGGCGGGGCCCGCCTCGTCGTGCCGCTGCACCGGCTCCGGCGCCGGCCGCTCGGTCACCGGCATCCGCAGCATGGTGCGCATCCGGTCCTGCCAGGGCACGTCCCTGGCCAGGCTGACCAGCGGGATCCCGCTCGCCGGGGTGAACGCCGCCGGAGGCTGCTTCGCGCTGTAGGTGCTCGGCGGGGTGAACGCCGAGCCCTCCGTCTCGTGCGGCTGCGGCGGAGCCACGTCCAGACCGTCCGGAACGGCGAACTCCGAGGTGGTCTCGGACTCGGTGCCGGTGGTCTTCGGGGCGGCCAGCCCTGTGGGAAGGGCGAACTCGGACGTCGTCGACGACTCGTCGTCGGCCGGTGCCACGACACCGGCGGGGGGCATGAACGTGCTCCTCGCCTCGTCCGACTGCGGCTTGCGGTCCTCCGCGTCCGTCACCTGCTCCGCTCTCCTCGTACGACACCGTCCGTAAGCCTGCCCCGTACAGCCTCAGTATGCGCACGCACAGCAGAACGGGCCGCACGCGTCGCGTACGGCCCGTCCTGTGGTGTTCGCGGTGTGGGCTCAGTGGCCGCCCTGCTCCTCGAAGCGCTTGTAGGACCGCTCGATCTCGGCCTCGGCGTCCACCCGGCCGACCCAGTTGGCGCCCTCGACCGACTTGCCCGGCTCCAGGTCCTTGTAGACCTCGAAGAAGTGCTGGATCTCCAGGCGGTCGAACTCGGACACGTGGTGGATGTCCCGCAGGTGCTCCACGCGCGGGTCCGTCGAGGGGACGCACAGCAGCTTGTCGTCGCCGCCCGCCTCGTCCGTCATGCGGAACATGCCGATCGCGCGGCAGCGGATCAGACAGCCGGGGAAGGTCGGCTCGTCCAGGATGACCAGCGCGTCCAGCGGGTCGCCGTCCTCGCCGAGGGTGTTCTCGACGAAGCCGTAGTCGGTCGGGTAGGCGGTCGAGGTGAAGAGTCGACGGTCCAGGCGGATCCGACCCGTCTCGTGGTCCACCTCGTACTTGTTCCGCGAACCCTTCGGGATCTCGATCGTGACGTCGAACTCCACCGGTGGCTCCTCCATGATCAGCACATAGTTCTGGTGGTTAAGTGTCCCTCACGCAGGTGTGTGATCGCGAAAGGGGCTGGTGGTCGTGCCGGAACTGGGGCCTTGGCGGGCCGCGAGACCGCACGTGGCGCGGATCGCGGGCACCGTACGGCCGCGTCTCGCCCGGGCCGCGGAGACCCTGCGGCCACGTCTGGCGCGCCTCGCCGCGGCCGCCGGGCCACGGTTCGCGCGGCCGGACCGGCCGGGATCACCGCAGGTCCCGCGGGTCGCGCGGCCGAAGACCTGGCAGTTCACCGCGACCGCCGCCACCGCCGGTCTGGCGCTGGCCGCGGGAGTGGTGACCGCCGCCGGTCCCTGGGACTCCTCGGGTCAGCGTACGGCCGAGCGGGACCGGGCCGTGGCCCTGGAAGCCGCGCGTGGCACAGATCACGGCGGCGCCCCCGCCCACGCCGGTACGCCGCCGCGCGGACCGCGGGCCGTCCCGCCCGCCGCGTCCGTGCTCACCGGCCTCGGCGGCACCGCCACCACCGTGCGGTCGGCCCCCTCCGCGAAGGCCCTCACCGGCGTCCTCGACCCGCTGCTGAACACCCCGGCGCTGGGCCGGCGCTCGGCCGCCGTGGTCGACGTGGCCACCGGTCGGCGGCTGTACGGCAGCGGCGCCGCGGACGCGCTCGTCCCGGCCTCGACCACCAAGATCGCCACCGCGGTCGCCGCGCTCTCCGCCCTGGGCAGCGACCACCGCCTCACCACCCGCACGGTCTACGAGCCCGACACCGAGGAGGTCGTCCTGGTCGGCGGCGGCGACCCCACCCTCACCGCCCGCGCGGAGACCCACGGGCTCGCCGGCCTGCGCGACCTCGCCGAACGGACCGCCGCCGCCCTGGCCAAGCGCGGCCTGCGGGAGGTGACCCTCTCCTACGACACGACCCTCTACAAGGGCGGCACGATGCACCCGATCGGGGTCAACCCCAACCTCGCGGCCGTCACCCCCCTGATGGTCGACGAGGCCCGCACCGACGACTCCACCAGCGGCCCGGCCCCGCGGGTCCCGGACCCGGCGGCCGACGCCGCGCGGCGGTTCGGCGAGCTCCTCAAGGAGCACGGCATCAAGGCCACGCCCCCCGGACCGTCGAAGTCCACCACCCGCGCGTCCACCCTCGCCACCGTCTCCTCGCCCCCGCTCGCCGCGCTCGTCGAGCGGATGCTGACCAACAGCGACAACGACCTCGCCGAGGCCCTCGCCCGGCACACCGCCCTCGCCACCGGCAGGCCCGCCGACTTCGACGGCGCCGGCGAGGCGATCACCGCGCGGCTGAAGCAGCTCGGCCTGCCCGTCAAGGGTGCCGACGTCAAGGACGGCAGCGGCCTCGACCGGCGCGACAAGCTCACCGCGGACCTCCTCACCGCCCTGCTCGTCAAGGCCGGCGACCCGGCCCACCCCGAACTGCGCCCCGCGCTCACCGGGCTGCCCGTCGCCGGCTTCACCGGCACCCTGTCCGGCCGCTACGCCGACGGGGCGGCCGGTGTCGTACGGGCCAAGACGGGGACGCTGACCGGCGTGAACACCCTGGCGGGCACCGTGGTCGACAAGGACGGCCGCCTGCTGGCCTTCGCCTTCCTGGCCAACGGCACCGGCGCCCCGGCAGCGGCCCAGTCCGCCCTGGACAAGGCGGCCACAGCCCTGTCAGCGTGCGGCTGCCGCCCATAGGGGCGCGGCGAACCGCGCACCCAGGGGCGCGGGGAACTGCGCACTAGGGGGCGCGGGGAACTGCGCGAAGGGGGTCCGGGGGCGCAGCCCCCAGGGACGGGACGGGAAGGGGCGGCGGGGGCGAGAACCCTCAGGCACGAGCCCGCAGACCCCGCCGCCTGCCGCCGGAGCACCGGGACGCCGACGACCACACCCCCGCCGCCGTGCGGCCCCGCGTCCCGCCCCCGTCACCTCGCCGCCCTGCCCCCAACCGGCGCCCTCACGTACCGTTGACGCATGACGAGCATCGGTGGTGCTGCCTCTTCCGGGATGGTCGACTGGAATCTCGCGGTCGCGACCGCGACCCGGCTCATGCGGCCGGGCCCCGACGTGAGCCGCGACGAGGCCAGGGCCGTTGTCGCGGAACTGCGCCGGCACGCGAAGGCCTCGGAGGAACACGTCCGGGGCTTCACTCGTCTGGGCACCGAGGAGACCCACGACACCCCCCTCCTCGTGGTCGACCGCCCCGGCTGGGTCCGGGCCAACGTCGCGGGCTTCCGCGAACTCCTCAAACCGCTCCTCGACAAGATGCAGGAACGGCGCGGCACCAGCCCGGGCAACGCGGTCCTCGGCGCCGTCGGCGGCAAGGTCACCGGCGTCGAACTGGGCATGCTGTTGTCCTTCCTGGCCTCCCGCGTCCTCGGCCAGTACGAGACCTTCGCCCCCGCCACCCGCGACCTGCCGTCCGGTGCGAACGGCGGCGGCCGGCTGCTGCTCGTCGCCCCCAACATCGTCCACGTCGAACGCGAACTCGACGTCGAGCCGCACGACTTCCGGCTGTGGGTCACCCTCCACGAGGAGACCCACCGCACCCAGTTCACCGCCGTGCCCTGGCTGCGCGACCACCTGGAGGGCGAGATCCAGTCGTTCCTGGGGGAGACCGACGTCGACCCCATGACCGTCCTGGAGCGCGTCCGCGAGGCCGCCCAGTCCCTCGCCGGCGGACGGCCCGAGGGCGAGGAGGGCGACGAGGGGCGCTCCCTCGTCGAGATCGTGCAGACCCCCGCCCAGCGCGAGATCCTGGGCCGCCTCACCGCGGTGATGTCCCTGCTGGAGGGCCACGCCGACTTCGTGATGGACGGCGTCGGACCCCAGGTCGTGCCGAGCGTCGCCGAGATCCGCGAGAAGTTCCAGCAGCGCCGCGCGAAGGGCGCCTCCCGCCTGGACCTCGCCCTGCGCAAGCTGCTCGGCCTGGACGCCAAACTCCGCCAGTACCGCGACGGCGAACGCTTCGTGCGCGCCGTCGTCGAGGAGGTCGGGATGGACGGCTTCAACCGCGTGTGGACCTCGCCCAACACGCTCCCCACCAAGGCGGAGATCTCCAAACCGGCGGACTGGATCACACGGGTGCACCGCAAAACGGAATCGTGACCCCCGCGCACCGTCATGCGACGCGTCCGGCCGACGGCAGACAGACGCCCCTTCAATCACCCGTCCGAGGGACCGTGAGCCCTGGGTAGGCGTGCGATGCTCGGGGAACGGCCCGGTTCTGTCACCATCTACACACTCTGAGTGACCGGCATCGGGTTCACCCCCCGAAAATTTCATGAAGGGAACCGGACATGGGTCCCCATCCTGCGGTCGCGGCGATACGCCTGGCGGTCCGCCGCGTCCTGACCGACATCCTCGACGACCACGGCCTGCCCCCCGGCCGTCCCGCACACGAGCAGCCGCCCTCCCCGCTCGTGCTCGTGGCCTGCTCCGGCGGCGCCGACTCCATGGCGCTCGCCTCCGCCCTCGCCTTCGAGGCCCCCCGGCTCGGCATCCGCGCCGGCGGCGTCACCGTCGACCACGGCCTCCAGGCCGGCTCCGACCTGCGCGCCGCCGAGGTCGTCCTGCGCCTGCGCGAACTCGGCTTCGACCCCGCCGAGTCCGTCGCCGTCACCGTCGGACGCGGCGGCGGCCCCGAGGCCGCCGCCCGCGACGCCCGCTACGCCGCGCTGGACGCCGCCGCCGAACGGCACGGCGCCACCGCCGTCCTGCTCGGCCACACCCGCGACGACCAGGCCGAGACCGTCCTGCTCGGCCTCGCCCGCGGCTCCGGCATCCGCTCCCTGTCCGGAATGGCCGCGGTCTCGGGGGCCGGCGGCCGTTACCGCCGCCCCTTCCTCCAGCTCGACCGGCAGACCGCCCGCAAGGCCTGCATGGTCCAGTCCCTGCCCGTCTGGGACGACCCGCACAACGCGGATCCCGCCTACACCCGCTCCCGGCTCCGCCACGAGGGGCTGCCCGCCCTGGAGAAGGCCCTCGGCAAGGGCGTCGTCGAGGCCCTCGCCCGTACGGCCCAGCTCTCCCGGGACGATGCCGACGCCCTCGACGCCTGGGCCGGCCGCGCCGAGGCCGGCGTCCGGGACGCCGACGGCCGCCTGGAGTGCGCCGGGCTGTACGCCCTGCCGCCCGCCGTGCGCCGCCGTGTACTGCGCCGGGCCGCCATCGAGGCCGGTGCCCCGGCCGGTTCGCTGTTCGCCCGCCACATCGAGGAAGTCGACCGGCTGATCACCGGTTGGCGCGGTCAGGGGGCCATCAATCTCCCCGGCCGGGTCGTCGCCCGCCGGCAGGGTGGCAGACTGGTGATTCGGCAGGGCTGATTCCGGACCCCACCGACCCGTACGAGTCGCGGGGCGGACCGGACCGGCCGGTGGGACGACCGAAAGTGATGCGGGTGGACGCGAAAGACATGGGTGCCGACCTCGAGAAGGTGCTCATCACCAAGGAAGAGATCGACGCCAAGCTGGTGGAGCTGGCCGCGAAGATCGACGCGGAGTACGCGGGCAAGGACCTGCTGATCGTCGGCGTCCTCAAGGGCGCGGTGATGGTGATGGCCGACCTCGCCCGGGCGCTGTCCACCCCCGTCACGATGGACTGGATGGCCGTGTCCTCGTACGGGGCGGGCACCCAGTCCTCCGGTGTGGTGCGGATCCTCAAGGACCTCGACACCGACATCAAGGGCAAGCACGTCCTGATCGTCGAGGACATCATCGACTCCGGCCTGACCCTGTCCTGGCTGATCTCCAACCTCGGCTCGCGCGAGCCCGCCTCCCTCAAGGTGTGCACGCTGCTGCGCAAGCCCGAGGCCGCCAAGGTCGCCATCGACGTGGAATGGGTCGGTTTCGACATCCCCAACGAGTTCGTCGTCGGCTACGGCCTCGACTACGCCGAGAAGTACCGCAACCTCCCGTTCGTCGGTACGCTCGCGCCCCACGTCTACGGCGGCTGAGCCCCGGGCGGGGCCGCCGTACGGTGATCGGGAACCCCGGCGGGCTCCGCGGCGTTGGAGCATGCGTGGACGCGAATGCCGGCTGTCCCCCGCAGCTTCGGGGGACCATGCTGGGGTACCGTCCGAAGAACAGCCTTTATCAAACTCACTATGGCAGGAGGGACGGGGCGGCACCGCTCCGTATGGATGGACGTGAAGCGATACTTCCGTGGGCCGGTCATGTGGATCGTGCTGGCCGTCCTTGCCGTGGTCGTGTTGATGCAGGTCGTCGGCTCGTCCGGCGGCTACAAGACGGTGGACACGGGCCAGGTCGTCCAGGCGATCAATGAGAACAAGGTCGAGTCGGCCAAGCTGACCACCGGTGACGAGCAGATCATCAAGGTCTCGCTCAAGGACGGCGAAAAGGTCGAGGACAGCTCGAAGATCCAGGCGAGTTACATCGGTGACCAGGGCGTCACCATCGCCAACACGCTGCAGGACAAATTCCAGAACGAGCAGATCCCGGACGGCTACACCGTTTCGCCGTCCAAGCAGAACCCGTTCGTGAGCATTCTGCTGTCGCTGCTGCCGTTCGTCCTCATCGTGGTCGTCTTCCTGTTCCTGATGAACCAGATGCAGGGCGGCGGCTCCCGCGTCATGAACTTCGGCAAGTCCAAGGCGAAGCTCATCACCAAGGACACGCCGAAGACGACGTTCGCCGACGTCGCGGGCTCGGACGAGGCCGTCGAGGAACTCCACGAGATCAAGGAGTTCCTGCAGGAGCCGGCGAAGTTCCAGGCCGTCGGGGCGAAGATCCCCAAGGGCGTGCTGCTGTACGGCCCGCCCGGCACCGGCAAGACCCTGCTGGCGCGTGCTGTCGCGGGCGAGGCCGGGGTGCCGTTCTACTCGATCTCCGGTTCCGACTTCGTCGAGATGTTCGTCGGTGTCGGTGCCTCCCGGGTCCGTGACCTGTTCGAGCAGGCCAAGGCCAACGCCCCCGCGATCGTGTTCGTCGACGAGATCGACGCGGTCGGCCGCCACCGCGGCGCCGGCCTCGGCGGCGGTCACGACGAGCGCGAGCAGACCCTGAACCAGCTCCTCGTCGAGATGGACGGCTTCGACGTCAAGGGCGGCGTGATCCTCATCGCCGCGACGAACCGGCCCGACATCCTCGACCCGGCCCTTCTGCGGCCCGGCCGCTTCGACCGCCAGATCGCGGTCGACCGCCCGGACATGCAGGGCCGGCTGGAGATCCTCAAGGTGCACCAGAAGGGCAAGCCGGTCGCCCCGGACGTCGACCTGTCGGCCGTCGCCCGCCGCACCCCCGGCATGACCGGTGCCGACCTGGCCAACGTGCTGAACGAGGCCGCGCTGCTGACCGCGCGCAGCGATCAGAAGCTGATCGACAACAAGATGCTGGACGAGGCGATCGACCGTGTGGTCGCGGGCCCGCAGAAGCGGACCCGGATCATGTCGGACAAGGAGAAGAAGATCACCGCGTACCACGAGGGCGGACACGCCCTGGTCGCGGCGGCCTCCCCGAACTCCGACCCGGTCCACAAGATCACCATCCTGTCGAGAGGCCGCGCCCTCGGCTACACCATGGTCCTGCCGGACGAGGACAAGTACTCGACCACGCGCAACGAGATGCTGGACCAGCTGGCCTACATGCTGGGCGGCCGCGCGGCCGAGGAGCTCGTCTTCCACGACCCGACCACCGGTGCCGCCAACGACATCGAGAAGGCCACCGGACTGGCCCGCGCGATGGTCACGCAGTACGGCATGACCGAGCGGCTGGGTGCGATCAAGTTCGGCGGTGACAACACCGAGCCGTTCCTCGGCCGTGAGATGGCTCACCAGCGGGACTACTCGGAAGAGGTCGCCGCGCTGGTCGACGAAGAGGTCAAGAAGCTCATCGAGACCGCGCACAACGAGGCGTGGGAGATCCTGGTCGAGAACCGTGACGTCCTCGACAACCTGGTCCTGGCCCTCCTGGAGCGGGAGACGCTGGGCAAGGAGGAGATCGCCGAGGTCTTCGCGCCGATCGTCAAGCGCCCGCCCCGGCCCGCCTGGACCGGCTCCTCGCGCCGTACGCCGTCCACCCGCCCGCCGGTCCTCTCCCCCAAGGAGCTGGCCCTGACGAACGGGTCGAACGGCGCGACGCCGGCCATCACCACCGCCAAGAGCACCGCGGCGGAGCCCGCCCCGGCGCCCGAGCCGGCCGCGGAGGACCGTCCCGAGAGCTGATCCCGAGGCTCCCGGTGGCCCCACCGGGCCCGGAATGGATGCCGCGCCCCCCTGGTTCTAGCCTGGGGGGCGCGGCATTTCGTGTATCCGCAGTTGAGACGCGTGCCCTCACGCGTGAAGCACAGGAACGAGGCACCTCATGACCGACCCCGTGACGCTGGACGGCATGGCCCCCGTCGGCGAGTTCGACGAGAAGCGGGCCGAGAACGCCGTACGCGAACTGCTGATCGCGGTCGGCGAGGACCCGGACCGGGAGGGTCTGCAGCAGACCCCGGCGCGGGTGGCGCGGGCGTACCGGGAGATCTTCGCGGGGCTGTGGCAGAAGCCCGAGGACGTGCTGACGACCACGTTCGACATCGGTCACGACGAGATGGTGCTGGTCAAGGACATCGAGGTGTACTCGACCTGCGAGCACCACCTGGTGCCGTTCCGCGGGGTGGCGCACGTCGGGTACATCCCGGCCACCAGCGGGAAGATCACCGGTCTGTCGAAGCTGGCCCGGCTGGTGGACGTCTACGCCCGCCGCCCGCAGGTGCAGGAACGACTCACCACGCAGATCGCGGACTCCCTGATGGAGATACTGGAGCCGCGCGGGGTGATCGTGGTCGTGGAGGCCGAGCACATGTGCATGTCGATGCGCGGCATCCGCAAGCCCGGCGCGAAGACGCTCACGTCGGCCGTGCGCGGTCAGCTGCGGGACGCGGCGACGCGCAACGAGGCGATGAGCCTGATCATGGCCCGCTGACGCCGCCGACGGCTCAGGGCCCGTCGTGGGATCACGCCGGCGTCGCGGGGGATCAGACCCTAGGCCGCCGGTGCCGTCCCCGGGCCGTTGTGGTCGTCCTCGTCCTCCGGGAGCTTGCAGACGCGCTCCAGGAAGATGGCCGCGGCTATGACGCCGACGCCCGCCAGGACCGAGAAGCCGGCGTAGACGGCCTGGTCACGGCGGGCGGGGATGTCCAAGGACTCCAGCAGGAACACGCCCACGCCGCCGTACATCCCGGCGACGAGGGCCGCGACCAGGGCGCTGGCCTGGCCGAAGACGACCGCGCGGGCCGCCATCAGCGGGTCGACGCCCTTGGCGTCGTGCTGCCGTTCGCGCTGGGCCCTGAGGCGGGCGCGCAGGGAGAGCGCGGTGGCCGCGAGGACCACCGCGATCAGGGCGAGCACGATGGGCGCGGCCACGGGCACGCTCGGGAGGGTCCCCAACGAGTTCCACAGGCGGGCGCCGGCCCAGGACAGGACTCCGGCGACGACGAAGACGCCGGCCAGCACCCTGATGCGCAGCTCTCTCACGGTGTCCCTTCGCGTTCCCCCGGACCGGTGCCCCGGAAAGTGGTCCTGTCGACCTTAACGGCTACTCGGGCAGCCTGAGTTCCAGGTCGGCGCGGGGAGTCACGCCCTCGCGGGTGACGGCGGCGAGGAGGTCGGCGACCGGTCCGTGACCCGGGAGCTCCGCCTCGGGGTCGACGTCGTGCCACGGGGCGAGCACGAAGGCGCGTTCGTGGGCGCGCGGGTGCGGGAGCGTGAGCTGCGGGTCGTCGGAGTGGAGGTCCGCGTAGGAGACGATGTCCACGTCCAGGGTGCGCGGACCCCAGCGCTCGTCCCGGACCCGGTGGAAGGCCTCCTCGACCGCGTGCGCCCGCTCCAGCAGGGAGGACGGGGGCAGGGTGGTCTTCAGCACCGCGACCGCGTTGAAGTACGAGGGCTGGCTGCCCGGCTCGACGCCCCACGGCTCCGTCTCGTACACCGGGGAGACGGCCTTGACGCGGATGCCCGGGGTGTCCTCCAGGGCGTCGACGGCGCCCTGGAGGGTCTCCAGGCGGTTGCCCAGGTTGGCGCCGAGGGAGACCACGGCCCGCTTCGGGTTGTGCAGGGTGGTGTCGGCGGCGTCGACCTGCTCGACCACGGAGGCGGGGACGGGCTGCACCGTCGGGTCGGTGTGGCCCTGGGTGAACGGCCTGGTCATACGCGGCTCCGGTTGATGGTGACGGTCACGTCGTCGAAGGGCACGGTGATCGGCGCGTCCGGCTTGTGGACGCACACCTCGACCTCCCGCACCACGTCGTGCTTCAGGCAGACCTGGGCGATGTGCTCGGCGAGCGTCTCGATGAGGTTGACGGGCTCGCCCTCGACGACCGCCACCACCTCCTCCGCCACGATGCCGTAGTGCACGGTCCTCGTCAGGTCGTCGTCGGCGGCGGCCGGGCGGGTGTCCAGGCCGAGCACGAGGTCCACGATGAAGGTCTGGCCCTCCTCGCGCTCCTTGGGGAACACACCGTGGTGCCCACGGGCCTTCAGGCCGCGCAGCGCGACACGATCCACGCGAATCACTCCTGCAGTCGTCGGTCCGGCCGGTCGGTGCCCTGTGCGGGGGCACACCGGCCCGATGTCGAATCTACCCGCGGGCACCGACAGGGCCGGGCCGCCGGGGGTGGGGGCGCGGGCCGGCACCGGGAGGTTTCACCAAGCGTTTGCCCCGGGGAGACCGGGCGCTCACCGGTTGGTGGCGACTCCTGCCCACACCGTCGTGATTCCCGCCACGCCGGCCGGCGAGGGCCGGGCCGCGGCTCATCCGGGGGTTTCCTCCTCGTCCTCCTCCTCGTCCTCGGTCTCGGCGAGGACCGGTGAGGCGTGGTGGGACCAGAGCTTCCAGCCGTCCGGGGTGCGGCGGAACACGTTGGTGGCGACCACCAGCTGTCCGACCAGCGGGCCCAGCTCCTCGCCGGCCTCGGGGGCGGGGCCGCCGCTGAGGATGTTCTCCGTGCAGGTCACCAGGGCGGTGTCGCCGGTGACGGAGACGTGCACGTCGGTGAGGAAGAACTGGATGTAGTCGGTGTTCGCCATGATCAGGGCGTACGACCGCAGGACCTCGCCGCGTCCGGTGAGCGCCGGCCAGCCGGGGTGCACGCAGGAGACCACGCCGGAGTCCGCCGGGTCGTGGTACGTCTCGTCGACGCCGAGGTCGGCCGGGGTGAGCCAGAGCGAGGCGACCTCTTCGAAGTCGCCCCGTTCGAGTGCCTCGTAGAAGGCGGTGTTGGCGGCCTCGACCTGCTCGACGTCGGTGTGGGGTGCGCTCACCGGGCTCCTTCTGCGCCGTGCGCGCCGGGTGCGGGGGGTGTGGTGGAGGCCGCGCGCGCCTGTTCTATCGCGCGGGTGACCCGTACGGCGTCCGCGGTCGCGCGCACCTCGTGCACGCGGACCGCCCACGCGCCGGCCTGTGCGGCGAGGGCGGAGACGGCGGCGGTGGCCGCGTCGCGTTCCCGCGCGGGCGGGGGCGCGCCGTCCGGGGCGGCCAGGACGCGGCCGAGGAAGCGCTTGCGGGAGGCGGCGACGAGCAGCGGGTGGCCGAGGGCCAGCAGGCGGTCGAGCCGGGCGAGCAGGGCCAGGTCGTGTTCGGCGCCCTTGGAGAAGCCGAGGCCGGGGTCGACGATCACCCGGTCGGGGGCGACGCCGCCCTCCAGGACGGCCCGCACGCGCGCGTGCAACTCGTCGACGACCTCGGTGACCACGTCGGCGTACACCCCCTGGACGTTGCCGCCCTCCAGGAAGCCGCGCCAGTGCATGACGACGAAGGGGGCGCCGGCGTCCGCGACGACACGGATCATCGCGGGATCGGCGAGGCCGCCGCTGACGTCGTTGACGAGGGCGGCGCCGGCCGCGAGGGACTGTGCGGCGACGGACGCGCGCATGGTGTCGACGGAGACGGTGACGCCCTCGGCGGCGAGGCCGCGGACCACGGGGATGACGCGCTTGAGCTCTTCGGACTCGTCGACGCGGGTGGCGCCCGGCCGGGTGGACTCGCCGCCGACGTCGATCAGGTCCGCGCCCTGGGCGACCAGGTCGAGGCCGTGCTTGACGGCGGTCGTCGTGTCGAACCAGCGGCCGCCGTCGGAGAAGGAGTCGGGGGTGACGTTCACGACTCCCATGACCGCGCAGCGGTCCCAGTGAGGAAGGCCCGCGACCTGGCGGCGTCCGCTGTGGTTGCTCATATGTTCAGCGTAGGCCCAGGGAGCGGCCGGGGTGCGCCCCGGCCCGGCGGGGCGCACGTGGCCTGATGAGGGTGCCCGCGCGGACGCGTCGGGCCGCGCGGGCGGCGGTGCGGGAAGCGGAAGGGGAGCGGGCGGGATTGAGGAAACCTTCCGCCCGCATTGCGGAGCCGGTGCGCGGCAGGTCGGCGCGGATGTGGGGATCACGAAAGGCGGTTCCCCGACGCGTCGGAAACTCGGTGCCGAACGCGCCCGGGGATTCGATCCGGAACCTGTGGAAAAGAAAGGCCGGTGCTCCGCGCCGGGGCCGTTGCCGGCCCGGTGCGGTGCTTCTCGCCGTAGGCGCGTCACGGGTGGGACCGCGTACGAGTCCCCAAGGGGGTGGTCGTGAGCCCGGCGGGCTTCACCGCCCGGTGGCCGGGGGGCGTCGGGTGGTCGGCGGGCGGCGATCCGCGGCGCGTGCCGTGGCCTTGTCTCCCGGTGGCAGGGCGTCGAGCCCGGTCTCCCGGGACCACACCGCGCGGCCGGTCTCCGAGCAGCCCGTGACGGCGGGGGTCCAGGAGTGTGCGCCGGCCTCGTCCATGAAGCGTTCGATGGCGCCGGGCCAGGCCCCGATGTCGCCGATGGGGTCGCCACGGGCGAGCATCACGCCGGAGACCACGCGGTAGGTGACCGCCGCCTTGCCGCTGGGGGAGAAGACGACGCCGTGGCCGCGGCGCGGCTCGAAGCGGCCGAGGGGTGCGCGGTCCGCGTGCCGGGCGAGCAGGGCACGCAGCCGCCGCTCCTCGTCCTCGGTGAGGCAGGCGGCCGGGCGGCGGGGCCGGAGGGCCAGGCGGAGGGTGGTGACGGCGGTGAGCAGGCCGAGTGCGCCGAGGGAGAGGGCGACCGTCCTGGCGGTGTCGCCCTGGTAACCGACCGGGCCCTCGACGCCGAACAGGCCGTACAGCACGTGGGTGAGACGGTCCGCCAGGCTCGGATCGCCGACCAGCCGGCCGGGATGGGCGCTGACCACGACCAGCCCGAGGAGCAGCGAACCGGCGCCCATCAGCACGAGGTGGGCCGGCGCCCGCCCTCTGCTGCCCGGGCCGGGCCGCGCCGTGAACCGGTCGCGGTGGCGCAGGAGGGGGACGAGCGGCGCGAGCGCGATCAGGGTGCCCGGGAGGGAGTCGCGGCAGGCGAACTGGGCGACCGCGCCGGCCGGCAGCAGGGCGACGGCGGCCCGCCAGGACCGGTGCCTGCCCCGCTCGACCCCGTGTGCGAGCAGCAGCAACAGCACCCCGGCGCTCAGCGCGAGGGCGGCCGCGAGGGGGCCGAGCGTGCCGGGGAACACCTCGGCGAGGGCGCCCGTACGGCCGTGCCGGGAGTGGGGGAGGGCGCCCGCGGCGAGGTCGAGCAGGCCCGCCAGGGCGCACGCCCGGCCGGCGAGGACGGGGGCCGCCTCGGGGCGCGGGGCGCGGAACAGGCGGCGTGACGACGGGACGTGGCGTGCGGACGCGGTGTCACGCGACCGGTCCGTGGGCTTCCGTGATCCGCCCGACATGTCCTCATCCGTCCTGACAGACTTCGCGTTGCGCCCTCTAGGACGGCGTCCCCGGAGCGGAGGTTCACTCCGCGCGGGGGGTTGTCCGGACGGGCGGTCCAACGCCGCGGACATACGGAAGCGGAATGCGGCGGAAACGACTTCACGGTCTCCCGAACGGTCACCGGAACCGTCTTCGCGGCACCACCGGAACCGCCTGGCGACTTAAATGATCTTGATGAAATTGGGCAATGTGTCTATTCACGCTGGGATCGCGTTCCCTGATGCCCTGTGAAACCCTGGGAGTGGCTTTGTTTTTACGGGGTGGGGCACCATCATTCGCCTACGCGCGGTAAGTTTCTGGCCATGCCACGTGGACGTCACCGTCATTCCCCGCCCCTGCACAGGATGCTGCCCCCGTCGGCGATCGCAGGCGTCTCCCTCGTCTGCGCCCTGGGGCCCTGGGTGTTCACGCAACCGATGGTGCTTCGCGTCCTGGCCGCGGCCGCCGCGGCCACGGCGGTGGCCGGCGCCGTCGTCATGCGGCACTGGGACACCCAGGCGGGCAAGCGCGTCGCCGACCTCACGCGCGCGCGTGCGAGCGACGAGTGGCGCTTCGAGGAGCGGGTCGCCGAACTCGAGTCGGACCTCGACGAGTCGCGCGAGCTGCGGACGAAGCTGGAGCAGCGGCTGCGCGCCAAGCGCGCCGAACTCGCCGGACTGCGCAACGAACACGCGGCGCTGCTGCGGCGGTACGCCGCGGCGGAGGTCGACCGGGCGAGCGCCCTGGAGGAACGCCGGGTGCTCGAGATCGAGGCCGCGGTCCCGGCCCGCGCGCTGCCGGCCGGGACGTCGGCGGCACCCGGGGCGGTGCCCGCGCAGACGGTGCGCGGGGACGCGGCGGAGCGGAAGACGGCGCGGGAGCGGACCGGCGCGGCGGAGGCGAAGGGGAACGCGGCCGCCGGCGGGGCGGAGCCGACGGCTCCCGGGGTCTTCTCGCCGGAGGGCTCCGAGCTCTACACGCGGGCCGACGCGGCACTGGCGCGGCTCGCCGGGCGTGCGGGGACAACCGCGGACGAGAGCGCCGCGGACGCCTCCGACGGGAGCGCGCCGGACGCCGTGGACGCCGTGGACGCCGTGGAGGCCGTGGACGCCGACGGTCCTGTGGAGAAGGCCGCTGCCGGCCCGGCCGCGCGGACCGGCGCCGACGGCCGGGCGGCCACCGCCGCACCCGTGGCGGCCGAAGGCTCCCCCGCGCGGGACGGTCTCCCGAAGAGCGACGGTCTCCCGAAGGGCGACACCCCCCGCGAGGGCGACGGCACTCCCGAGGACGACGGGCCCGAGCCCACGAAGAGGGCCAGGCCCGAGCCGGCACAGGAGGGCGACGCCGAGGGGCAGTCCGGGGCGGCCGGCGACCACGAGCGCACGGCCGCCTCCTCCGCGGCGGACGCTCCCGCCGCCCAGCCCGCCCGGCAGCCCTCCGGCCACTTCACCGTGCCCACCGCGGTGGCCGTCGTACCGCCGACCGCGCCCGTGCGGCGGCAGGTGTCCGAGGGCGGGTTCGACTTCTTCGGGACCAAGAAGGACACCGGGCGGTCCGAGCTGGACACCGTCCAGAACGAGGACCTCGCCGACGTCGTCGGCCAGGAGGCGCTCGCGCTGCACAAGGCCGAGGCCGAGGCGCGGTTCAAGCCCGCCGACGAGGACGCGCGCGGCATCGGCCAGGTCATCGACCTGACGGCACACGACGAGACGGAGCACATCGACGTCCAGGGCCTGCGCAGCGCCGTGTCCTGAACGTCCCGGAGCACCGGCCGCACCCACGGAGCACCGGCCGCACCCACGGGGCCCCGCGCACACCGCGCGGGGCCCCGTCGGCGTCCGTCACGCCATCCAGCGGTCCGGGCGGGCGTCCCGGCGGCCGGTGCGGGACCGCTCCGCCTGGGCCCGCAGCAGGTCCGCCGCCTCGTCCGCGCACCGGAGGCGGGCCGTGACCGATTTGTTCGCGCCGGTGTCCACATGCACGTCGGCGACGCCCAGGGCCCGCTGCCAGGGCCCCTGGACCAGCCGTACGCTCTGCACCTTGGCGTGCGGGACCAGGGACAGACTGCGCCGCAGCAGTCCGCGGCGGGTGGCGAACACCGCGTCCGTGACGGCCAGTCCGTAGCCGCGCCACCACACCGGGACGCACCACCGCGCGGGGCGCGGCGGAGGGACGAGCGCCTCGCGCGGCGGCACGCTCACGCCGGGCAGCACCCGCGCGACGACCGATTCGGCGATCTCGCGCGGAGCGACCGGCAGCAGCATCGAGTTGGACGATCCCGCCACGTCGAGTTCCACGCGCACCCAGCCTCCCCCGCTCCCGGCTCCGCTCGAGCGGGGGGACCTCCATCGCCGCCACAGCAGCGGCTCGACGAGCCGTACCGTCTGCACGCGCCCCGGCGGCACCGTCTCGTGCGCCCGGTCCAGCAGCCCGTGGTCGATGCGCAGCCCGTCCGGCGACTCGCTGAGGGTCCAGTCGTACTCGGCGACGAACCGGCCCACACTGCTCGCGCCGGCCGCGCCGAGCAGTGGTACGGCCGCGGCGAGCACCGTCCACAGGCTGTGGGTGGCCATCCACAGCAGCGGCACCACGACGACGGCGACGAGCAGCCAGCCCCAGGTCGCGCCGGTGAGCAGCAGGGAGACGGCGAGGACGCCCGGCGGCACCCGCAGCATCTCCCGGGACGGCGCCTCGCCCACCTCGTGCGCGGTCTCCGGGGCGAAACCCGCCGCCCGCGCGAGGAGCTCCGCGCGCAGCGCGCGCGCCTCGGCGGCGCCCAGGAAGGCGAGTTCGTCCTTCTTGTCGGTCCCTATGACGTCGAGCCGGAGTTTCGCCACGCCCGCGACCCGCGCGAGCAGCGGCTGGGTGACGTCGATGGCCTGGATCCGCTCCAGCCGGATGTGCGCGGTGCGCCGGAACAGCAGTCCGGTACGGATGCGCAGCTCACTCCCGGTCACCGCGAAATGGGTGAACCACCAGGTCAGGAAGCCGTACAGGGCGGCGGCCGGGATGAGCACGGCGAGCGCGAGCAGCAGGGTGGTCGTCGTCAGCCGGGCGAGCTGGCGCTGCGCCTGGTCGGGGTCGTGCAGCGCCCATCCGATCAGCACCGCGACGGGCGCCCACGCCCGCCTGAGCGGTGTGACGGGGTGCAGCCGCCGCTCGGTGACGGGCGGCCGCTCGCGCACGCCCTCGTGGACGTCCGGGGACGTCACAGCCCCGCCGATCGGGCCTCGCCGAGCTCGGTGAGCCGGTCGCGCAGCCGTTCCGCCTCGGCCGGGTCGAGACCGGGGATGGTGGCGTCGGTCGCGGCGGCCGCCGTGTGCAGCTGCACGCTGGCCAGCCCGAAGTGCCGTTCCACGGGCCCGGAGGTGACCTCGACCAGCTGCATCCGCCCGTACGGCACGACCGTCTCCTGGCGCCACAGCACACCCCGGCTGATCAGCAGGTCGTCGGAGCGCTCCGCGTACCGCCAGGACCGCCAGTTGCGCTCCAGCAGCACCCAGCCGCAGGCCAGCAGGGCCAGCGGCAGCGCCGCGAAGGCGGCCCACACGGGCCCCGCCAGCAA
Organism: Streptomyces capillispiralis; assembly: GCF_007829875.1. Taxonomy (NCBI): domain Bacteria; kingdom Bacillati; phylum Actinomycetota; class Actinomycetes; order Kitasatosporales; family Streptomycetaceae; genus Streptomyces; species Streptomyces capillispiralis. The sequence continues at coordinate 3,630,787 of NZ_VIWV01000001.1, read as the reverse complement.
CCCCGGCACCAGCCCGGCGGCCAGCGTCAGCAGCCCCAGCCACACCACCAGCATCAGCCGCCGCACCTTCAGCAGCCCCGGCGGCAGCGCGATCCACCCCGGCTCGTCCCCCGCGGCCGCCGGCCGCGCGGTGTCCGCGGGCCCGGTCGTCCCCACTGTCCCCGTGTCGTGCGGGCTCCCCGTCTCCATGAGGCCAGCGTACGTAGGAGAGACTGTGTTCATGACTCCTACGACGGAGACCATGGTCGGTATCGGCGGCGCGGCGGAGAGCACCGACATGGTGCTCAACATCGGCCCCCAGCACCCGTCCACGCACGGCGTGCTGCGGCTGAAGCTCGTCCTGGACGGCGAGCGCATCACCCGCGCGGAGCCCGTGATCGGCTACATGCACCGGGGCGCGGAGAAGCTGTTCGAGGCCCGCGACTACCGGCAGATCATCATGCTGGCCAACCGCCACGACTGGCTGTCGGCCTTCTCCAACGAGCTGGGCGTGGTCCTCGCCGTGGAGCGGATGCTCGGCATGGAGGTCCCCGAGCGCGCGGTGTGGCTGCGCACCCTGCTCGCGGAGCTGAACCGGGTGCTCAACCACCTGATGTTCCTCGGCTCCTATCCGCTGGAACTCGGCGGCATCACCCCGATCTTCTACGCCTTCCGGGAACGCGAGGAGCTCCAGCACGTCATGGAGGAGGTCTCCGGCGGGCGCATGCACTACATGTTCAACCGCGTGGGCGGCCTCAAGGAGGACCTGCCGGCGGGCTGGACGGCACGCGCGCGTGCCGCCGTCACCGACGTGCGCTCGCGCATGGACCGCTTCGACGACCTGGTGCTCGGCAACGAGATCTTCCGCGGCCGCACGCGCGGCGTCGGCGTGCTGTCCCCCGAGGCCGTGCACGCCTACGGCGTGAGCGGACCGATCGCGCGCGGCTCCGGCGTCGACTTCGACCTGCGCCGTGACGAGCCGTACCTCGCCTACGGCGAACTGGGTGACGTCCTGAAGGTGGTGACCCGCGAGGAGGGCGACTGCCTCGCCCGCTTCGAATGCCTCCTGGAGCAGACGCACAACGCCCTGGACCTCGCCGAGGCCTGTCTCGACCGGCTGGCCGAGCTGCCCCCCGGCCCGGTCAACCAGCGGCTCCCGAAGGTCCTCAAGGCGCCCGAGGGGCACACGTACGCCTGGACCGAGAACCCGCTCGGCATCAACGGCTACTACCTGGTCAGCAAGGGCGAGAAGACCCCGTACCGGCTGAAGCTGCGCTCGGCGTCGTACAACAACATCCAGGCGCTCACCGAGCTGCTGCCGGGGACGCTGGTCGCGGACATGGTGGCGATCCTCGGGTCAATGTTCTTCGTCGTCGGCGACATCGACAAATAGGTCCCGCACGTCCGCGATGCCCACCGGCTGCACCAGCCACCCGAAGTCGCCGAGTCCGCCCGGCGCGGTGAGTTCGGCGGCCTCCCCGGCGGCCGCGAGGGCGCGTACGTACCCTGCGGGGTCGGTGGAGGCCAGCGAGAGCGGGGGGCGTGCGCCGCTGAGGCCCAGTGCGTGCAGGGCCTCGCGCTGCGACAGCAGGCGCGCGCCGGGGAGCGCGGTGGCCGCCGCGCAGGCGTCCAGGGCGACGTGCGCGGTGAGGTCGCACGACCCGTCCGGCACGGGCGTCGTCTCCCGCCCCTCCCGGAACGCCGTGAGGGTGCCGAACGGCGGCCGCGCACCGGCGGTGTGCGCGTAGTCCACGGCGACGGCGAGCCCCCGTGCGAGCGTCCCGGTGGCCGCCGCCCAGGCCCGGTCGCGCGGCAGCCCGATCTCCGCGCGGAGGCCTTCCTCCGCCGCCGGCGGCCACCACCGGGCCAGCCACTCGGCCTCCGCGCCGGAAACCGGCTCGCCGAGCCGCTCCGTCCCGTCCGCCCGCACCAGCACCCGCCGCGGTACGCCCGCCCCGTCCACCTCGGCGATCTCGACGGGCACGTTGTCCAGCCACTCGTTGGCGAAGAGCAGCCCCGTGATCCCCTCCGGGGGCTCGCCGCGCCACTCGACGCGGGGATCGAGCCCGGCGGGCCGGGCGGCGACCTCGACGGCGTGGGCACGCGCGCGTGCCGCCACGTCGGCGGGCAGCGCGGCGAGGACGCCCGTGACCAGCTCGCCGCGCCCGGCCGCCATGTCCACGAAGTCGAGCACCGCGGGCCGTCCCAGCGCCTCGTCGACCCGGCACAGCAGCCGCGCCACGGCGGCCGCGAACAGCGGGGAGGCGTGCACCGAGGTGCGGAAGTGCCCGGCCGGTCCCTCGGGGCGGCGGTAGAAGCCGCCCGGCCCGTACAGGGCGGCCTCGGCCGCCTCGCGCCAGCCGCGCCACCCGCCTCCCGCGTCCGCCGCCGTCACCGGTTCCACGCGCCCGCCGTCCTCGTCGTCATCGGCCCAGGCTAAGCGCGCCGAGGGACGGGTCCTCCACCTTGCGGAGTACACGTAACGACCGGGGATCGGCCCTCCGGTTGACCCCTGCACGCATTTCGCTTCCCTACGCTGGGTTACGTGCAGCGCCTCTATGACTTCCTCCGCAGGCACCCGGCATGGGTCGACGGCTTCTGGGCCGTGGTCCTGTTCGGGATTTCGGTGATCGGCGGGGCGAGCATGGAGGAGGCCCGGGGCACGGAGCTGCCGGCCCTCGTCGTGCCGGTCATGCTGCTGCTGTCCGTGGTCGTCGCGCTGCGCCGGCGGATGCCCGAGCGGATGCTGGTCCTCGGCGTCGCGGTCGGCGCGGGCCAGCTGGTCACGGACGTGGCGCCGCTGCCCGCCGACTTCGCCCTGCTGGTGATCGTCTACACCGTCGCGGCGGTCGGCGCCCGCTGGGCCTCCCGGCTCGCGCTGACCGCCGGTCTGTGCGCGGCCCCGCTCGCGCAGGTGCGCTGGCCCGACGAGGGCACGAGTGCGGCGGGCAACATCGCCATCATGATCTTCCAGACGGTGCCCTTCGCCCTTGCCTGGGTGCTCGGCGACTCCATCCGCACCCGCCGCGCGTACTTCGCCCAGCTGGAGGAGCGCGCCGCCCGGCTGGAGAAGGAGCGCGAGGCGCAGGCCAAGGTCGCGGTCGCCGCCGAACGCGCCCGGATAGCCCGGGAACTGCACGACGTCGTCGCGCACAACGTGTCGGTGATGGTGGTGCAGGCCGACGGCGCCGCCTACGTCCTCGACGCCGCCCCCGACCAGGCGAAGAAGGCCCTGGAGACCATCTCCTCCACCGGCCGGCAGGCCCTCGCCGAGATGCGCCGCCTGCTCGGCGTGCTGCGCACAGGCGAGCACCAGGAGGCCGGGGAGTACGTGCCGCAGCCGGACGTGCAGCAGATCGAGGACCTCGTCGAGCAGTGCCGGGAGTCCGGACTGCCCGTGGACTTCAGGGTCGAGGGCACCCCGCGCGCACTGCCCAGCGGGGTCGAGCTGACCGCGTACCGCATCGTGCAGGAGGCGCTCACCAACACCCGCAAGCACGGGGGCCCCAACGCGGGGGCCAGTGTGCGCCTGGTGTACTTCGACGACGGGCTGGGCCTCCTCGTGGAGGACGACGGCAAGGGCGCCCCGCACGAGCTGTACGAGGAGGGCGGTTTCGACGGCCAGGGCCACGGCCTGATCGGCATGCGGGAGCGGGTCGGCATGGTCGGCGGCACCCTGGACGCGGGCCCGCGCCCCGGCGGAGGATTCCGCATCAGCGTGCTGCTGCCGCTCAAACCCGCGCATTAGACGTCTGCGCGTGCCCTTTGTTGACACCTGTAACGACATGTGAGACCACTCGCCGAACGGAAGAGGCCCCATGACGATCCGCGTGATGCTCGTCGACGACCAGGTGCTGCTGCGCACCGGGTTCCGGATGGTGCTCGCCGCCCAGCCGGACATGGACGTCGTGGCGGAGGCGGGCAACGGCGTCGAGGCCCTGGAGGTCCTGCGGTCCACCGCCGTCGACGTGGTCCTGATGGACGTCCGCATGCCCAAGCTCGACGGCGTGGAGACGACCCGCAGGATCTGCGCGGACACCGACCCGCCGAAGGTGCTCATCCTGACCACCTTCGACCTCGACGAGTACGCCTTCTCCGGGCTGAAGGCGGGCGCGTCCGGCTTCATGCTCAAGGACGTGCCGCCCGGCGAACTGCTCGCCGCGATCCGCGCGGTGCACAGCGGCGACGCCGTGGTGGCCCCGTCCACCACCCGACGGCTCCTGGACCGCTTCGCGCCGATGCTGCCCAGCGCGGGCAAGCAGCCCCAGCACAAGGAGCTGGAGCGGCTCACCGAGCGCGAGCGGGAGGTCATGGTGCTGGTCGCGCAGGGCCTGTCCAACGGTGAGATCGCCGCCCGGCTGGTGCTCTCCGAGGCGACCGTGAAGACGCACGTGGGCCGCATCCTGACCAAGCTGGGGCTGCGGGACCGGGTGCAGGTGGTGGTCCTCGCCTACGAGACGGGTCTGGTGCGGGCCGGCGGACACGGCTGAACCGAGGCTTCGGCGCCGGTAGGGTCTGCGCATGCTCCTGTGGATCAACGGCCCCTTCGGGGGCGGCAAGACACAGACCGCACACGAGATACGGCGCCGCCTGCCGGGCAGCGTCGTCTGCGACCCGGAGCACGTCGGGTTCGGCCTGCACCGCACGCTGCCGCCCGGACTGCGCGGGGACTTCCAGGATCTGGCGTCCTGGCGGCACGGCGTCGTCGAGGTCCTCGACCTCGCCCTCACCCGGCACGACGGCGTGGTGATCGCCCCCATGACCGTCACCGACTCCGGCCACTTCGCCGAGACCGTCGGCCGGCTGCGCGAACTGGGCCACGACGTACGCCACTTCACCCTCCTCGCCGAACGGGCGACGGTGCTGCGGCGGCTGCGTGAACGCGGCGTCGGCCGTCTCCTCGGGGCCGTCACGAGCAGACCCGCCCCGCGCGGGGAGAGCTGGGCGGTGCGGCAGCTCGACCACTGCCTGGAGCGGCTGGCCGAACCGGAGTTCGCCGAGCACCTGTGGACCGACCACACCACGGTGCCGAAGACGGCGGACCGCATCGCCGTACTGGCCGGGCTGACCCTGCGGCCCAACAACGAGGGGCGGCTGCGGACCCGGATGCGGCAGGTGGGCGTGGGCCTGCGGCACATCCGCTTCGACTGAGACGGGCGGCACGGCCTCCAGGGCGTACGGGCGCCGGGGCGTACGGGCGCGGCGGCTACGGGCGCGGCGCTCAGCGCAGGATCCCCTCCAGGAAGTCGCGGCCGAGCCGGGCCACGACCGCCACGTCCAGCTGGTGCAGGACGTACCGCCCGCGGCGCCGCGTGGTGATCAGGCCGGCCTTCTTCAGCACGCTCAGGTGCCGGGATATCTCGGGCGCCGTCATGCCGTGCACTTGGGCCAGCTCGCTGGTGGTGTGGGCGCTGCGGGCCAGATGGCGGGACATGCGCATGCGGACCGGGTGGGACAGCGCGGTCATCCGCAGGGCCAGCTGCTCCACGCTCGGCGGGGCGGCCGGCTCGGGGGAGCCGACCGGGTAGTGCAGCACCGGCTGCCAGCCGTACCGGTGCAGCACCATCAGGTGCGGCCAGCCGAGGCTGGTGGGGACCAGCAGCAGTCCGCCGTCACCCGTGGCGGTCCGGCCGTCGCCCAGCTTGTCGACGCCGATCCGGGTCCCGCTCTCGTCGAGCGTGACCGCGGGGGAGACCGCGGCCAGCGCCCCGGCCAGCCCCTTGCGCCGCAGCAGCTCGGTCTTGTGGCGGGTGTCGGCGGCGAGCTGGTGCCGTAGGCGGGACCACGTCTCGGCGAAGAACGCCTCGTCGCAGTCCTGGAGGAACTGCCGCAGCCAGGCCCTGATCCGGGGCGGCTCGGCCAGCAGCCGCTCGGTGAACAGCATCTGCCGCGGTCCCCGCGCGGCGGCCAGCTCCAGCGAGCGGCGCCGCAGCCCCTCGTCGGTGAGCGGGCCGGGGCCCGGCAGGCCGTAGGGGAGGGCGCAGGTGAACTCCAGCGCGGCGTCCACGAACTGCTCTTCCGACAGCTTGTCCAGCAGGTCGAGCTCCTCGGCGAGCGTGGCGCCCGGGAGCGTCCGGCGGTCCGGGATGCCGGCGCTCGGCAGGAACAGGTCCGAGAACGTCGTCCGCCACAGGAAGTCCGCCTCGCACATCCGGTCGGCCAGGTGCGGGTCCAGGCGCGCGGTCACGCCCGTCACCCAGTCCTGGAGCGCCGGGTGGTGTCCCGGCTCGGACAGCGCGTGCAGCGCCATGCCCAGCTCGGCCAGGGGCGAGGGCACGACGGCGGTCCGCTCCGGTCGCAGCCCCGCGATGTCGATGCTCACGCTCATGCCCACATGGTGCACCCCGCCACCGACAACGCGGCCCCCGATTGACGGCCGCGGTCAATCGACGGGACGTCACGGCGGGGACGGCGCAACCTGGGCGGCATGAGCCTCACCCAGCAGTACGTCCTCGACACCCACCGGGCCCGGCAGCACGGCGAGCCGCCGCCGCCCGCCCCGGGGCTGAACGACTGGCAGGTCGTCCGCGAACTGCGCGACCTCCGGCGCTCCCGCGCGGTGACGGATCACCGCCCGGCGCCCGGACGCCTCCGCGCGGTGACGGCCGGCCGTCCGGCCCGCGGACGCCTCCGCCGCGCCCTCGGCCGCCTGCTGCACGGCCGCTCCCGAGCGGCCCGCTGACCGACGCCGGGCGCGGGGGCCCGAGGCGACCCGGCGGCCCCTTCACCCCGCCGACCCCGTCCCCCCGCCACTTCGCCGGTGCCGGCTACTTCGTGTCGCCGCCGGTCAGCCGCCGGGCGAACTCCACCGCCGCCGCCCGCACGTCGTCGGCGGTCCACTCCAGGCCAGCGGCCCGTACGTACACCTCCGTGAAGGACAGGCCGGGCCCCTTCGGGTCCCAGTGGTTGGCGAACAGGACGGTCCCCGTCTCCTCGGCCACCCGGATCGCCGTCTCCGCGGCGGCATCGGCGTCGTACGGGAGCCACACCTGGAAGTCGTGGGTGTGCGGTACCTCGGGATGGACGCGGAACCAGGGCAGCCCCCCTGCCTCCAGGCCCTCGCGCAGCGCGGCGGCCACCACGCGCGCGTGCCGGACGTACTCCGGCAGCCGGGGCAGCTCCCGGTCCAGGCCGACGAGGGCGGACAGGGCGGTGGGGAACTGCTGGAAGACGTTGCCGCCGTACCGGTGCCGCCAGGCCCTCGCCTCCTCGATCAGCGTCGCCGGACCGGCGAGGGCCGCGCCGCCATAGGCGTCCAGGGACTTGTAGAACGACACGTAGACGCTGTCCGCGAGGGCCGCGATCTCCTCCAGCGGGCGGCCGAAGTGTTCCGCGCACTCCCACAGCCGGGCGCCGTCGAAGTGCACGACCGCGTCGCGCTCCCGCGCGGCGTCCACCACCTCGGTCAGCTCCTCCCAGGTGGGCAGCACGAAACCGGCGTCCCTGAGCGGCAGCTCCAGCATCAGCGACCCGAACGGCTCCTCGAAGTCGCGCACCTCGGCGGCGGTCGGCTGCCGTGGCTCGCCCGTCACCCGTACCGGACGCAAGCCGCTGACCTGGCTGAACGCGTTCCGCTCGTGCACCTCCGGGTGGCTCAGCGCGTGCAGGGCGACCGTGGGGGCGCCGGTGCGGCCCGCCCAGCACCGGAGCGCCACCTGCTGGGCCATCGTGCCGGTCGGGAAGAACGCGGCGGCCTCGGTGCCGAGCAGTCCGGCGACCCGCCGCTCCAGCGCCTCGACCACGCCGTTGCCGTAGATGTCGGACATCTCGTCGAGGTCGTACGCGTCGCCCGCCGCCTCCAGCAGGGCCAGCCGCTCCCTGAGCGGGGCGACGAAGCCGAGCCGCGCCAGCACCCGCGGGGCACCGCGCCAGGCGGCGATCCTCCGCTCCCGCAGCGTCGGACGCGGCTCCTCGTCCGCCCCCGGCCCTTCGCCCGCCCCCTGCCCCTCGCCCCGCACCGTGTCCGTGACGCCGTCCGCCGTATCGCTCATGCCCGCGATCATCCCGCGCGCCCGTCCGCGCGGGCACCCTCATTTCCGCACGCGCGTGTGCCACGCGCCCGCACGGAAACCCACAGCCTGTGGACAACCGACCGCCCCCGGAACCGATCGCGTTAACATGACGAGAAATCGTCCGGTACCCCGAGCGGACTGGAACGGGAAGGCCCCCGTCGCGTGAACACAACCCCACAGCCAGATCCCAGGGACCGCCCCGCGCGGCTCACCGTCGGCGTCGTCGGCGCCGGACGCGTGGGCCCCGCCCTGGCCGCGTCCCTCCAGCTCGCCGGGCACCGCCCGGTGGCCGTCTCCGCCGTCTCCGACGCCTCCCGCAGGCGCGCCGAGCAGATGCTGCCGGACGTGCCGGTGATGCCGCCCGCCGACGTCCTGCGGCGCTCCGAGCTGGTCCTGCTGACCGTCCCGGACGACGCCCTGCCCGAGCTGGTCGCCGGACTCGCCGACACCGGCGCCGTACGGCCCGGCCAGCTGCTCGTGCACACCTCGGGGCGGTACGGCGCGAAGGTCCTCGACCCCGCCCTGCGGGCCGGAGCCCTGCCGCTGGCCCTGCACCCCGCGATGACGTTCACCGGCACCCCCGTCGACGTCCAGCGCCTCGCCGGGTGCTCCTTCGGCGTCACGGCCCCCGAGGAACTGCGGCTGGCCGCCGAGGCCCTCGTCATCGAGATGGGCGGCGAGCCGGAGTGGATCGCCGAGGAGAACCGCCCGCTGTACCACGCGGCCCTCGCCCTCGGCGCCAACCACCTGGTCACCCTGGTCGCCCAGTCCCTGGAACTGCTGCGCACCGCCGGAGTCGAGGCCCCCGACCGAATGCTCGGACCGCTGCTCGGCGCCGCCCTGGACAACGCGCTGCGCTCCGGCGACGCCGCCCTCACCGGCCCGGTCGCGCGCGGCGACGCGGGCACGGTCGCCGCGCACGTGAGCGAGCTGCGCCGGCACGCCCCGGCGACCGTCGCCGGCTACCTGGCGATGGCCCGCGCCACCGCCGACCGCGCCCTCGCCCACGGCCTGCTGAAGCCGGAACTCGCCGAGGACCTCCTGGGAGTGCTCGCCGACGGAACCGGCCCAGCCGACGGAGCCGACGGAACCGGAAGCGCCCCGGGGGAGAGCCGATGAGCGGCACCCACCGACACCCCGCACCCCACGGCCGTACGACGCGTGCGTCCCGGAACGGAGCCGCCCGATGACCGCCACCCTGCTGCGCACCGCCGCCGAACTGCACGCACGCGCGCGCACGGGACGCCGGGCCGTTGTGATGACCATGGGCGCGCTGCACGAGGGCCACGCCACGCTGATCCGCACCGCGCGGGACACCGCGGGCCCCGACGGCGAGGTCGTGGTCACCGTCTTCGTCAACCCGTTGCAGTTCGGCGCGGGCGAGGACCTGGACCGCTACCCGCGCACCCTGGACGCCGACATCGCGCTCGCCGGGCTCTCGGGCGCCGACGCCGTCTTCGCCCCCTCCGTGGACGAGGTCTACCCGGGCGGCGAGCCCCAGGTCCGCATCAGCGCCGGGCCCATGGGCGCACGCCTGGAGGGCGCCGCACGGCCCGGCCACTTCGACGGCGTGCTCACCGTCGTCGCCAAGCTGCTGCACCTCACCCGCCCCGACGTCGCCTTCTACGGCCAGAAGGACGCCCAGCAGCTCGCCCTGATCCGCCGCATGGTGCGGGACCTGAACTTCGGCGTGGAGATCGTCGGCGTCCCCACCGTCCGCGAGGAGGACGGGCTCGCCCTGTCCAGCCGCAACCGCTACCTCTCGGCCGGGGAGCGGCGCACCGCCCTCGCCCTGTCCCAGGCCCTGTTCGCGGGCCGCGACCGGCACGCGGCCCAGCAGGCGCTGCGCGCGCGGGCCCAGGAGGTGCCCGCCACGCGCGCGCGGGCCGAGGCGCTCAGCGCCATGGGCGAGTCCCGCGCGGCGGCCGACGCGCACGCGGTCGCCACGACCGCCGGCGGCCCGGCCGCCATCCGGGCCGCCGCCCGGCTGGTCCTGGACGAGGCCGCCCGCCTCGACCCGCCGCTCGCCCTGGACTACCTGGCGCTGGTCGACCCGTCCGACTTCACCGAGATCGGCGACGACTTCACCGGCGAGGCCGTCCTCGCCGTGGCCGCCCGGGTGGGCACCACCCGCCTGATCGACAACATCCCGCTGACCTTCGGAACCTTCGGAGCCGCCGCGTGACCAGCACTGGCATACGACTGCACGCGCCCGCGCCCGGGTGGTCCATCGCCGCGGACGTCGTGGTCGTCGGCTCCGGGGTCGCCGGCCTCACCGCGGCCCTGCGCTGTGAGGCCGCCGGCCTGACGACGGTCGTCGTCACCAAGGCCCGCCTCGACGACGGCTCGACCCGCTGGGCCCAGGGCGGCATCGCCGCGGCCCTCGGCGAGGGCGACACCCCCGAACAGCACCTGGACGACACCCTGGTCGCCGGCGCCGGCCTGTGCGACGAGGAAGCGGTCCGCATCCTGGTCACGGAGGGCCCCGACGCCGTACGCCGCCTGATCGAGACCGGCGCGCACTTCGACGAGTCGACCGACGGCGGCCTGGAACTGACCCGCGAGGGCGGCCACCACCGCCGCCGCATCGCCCACGCGGGCGGCGACGCCACCGGCGCGGAGATCTCCCGCGCCCTGGTCGAGGCGGTCCGCGCGCGCGGGACGCGCACCATCGAGAACGCGCTCGTCCTGGACCTCCTCACGGACGCCGACGGGCGTACCGCCGGCGTCACCCTGCACGTGATGGGAGAGGGCCAGCACGACGGCGTGGGGGCCGTCCACGCGCCCGCCGTGGTCCTGGCGACCGGCGGCATGGGCCAGGTCTTCTCGGCGACCACGAACCCGTCCGTCTCCACGGGCGACGGCGTGGCCCTCGCCCTGCGCGCGGGCGCCGAGGTGAGCGACCTGGAGTTCGTCCAGTTCCACCCCACGGTCCTCTTCCTCGGCCCGGACGCGGAGGGCCAGCAGCCCCTGGTCTCCGAGGCGGTCCGCGGCGAGGGCGCCCACCTGGTGGACGCCGACGGCGTGCGCTTCATGCAGGGGCAGCACGAACTCGCGGAACTCGCCCCGCGCGACATCGTCGCCAAGGGCATCATGCGCCGCATGCGCCGGCAGGACGCCGAGCACATGTACCTGGACGCCCGCCACTTCGGCGCCGAGATGTGGGAGCACCGCTTCCCCACGATCCTGGCCGCCTGCCGCGCGCACGGCATCGACCCGGTCACCGAGCCCGTCCCGGTCGCCCCGGCCGCCCACTACGCCTCCGGCGGCGTGCGCACCGACTCCCACGGCCGCACCACCGTGCCCGGCCTGTACGCGTGCGGGGAGGTCGCCTGCACCGGCGTGCACGGCGCGAACCGCCTGGCCTCCAACTCGCTCCTCGAAGGCCTGGTCTACGCCGAGCGCATCGCCGCCGACATCGCGCGCGGCGGACCCGCCCGCCACACGCGCGTGCCCCAGCCCCTGCCGCAGTCCGACCGCCCCGCGCACCCCCTGCTGCCCCCGGAGGCCCGCCTCACCATCCAGCGGATCATGACCCGCGGCGCGGGAGTGCTGCGCTCCGAGGCCTCCCTCTCCCAGGCGGCCGACCGGCTCCACCGACTGCACGCCGACGCCCGCGAGGCCCTCGACGAGAACGGCAAGACCGCCGAGCCCGGCGTCGACACCTGGGAGGCCACCAACCTCCTGTGTGTGGCCAGGGTCCTGGTCGACGCCGCGCGGCGGCGCGAGGAGACCCGCGGCTGCCACTGGCGCGAGGACCGCCCCGAGCGGGACGACAGCGCGTGGCGCCGCCACATCGTCGTACGGCTGAATCCGGACCGCACGCTGGCGGCGCACACCACCGACACCACAGACTTCCCCCCTACCCTCCCCCAGGCCCAGGAGCAGTGACAGCAGTGACCACCCCCGACCTTCCCCTCGCCCCCTCCGGTGGCTGCGGCGACGGCTGCGCCTGCGGCGCCGACGAGGAGACCTATCTGGAGTGCGGCCTCGACCCCGCACTCGCGCAGCTCCTGGCCGACGCGGGCCTCGACCCCGTGGAGGTCGAGGACATCGCCAACGTCGCCCTCCAGGAGGACCTGGCCCACGGAGTGGACGTGACGACGGTCGCGACCATCCCGGAGGACGCCGTGGCCACCGCCGACTTCACCGCGCGGGAGGCGGGCACCGTGGCGGGCCTGAGGATCGCCGAGGCGGTCCTGTCGGTCGTCTGCGCGGAGGAACTGGAGGTCGAGCGCCACGCGGAGGACGGCGACCGCGTGGAGGCGGGCCAGACCCTGCTCTCCGTCACCACCCGCACCCGCGACATCCTCACCGCCGAGCGCAGCGCGCTGAACCTCCTGTGCCGCCTGTCGGGCATCGCGACGGCCACGCGCGCGTGGGCGGACGTCCTCGAAGGCACCGGGGCGCGGGTCCGCGACACCCGCAAGACCACCCCCGGCCTGCGCAGCCTGGAGAAGTTCGCGGTGCGCTGCGGCGGCGGCGTCAACCACCGCATGTCCCTGTCGGACGCGGCCCTGGTCAAGGACAACCACGTGGTGGCCGCCGGCGGCGTCGCCGCGGCCTTCAACGCCGTCCGCGAACGCTTCCCCGACGTCCCGATCGAGGTCGAGGTCGACACCCTGCACCAGCTCCGCGAGGTCCTGGACGCGGGCGCGGACCTGATCCTGCTGGACAACTTCACGCCGGGCGAGTGCGAGGAGGCGGTGGCCCTCGTCGACGGCCGCGCCGCCCTGGAGGCCTCCGGCCGCCTCACCCTCGCCAACGCCAAGGCGTACGCGGACACGGGCGTCGACTACCTGGCGGTGGGGGCGCTCACCCACTCCTCGCCGATCCTCGACATCGGCCTCGACCTGCGAGCGGCGGAGTAGGGACCGGCCATGCTGCTGACCATCGACGTAGGAAACACGCACACGGTCCTCGGCCTGTTCGACGGCGAGGAGATCGTCGAGCACTGGCGCATCTCCACGGACGCGCGCCGCACGGCCGACGAGCTCGCGGTCCTCCTCCAGGGCCTCATGGGCATGCACCCGCTCCTCGGCGACGAGCTGGGCGACGGCATCGACGGCATCGCCATCTGCGCGACCGTCCCCTCGGTGCTGCACGAACTGCGCGAGGTCACCCGCCGCTACTACGGCGACGTCCCCGCGGTCCTCGTCGAGCCGGGCGTCAAGACGGGCGTCCCAATCCAGTTCGACAACCCCAAGGAGGTCGGCGCCGACCGGATCATCAACGCGGTCGCGGCGAACGAGCTGTACGGCGGCCCGGCGATCGTCGTCGACTTCGGCACGGCGACCACCTTCGACGCGGTCTCCGCGCGGGGCGAGTACGTCGGCGGGGTCATCGCGCCCGGCATCGAGATCTCGGTGGAGGCCCTCGGGGTCAAGGCCGCCCAGCTGCGGAAGATCGAGGTGGCCCGGCCCCGGAACGTGATCGGCAAGAACACCGTCGCGGCCATGCAGTCGGGCATCGTGTACGGCTTCGCCGGCCAGGTGGACGGCGTCGTCAACCGCATGGCCCGCGAACTCGCGGACGACCCCGACGACGTGACCGTCATCGCGACGGGTGGGCTGGCGCCGACGGTCCTGGGCGAGAGCTCGGTCATCGACGAACACGAGCCCTGGCTGACCCTGATCGGCCTGCGCCTGGTGTACGAGCGGAACGTGTCCCGGCCGTAGCGACACGGTGCGCCGGTACGGGCCCGGGGGCGCATCCCGGCGCCTACGGGGCACCCCGCCCCCACCCTCCCCGCTCCCGGCTCCGCTCGGGCGGGGACCCCCATCGCCCTGCCGCCCGCCTGCCCATCGCGGGCAGGGCGACGACGGCCGCGTACGGCGAGGAGGGGACGGGGCGGGGGTGCCCGCCCGCAGCGGCCGGCGCGTCCGCGCCCCGCACCTCACCAGTGGGCCGATTCCGCGCCGGACCGAGGACGGACACCCCCGCCCCGCGCCGACCCACCCCTCCACCCGCAGGCGCTGCCGCAGGCACCCCCCACCGACCCCGCGCCGCAGGCACCCCGCCCACCCGAGTGGCACCCCACGCCACACCCGCCCCATACGCGTTGTTTGTCTGATTAGCGCGTATCGTCACAGCATGCCCACGCCCTACGGACCCCGCGGCGGCATGGCGTTCGGCGCAGAGGAACTGCGCGTGCTCCGCCGCGCTCTCGCCCTCGCCCTGCACCCCACCCCCGCCTCGGCCGACGACATCCAGGACTGCCTCCGCCTCGCCGACTCCGTCGACGAGGCCACGCGGGAAAGTGCCCGGCTGCGCGCCTTCCTCGTGGCCGACCTCGGCCGCTACCGCGCCGCCCTCCCCGGCACCGCCGCCGGCTATCTCACGCTCCTGGAGGAGGCCCTGGGCGCCGGATACCGCCCCCACCCCGACGATCTGGCCGCCCTCGGCGCCCTGCGGGGCAACCCCGCCGCCGCCGCCCTGCTGCACGACTGCCGCCGCGGCCTCCTCCAGGCCCTCCCCGGAGGGCGCGCGGCCGCCTCCGGGGACCAGGACAAGAAGAAGCCGGCCACCCCCCGCCCCGCACCGGCCCCCACTCCCGCCCCCCACCCGACCCCCGCCCCGGCCCCGGGCGCCCCCAAGCCCACCCGCCCCATCCCCACCCCCGGCGAGGTCTTCCCCCGCCGCAAGCCCGCCCCGCCCCCACCCGACCAGCACCTGGCCGCGGGCTGACGGCTCCCCCTGGCTACCCTGGACGCATGGACTACGTCTCCGCGCTCCTCCCCCCGGCCGTCATGGCCGTCCTCTTCATCGGCGTGATCCGGGTGATCGTGAAGACCCAGGGCGGCGCCAACAAGACCAAGGAGGACGCCTTCGTCGACGCGGCCCTCGCGCGGGCGGAGGGCGCCCAGCCGGGCGCGCAGCCCGCCACCAAGGCCGACGCCTGACCCACCCGAGGGCTCGCACCAGGGCGTACGACGCGCAGTCGTACGCCCTTTTTGTGCCCGTTCGTCAGCGACGGTGCCCGTCCGGCACGCCATGGACGGGATCTCCCACTATTGTTCTGAGTTGTGCCTCGCCCATTGGGAGAACTCGAAGACGCGGTCATGACGCGGGTGTGGAAGTGGAACCGCCCGGTGACCGTTCGGGAAGTCCTGGAAGATCTCCAGAAGGAGCGGTCCATCGCCTACACCACGGTGATGACCGTTTTGGACAATCTCCATCAGAAGGGCTGGGTGCGCCGAGAGGCCGAAGGCCGGGCCTATCGATATGAGGCGGTCTCCACTCGCGCCGCCTACGCCGCCGCCCTGATGAACGAAGCGTGGTCGCAGAGCGACAACGCCGCTGCCGCTCTCGTGGCCTTCTTCGGGATGATGAGCGAGGAACAGCGCCAGGCCCTCACGGACGCGATGCGCGTCGTCCAGCTCCCGGAAACCCCGGACGAGAACCCCGGCTCCGCGCAGGACCGGAGTGGACGATAGCGTCCGCTCATGTCAGCAGACAGCCCCGAAGTCACCGCAAAAGCCCTCACCGTCCGACGGGCCCGCACCAGCGATGTCCCGGCGGTACGCCGCCTCCTTGACGCCTACGTCCGCGGGGGCATCCTGCTCGACAAAGCAACGGTGACGCTTTACGAGGACATCCAGGAGTTCTGGGTCGCGGAACGGGACGACAACGCCGAGGTCGTCGGCTGCGGCGCCCTGCACGTGATGTGGGAAGACCTGGCGGAAGTCCGCACTCTCGCCGTCAAGCCCGGTCTGAAGGGCGCCGGCGTCGGACACCGGTTGCTGGAGAAGTTGCTGGAGACCGCCCGCTGGCTCGGTGTTCGCCGCGTTTTCTGTCTGACCTTCGAAGTGGACTTCTTCGGCAAGCACGGCTTCGTGGAGATCGGTGAGACCCCCGTCGACACCGATGTGTACGCCGAGCTGCTGCGTTCCTATGACGAGGGCGTCGCGGAGTTCCTCGGTCTCGAACGAGTGAAACCGAACACCTTGGGCAACAGCCGGATGCTTCTGCATCTGTGATCGCCGGGCGATTCCGCCCCGCGCGCCTTGACCCTTGCCTTGCCGGGTTGCCCGGGTGCCCTATGTCCGAAACGCGCATGTTTCCCGGCCGGGTGCGGGCAGCGGACTCCTCCAGGGGTTTGTGTTTTTACGGCAAAAGCGGTTTGCTTTCCGACGTACTGCAGTACTGCATATAACAAGGGGCGGCGATACGGCGGACGCCGGACACCCCGGCCCTCAAGTTATCGATGAAAGGAAATCCGGTGGCACAGAAGGTTCAGGTCCTTCTTGTCGACGACCTCGACGGTGGCGAGGCGGACGAGACCGTGACGTTCGCGTTGGACGGCAAGACGTACGAGATCGATCTCACCACCTCCAATGCGGACAAGCTCCGCGGCCTTCTCGAGCCTTACGTGAAGGGCGGTCGTCGTACCGGAGGCCGTGCTTCGGGCGGGCGCGGAAAGGCGCGTCCCTCTTCCGGCGGCAGCCAGGACACCGCGGCCATCCGCGCCTGGGCGAAGGAGAACGGTTACGAGGTCAACGACCGCGGCCGCGTTCCCGCGTCCATCCGCGAGGCCTACGAGAAGGCCAACGGCTGACCCTCGGTCCTCGTGGCGGAGCACCCGCGCCGCAACCGGACGCGGTGGACCTGCGTCGCCACCGTGTTCACCAGCCGCACGAGATCGGGGGGACCCCCGCGGTCTCCCGGCGCACTCCTCGTTCCCATCGCCGACAGTGCCGGCAGCGAGGCCTCGACCTCGCGTCCCGGCTCGGGGGGCCGCAGCCACACGGCGGCCCCCTGCGAAGCGTCCCGGCCCGGGGGATGCCGCCGGGCGCGGGAGCCGACGGAAGAGGTGCCGCCCACGGCCCCACCGCCGGCTGCGGCCCCTTCCGGGACGACCCGACGGGGAGCCTCCATGGAGCCGCCGGCGCCGATGACCGCGAGATCCAGCTCCAGGGCTCCCCACTCCAGCCACTCCAGCAGCCCCGGCACCTCCTCCGCGCTGCCCGCGGCCACCAGGAACCGCATCCGGCCGCCCCGCACCGCCACCGGGAACCCCCACCCGGAACACCGCGCCCCCGGGTCCGCCCTCGCACCCGGCCCCGGATCCGCCCCCCAGCCGCTCCCCGCCCCCAGGCGGGCCAGCGACGCCCACCCCGCCGCCACCGGCACGTCCAGCACGTCGAAGCGCACCCCCACCACCAGCCGCACCGGCTCCCCGGGCACCGTCGGCCAGCCCAGC
Source organism: Streptomyces capillispiralis (assembly GCF_007829875.1). Lineage (NCBI taxonomy): Bacteria > Bacillati > Actinomycetota > Actinomycetes > Kitasatosporales > Streptomycetaceae > Streptomyces > Streptomyces capillispiralis. The sequence continues at coordinate 3,613,594 of NZ_VIWV01000001.1, read as the reverse complement.
ACGTTCTCGTACCAGTGCCGGACCTCGTCCCCGTGCCGGACCTCGTCCCCGTGCCGGACCCCGTCCTCGTCCCGGACCCCGTCCTCGTCCGGCGGGAGCGGATGACGGCGGAGCGGGACCGGTGGGACCCGGGCGGGAACGGTGCCAACCATGCCCCGCGCAACAGCCGGGAGGCCCGACAGGTTACGGTGGGTGTCCCTGCCTGTGCACAGGGTGTCGAACAGGGGGGCGTGCGGGAGTGCGGGGAGGCGCAAGGTTGTTCGCCCGTAGCGGAGGGAACCCGTGCACTCGGCATGGACTGTCCGTAGCAGCGGGTAAGACATCCCTAGTGGGAGGGGGCGACACGCAGGGCGGGACGTCTCCCGTTCGCCATGGGCGTACTGGCGATGGGGGTAACTGCCTGGCCTGCGGGAACATCGTCTCGCACCATCGGGTTGGAGCAGATGTCGGCGTGAGCGGGGTCAGGAGGCCATCGACGGTGTCGGCAGTTGGAATGAGCGGTCCCCGCTTGCGGGACTAAGCTGCGGAAGGACAGGGAGGGGAAGTTCCCCCCACTGCCTGACCGCTCTGAGGAGCGATTAACGATGTTCGAGAGGTTCACCGACCGCGCGCGGCGGGTTGTCGTCCTGGCTCAGGAAGAAGCCCGGATGCTCAACCACAACTACATCGGCACCGAGCACATCCTCCTGGGCCTGATCCACGAGGGTGAGGGTGTCGCCGCCAAGGCCCTTGAGAGCCTCGGGATTTCGCTCGAGGCGGTCCGCCAGCAGGTGGAGGAGATCATCGGGCAGGGCCAGCAGGCCCCGTCGGGTCACATCCCCTTCACCCCCCGTGCCAAGAAGGTCCTGGAGCTGTCGCTCCGCGAGGCCCTTCAGCTGGGCCACAACTACATCGGCACGGAGCACATCCTGCTCGGCCTGATCCGTGAGGGCGAGGGCGTCGCCGCCCAGGTCCTGGTCAAGCTGGGCGCCGATCTCAACCGGGTGCGGCAGCAGGTCATCCAGCTGCTCTCCGGTTACCAGGGCAAGGAGACCGCCACCGCCGGCGGTCCTGCCGAGGGCACCCCCTCCACGTCCCTGGTCCTCGACCAGTTTGGCCGGAACCTCACCCAGGCCGCTCGTGAGTCCAAGCTCGACCCGGTCATCGGGCGCGAGAAGGAGATCGAGCGGGTCATGCAGGTGCTGTCCCGCCGTACCAAGAACAACCCGGTGCTGATCGGTGAGCCCGGCGTCGGCAAGACCGCCGTCGTCGAGGGCCTCGCCCAGGCCATCGTCAAGGGCGAGGTGCCCGAGACCCTCAAGGACAAGCACCTCTACACCCTGGACCTCGGCGCCCTGGTCGCCGGCTCCCGCTACCGCGGTGACTTCGAGGAGCGCCTGAAGAAGGTCCTCAAGGAGATCCGCACCCGCGGCGACATCATCCTGTTCATCGACGAGCTGCACACGCTGGTCGGTGCGGGTGCCGCCGAGGGCGCCATCGACGCCGCTTCGATCCTGAAGCCGATGCTGGCCCGCGGTGAGCTCCAGACCATCGGTGCCACCACGCTGGACGAGTACCGCAAGCACCTGGAGAAGGACGCGGCCCTCGAGCGCCGCTTCCAGCCCATCCAGGTCGCCGAGCCCTCGCTCCCGCACACCATCGAGATCCTCAAGGGTCTGCGCGACCGTTACGAGGCGCACCACCGCGTCTCCATCACGGACGAGGCGCTGGTCCAGGCCGCCACCCTGGCCGACCGCTACATCTCGGACCGCTTCCTGCCGGACAAGGCGATCGACCTGATCGACGAGGCCGGCTCCCGGATGCGCATCCGCCGGATGACCGCGCCGCCGGACCTGCGCGAGTTCGACGAGAAGATCGCCGGCGTCCGCCGCGACAAGGAGTCCGCGATCGACTCGCAGGACTTCGAGAAGGCCGCCTCCCTCCGCGACAAGGAGAAGCAGCTCCTGGCCGCCAAGGCCAAGCGGGAGAAGGAGTGGAAGGCCGGCGACATGGACGTCGTCGCCGAGGTCGACGGCGAGCTGATCGCCGAGGTCCTCGCCACGGCCACCGGCATCCCGGTCTTCAAGCTGACCGAGGAGGAGTCCTCGCGCCTGCTGCGCATGGAGGACGAGCTCCACAAGCGGGTCATCGGGCAGAACGACGCCGTCAAGGCGCTGTCCAAGGCGATCCGCCGTACCCGCGCCGGTCTGAAGGACCCGAAGCGTCCGGGTGGCTCGTTCATCTTCGCCGGCCCGTCCGGCGTCGGTAAGACCGAGCTGTCCAAGGCGCTCGCGGAGTTCCTCTTCGGTGACGAGGACGCGCTGATCTCCCTCGACATGTCGGAGTTCAGCGAGAAGCACACGGTCTCGCGTCTCTTCGGTTCGCCCCCCGGCTACGTGGGCTACGAGGAGGGCGGCCAGCTGACGGAGAAGGTGCGCCGCAAGCCGTTCTCGGTCGTCCTCTTCGACGAGGTCGAGAAGGCCCACCCGGACATCTTCAACTCGCTGCTGCAGATCCTGGAGGACGGTCGCCTGACCGACTCCCAGGGCCGGGTCGTGGACTTCAAGAACACGGTCATCATCATGACGACCAACCTCGGCACCCGGGACATCTCCAAGGGCTTCAACCTGGGCTTCGCGGCCGCGGGTGACACGAAGACCAACTACGAGCGCATGAAGAACAAGGTCTCGGACGAGCTCAAGCAGCACTTCCGTCCCGAGTTCCTCAACCGCGTCGACGACGTGGTGGTCTTCCCGCAGCTCACGCAGAACGACATCCTGCGGATCGTCGACCTGATGATCGGCAAGGTGGACGAGCGCCTGAAGGACCGGGACATGGGCATCGAGCTCTCCCAGTCCGCCAAGGAGCTGCTGTCCAGGAAGGGCTACGACCCCGTCCTGGGTGCCCGGCCGCTGCGCCGGACGATCCAGCGGGAGATCGAGGACTCGCTGTCGGAGAAGATCCTCTTCGGCGAGCTGCGTCCCGGTCACATCGTGGTCGTGGACACCGAGGGCGAGGGCGAGTCCCAGACCTTCACCTTCCGCGGCGAGGAGAAGTCGGCGCTGCCCGACGTCCCGCCGATCGAGCAGGCGGCCGGCGGCGCCGGCCCGAACCTGAGCAAGGACGCGTAGCCGCCCGGCTCGGCGCGAACGGAAAAGGGGTCTGCCCCGGGACACACGTCCCGGGGCAGACCCCTTTCTCCGTGCTCGCGCCGGTGCGGCCGGTTCAGGAGAGCTGACCGTCGTAGTCCGGCAGCTTGTACGTCTTCTCGGCGTGCCCGCCCGACAGGTCGGTGGCGCTGTTCCCGATGTTGGCGATGATCGTGTAGCCCTTGGACTCGATGTCCACGCGCTGGGCCGTCTTGTACTCGGCCACGTTCCGGAAGAGGTCGAAGAAGCCCCGCACGTACAGGCCGGCGGACTCGTAGCCGGCCTGGTCGAGGTTGTACGCGGTGGGCGCGTGGATGATGCCGGGGCGGGCGGTCACGAAGAACACGGCGACCCCGTGGTCCTGGGCGTAGGCGGCGGCCTCCAGGACCGGCTTGTTCGCGGGCTGCGGGTAGCTGAAGCCGAAGTCGGTCTCCAGGGCGGTGTTGTCGATGTCGAGGACGAGCGCCTGCTTCTCGCCCGGCCCGGCGTCCGCGATCCGCTGCTTCAGATACGGCAGGGCCTGGTCCATGACCGCCCGGCAGTCCCGCTGCCAGGTGTCGTAGTCGACGTCCGCCGCGGCGGCGGAGGCCGCCGTGCGGACGGTGGGCGCGGCGGTGGCGGTCGACGCCTCGGCCGGGGCGGCCAGGGCCACCAGGGCGCTCGCGGAGACGGCGGTGACCGAGGCGCGGCGCAGCCAGGCGCGTCTGTTCGTCATGTCGTGGGGGGTCCTCTCACGTCCGTAACGCTGCCAACGTGTCGTGTGCATGCTCGTCTGCGAGGGTGACGTGAGGTGAACCGTAGGGTTACCGGGCGGTAGGCGCCTAGAGGCCTGCGCCACATTTATGGAATGTCCGAATCGGCCCCCCGGTGACATGGCGCACAGGCGTTTCGTCCGGTACTAGCCGGAATAGTGGTGAACCCGTTGAAACCAAAACGGACATTTGGCGCGAAGCTCTGATCGATCGGCCTCAAATGGGGCTTTCGCCCCGTTCGAGCGCTCTGTCAAGAGACGTACATCTCACCCAGGAAGTACGAAGTTGTCTCGTAGAAGACCGCTTTGGGGCTTTCTGGGTGGAGGGGTTACCAATGAATGGCCACCACGGCGAAGGACCTGTTTCGCCGGTGGCTTTCCTCTGTCCCCTCCCTTACGAGGTTTCGATGTCCCAGCGCGTCACGTCCCGTTCCTCCCGTACGTCCCTGATCCGCACCCGTGCGGCCGTGCTGGCCGCCGGTCTGGGGGCCTCGGTCGTGATGGGGGCCGGGGTCGCGGCCGCCGCCGACACCACGGGCGCCTCCGGTGTCGCCAGTGCCGTCGAGGCGCAGGCCGCCGCCCAGGCCAAGGCCGCGAAGGCCCAGGCCGCCGCCCAGGCCAAGGCCGCGAAGGCTCAGGCCGCGGAGGCCGAGAAGGCCGCCGAGGCCAAGAAGGCCGCGCAGTCCCTGAAGGCCGCGAAGGCGAAGAAGGCCGCCACGGTCGCCGCCAAGAAGACGGCGTCCTGGGTCGACCCGGTGAAGAACTACAAGCTGTCCGCGAGCTTCGCCCAGAACGGCGGCATGTGGGCCAGCAAGCACAGCGGCCAGGACTACGCCGTCCCCACCGGCACCCCGGTCGTGGCCACCCACGGCGGCACCGTCGTCAAGGCCGGCGGCAACGGCGCCGGTGACGGCCCCGCGTACGGCAACGCCGTCGTGATCAAGCACGGCAACAAGACGTACTCCCAGTACGCCCACCTGTCGTCGGTGAACGTGAAGGTCGGCCAGATCGTCAAGACCGGCCAGAAGATCGCGCTGTCCGGCAACACCGGCAACTCCAGCGGTCCGCACCTGCACTTCGAGATCCGTACGACCCCGAACTACGGCTCGGCCGTGGACCCGATGAAGTTCCTGCGCGCCAAGGGCGTCCAGGTCTGACCCCGGCACCCCACCGCGCCTAGGCGCGCCCGGCCCCCCGGTGGGCCTGGGTGACCAGATCGATGGCGACCTCGAGGACGGCCCTGCGCTTCTCCTCGGGGTCGCTTTCGACGTCCTGGAGGACGTGCATCCCGGCGTGCAGGGTGAACAGGGCGCTGACGCAGCGCACCTGGTCGACCAGCTCGGCGTCCGGGTCCATGAGGATGTCCCGCAGCCCGAGCATGCGGGTCTTGAACATCTCGCCGATGCGCAGCTCCCGGATCGTGGCCTGGTTCTCCTGCATGAAGCGGAAGAGCGGGGCCGCGCCCATGAGGGCGTCGCTGTAGCGGCGGATGATCTCCTGCTTGGTCTCCAGGGTGTGCGGCTGCTCGCTCCCCCAGGCGATCAGCTCCTCCATCGGACGGGAGAGATCCTCGAAGATGCCGACGAGGATCTCCTCCTTCGTCTTGAAGTGGTAGTACAGCGCCGCCTTGGTGACCTCCAGGCGCTCGGCGATCTCGCGCAGAGAGGTCTTCTCGTAGCCCTGCTCGGCGAAGAGTTCGAGCGCCACGTCCTGGATGCGCTGGCGGGTGTTCCCGCGGCGCCGCTGTTTCGTGCCGTCCATGGTGCCGCCCATCCTCCTACTCGACCCGCCCTTGACAAAAACTTACTTGACGCCCGGCTAGTTCCGCGACTAACTTCCCAGTGAAGTGAACTAGCCGGTCGGCAAGTAAGTAGCGGTGGCCACGTGGGAGTGGCCGGGGGAGTGAGAGGCATGGCGGAGACACCGGCGGCGGGGGCCGCGCAGACGGACGGCGGCAAGCAGCCGCGCAGCGTGCGGGTGGTCCTGCTCGCACTCATGATCGCGATGATGCTCGCCATGCTCGACAACATGATCATCGGCACCGCGATGCCGACGATCGTGGGCGAGCTGGGCGGCCTGGAGCACCTGTCCTGGGTGGTCACCGCCTACACCCTCGCGACCGCGGCTTCCACCCCGGTCTGGGGCAAGCTCGGTGACATGTACGGGCGCAAGGGCTCCTTCCTCGCGTCCATCGTGCTCTTCCTGATCGGCTCCGCGCTCAGCGGCATGGCCCAGGACATGGGCCAGCTGATCGGCTTCCGCGCGGTGCAGGGCCTGGGCGCCGGCGGTCTGATGGTCGGTGTCATGGCGATCATCGGCGACCTCGTCCCGCCCCGGGAGCGCGGCAGGTACCAGGGCATGATGGCCGCCGTGATGGCGCTGGCGATGATCGGCGGGCCCCTCGTCGGCGGCACCATCACCGACAACTGGGGCTGGCGCTGGGCCTTCTACATCAACCTGCCGCTCGGCGCGATCGCGCTGGCCGCCGTGGGTGCCGTACTGCACCTGCCGAAGAAGCGCTCCGAGGCGGGCATCGACTACCTCGGCGTCGCGCTGCTGACCGTCGGGATCACCGCCGTCGTGCTGGTCACCACCTGGGGCGGCACGGAGTACGCCTGGACCTCCGCGCGGATCATGGAACTGATCGGCCTCGGTGTGGCGTCCCTCGTCGGCTTCGTGTTCTGGCAGACCAGGGCGGCCGAGCCGGTGGTGCCGCTGCACATCTTCCGCAGCCGCAACTTCACGCTGATGTCCGTCATCGGCTTCATCACCGGCTTCGTGATGTTCGGCGCCACGCTCTTCCTGCCGCTGTACCAGCAGTCCGTGCAGGGCGCCTCGGCCACCAACTCCGGACTGCTGCTGCTGCCCATGCTCGGCGCGATGCTGGTCACCTCGATGGTCGCGGGCCGGGTGACGACCAGCAGCGGCCGGTACAAGATCTTCCCGGTCCTCGGCAGCGCGCTGATGATCGTCGGCCTGTACCTGCTCTCCACGATGGACACCGGCACCTCCCGCTTCACCTCCGGCGTGTTCATGGCCGTGGTCGGCCTCGGCATGGGCTGTCTGATGCAGATCACCATGCTGGTCGCGCAGAACAGCGTGGAGATGAGGGACATGGGCGTGGCGTCCTCGTCCACCACCCTCTTCCGCACCCTCGGCGCGTCCTTCGGCGTCGCGATCATGGGCGCGCTGTTCAACGGCCGGGTCCAGGACGTCATGGCCGAGCGGGCCGGTGCGCTGGGCTCCAAGGTGACCGAGCAGTCCGCCCAGCTGGACGCGGCGAGCCTGGCGCAGCTGCCGGAGGCGGCACGCGAGGCCTACCAGCACGCGGTCTCCTCGGGCACGCACGCGGCGTTCCTCCTGGGCGCGGCGATCGCGGTGATCTCACTGGTGGCGGCCGTGTTCGTGAAGGAGGTCCCGCTGAAGGGCGCGGGCCCCGAGAAGAAGGGCAAGGACGACGGCGCGTCGGCGATGGCGGTGACCGAACCGGTCTGACCCCCACCGGCGCCACGAGGGCCCCCGAGGACGCGTCCCCGGGGGCCTTCCGCGTCCCGCCGGCCCCGGCCCGTTGGCAGCCAGCCCCCCGTGCCACCGCCGGTCGCAGGGACAGGGCGCGTCAGTCCAGGCCGGCCAAGGACGCGATGGACCGGGACCGGGCCGACCCGGACCTCGACGCGACCGCCGTCGCCGCGCACGCCGGCTGTTCGCGCCCGCGGCGCCCCGGTCGGTTCGTCTCCTGCGCGCGTACGTCGGCTGCTGGCGCTCGCGGCGTCCCGGTCCGTTCGCCTCCTGCGCGCGTACGTCGGCTACGCGCGGCGCCGGCGCCCCCGGCCCGTTCGCCTACTGCGGCAGCATCGGGTAGCTGCCGGTGTTCGTCGGCGCGTGCTCCGGCAGCCACAGCACGGCGACCGCGCCCTCGGCCGGCGCACCCTCCGGCGCTCCCGCCGGCCGTACGTTGCGGAAGGTCAGCCGGGCGCCCAGGACCCGGGCCTGTCCCGCCGCGATGGTCAGACCCAGCCCGTGCCCCCGTCCGGCCCGGTCCGCGCTGCCGGTGCGGAACCGGCTCGGCCCGTCGGCGAGCAGCCCCTCGGGGAACCCGGGCCCGTGGTCGCGGACCCGGATGACCCGGCCCTCGACGGTGACCTCGATGGGCGGCGCGCCGTGCCGGGCCGCGTTGGCGAGCAGGTTGAACAGCACGCGCTCCAGCCGCCGCGGATCGGTGGTGACCTCCGACTCGTGCACCACCCGCACGGTGACGCCCGGGTCCTTGGCGGCCACCCGCCGGGCGACGAACTCGCCCAGCAGGATGTCCTGCAGTTCGGCCCGCTCGGAGGCGCTGTCCAGCCGGGCCACCTCCAGGACGTCCTCGACGAGGGTGCGCATCGCCTTGGCCCGGTCCAGCACCAGCTCGGTCGGCCGGCCCGGCGGCAGCAGCTCGGCGGCGGTCAGCAGACCGGTCACCGGAGTGCGCAGCTCGTGCGCGATGTCCGCGGTGACCCGGCGCTCGGCCTCCAGCCGCTGCCGCAGCGCGTCCGCCATCGCGTCCACCGCGCTGGCCAGGTCGTCCGTCTCGTCCCGCACCACCCCGCCGATGGCCTCGCGCACCCGGACGTCGGTCTCGCCCTTGGCGACCCGGTTGGCGGCGCTGGCCGCCTTGCGCAGCCGGCGTGACAGGTGCCCGCCGATGAGCACGCCGAGCGCGCTGCCGCCCAGCACGACCGCGATGGAACCGATCACCAACGCCTGGTCGAGATCCTTGAGGATGTCCGAGCTGCGGTCGGTGAACCCGGAGTGCAGGGACATCACATGCCCGTTCTTCAGCGGCACGGCCGCCCAGATGTCCGGCGCCCCGCCCCGGTCGGCCACATAGGTGGCCCGCCGGCCCGCCTCGACCCTCTCCCGCAGCTCCTTCGGCAGCTCCGGGTCGTCGATCTTGGTGTTGGGGAAGTTCAGCCGCCCGGACAGTTCGTAGTTGCGCTGGGCGATCATGATGCGCTCGTCGGCGAGGTCCCGCGCGTTGTCCAGCATCGACACCCGCGCCGCGTTGTGCACGACCAGGCTCAGCGCCAGCGCCACCAGCGCCCCGACCAGCGCGATGGCCGCACTGAGCTTCCACCGCAGACCCGTACCGATGCCCACCCGGTCGACGCACGCCGCCACCAGGCCCCGGAAGTACCCCCGCATCCGCCCGCTCAGGCCTTCAGCTTGTAACCGAAGCCGCGGACCGTCTCTATGCGGTCCTGGCCGATCTTCGTCCGCAGCCGCTGCACATGGACGTCGACGACCCGGGTGTCACCGCCCCAGCCGTAGTCCCACACCCGTTCGAGCAGCCGGTCGCGGGAGAGCACGGTGCCCGGTGCCGCGGAGAACTCCAGCAGCAGGCGCATCTCGGTCGGTGTCAGCGCCACCGGCTCCCCGGCCCTGCGCACCTCCATGCCCTCGGTGTCGATCTCCAGTTCGCCGAAGGCGAGCATGCCCCCGTTGTCCGGAGCCTCCCGCTCCTCGCGGCCGCCGGCCGCCCGCCCGAAGCGGCGCAGCACGGCGCGGATGCGGGCCACCAGGACCGCGCCGTCGAACGGCTTGGTCACGTAGTCGTCGGCGCCCGCCTCCAGCCCCAGCACCACGTCGATCGCGTCGGCACGCGCCGACAGCATGATCACCGGCACCATCGACTCGTCCCGGATGCGCCGGCACAGGCTCACCCCGTCGAGGCCGGGCACCATGACGTCGAGGAGCGCGATGTCCGGCCGGTCGGAGCGGAACGCCTCCAGGCCCGACAGCCCGTCGGGCATCGCGGTGACCACGAAGCCGTCCCGCTCCAGGGCGAGCTGGGTGGCCTCGCGGATGACGTCGTCGTCCTCGACGAACAGGACGTGGGTCTGGTCTGCCATCCCGGTGCTCTCAGTCCTCGTGTTCTCTCGGTCCGTCCGGCGGTCGCGTGGACCGCGCGGTGGGGGCACGGCCGTGCACCGGCCGGAGCGCTCCCGCCGGTGCACGCCGTGCGCCATGTCTCAGCCGGCGGGCGCCGGTGCCGGCTGCGCACCGGTCACCTGCCCGTAGTCGTTGTGCGTGCGGTACTTCTCGGCGAACCGGCCGGCGGCCCAGCGGTAGGTGATCACGTTCTCGCCGGACGGACTCGACACGGGGTCGCCCCGGTCGTACACCTGCTTGGTCACCACCAGGTCCCCCCGATCGATCTCCGCGTACACCGGGGGCTCCTCGGCCGCGAACACGTTCACGTAGGCGCCGCCCTGGTCGCGGTACACGTACGAGCCGACACCCACGGCGTCCCCGCAGGTCAGCACGTTGACGACGACGTCGTCCACGGACCCCCCGGTGAGGCTGCCGTAGCTCACGTCGACCGGGTACTCGTCGGCGACGCACGGCTCCAGCTCCCGCTTGACCTCCGTCGAGACCTCCGGGTCCGCCTTGATCAGCCGGACCGCGTCCACCCGGTCCGGGGGCCGCGACGGCGAGGACGTCGGCGTGGCCGGGCTCGCCACCGGGTCCGCGTGCGCGGGCCCCTCGTCCCGCGTCCCGGTGCCGCCCGTGCCGCAGCCGGCGACGAACAGCACGGCGGCGGCGAGCACGGCCGTCACCGTCATCGCCGCCCGGGTGGTTCCCGTGCCGGTCAGGCCGCGCAACGCTCCCGCTCCTCACGCTCCAGCGCGCGTGCGTCCGTCTCCCGCGCCTGAAGCTCCTCGCGGAGCCGGGCGAGCGCCCGGTGCAGCGTGCTCTTGACCGTTCCGGCCGACATGCCGAGGGCGGCGGCCGTCTCGTCCGTGGACATCTGCTCCCAGTGTCGCAGCACCACGACACTGCGCTGCTTCGGGGCGAGCACCTTCAGTACGTCCATCAGCAGGGCGCGGTCGGCGTGCTGCTCGGTGGAGTCGTCCACACAGGCCTCCGGGAGCTGCTCGGTGGGCACCTCCTCCAGCTTGCGGGCGCGCCACCACTCCGTCCGGGTGTTGATCATGACGCGGCGCAGGTAGGCGTCGGCCAGCCGCTTGTCCTCGATGGTCTCCCAGCGGCCGTACGTGCGCACCAGCGCGGTCTGCAGCAGGTCCTGCGCGTCCACGGGGTCCGGGACCAGGCGGCGGGCACTGCGCAGCAGTGCGTCCTGCCGGGTGCGGACGTACTCCTCGAAGTCGAGCACCTCGCTCTGCGTCATGGTGAACCGCCTCCCGCTCCCCGTACCGGCGCGCCCGTGCGCGCCGGATGGCCCTGCCCGTGTTCCGTGGTCGTCGTGTCCTCGGTGGGCACGCGTTCGAAGGTACGGAGGCGTTGTCACGGCACTGTCCGAGGCAGCCTGCGGCCAGCCCTCGGCTGTCCGTCGGTTGTGTAACGGACGACGGGACGCGGAGCAGCAGGAGACGGGTTGGGATGGTTATCGGGTGATGTGACCGGTCGTGGCCGAGGGCGGGGGGCCCGGGAGCCCGGGGACGGCTGTGCGTCAGGTCAGCGGCAGCCGGTACAGACCGCCCGGCAACGGCTCCACCAGACCGTCGGCGACCAGACCGTCCAGGGCGCGGGCGCGCTGTACCGGCTCGTGCCACACCCGGTCCAGCGCGGTCTGCGGCACCGGCCCGTGCGCCTCCCGCAGCACGGCCAGCAGCCGTCCGCGCACCTGACGGTCGGTGCCCGCGTACGTCTGGCCGCGGCGCGGCGGACCCTCGTGGGCCGGTTTGCCCGCCAGCCGCCAGGCGCACTGCGCGGCGATCGGACAGCGGTGGCACGACTCGTTCTTCGCCGTGCAGACCAGCGCCCCCAGCTCCATGGAGGCCGCCGCCCACCGCGCGGCGGTCGGCGTGTCCTCCGGCAGCAGCGCGCGGGCGAGCCGCCGTTCGGCCGCGGTGGTGGCGTTCGGCGGGTACTGCACACCGGTGACCGCGCGGGCGAACACCCGGCGGACGTTGGTGTCCAGCACCGCGTGCCGCTGCCCGTACGCGAACGACGCCACGGCCGCCGCCGTGTACTCGCCGATGCCGGGCAGCGCCAGCAGCTGGGCGTGGTCGGCCGGTACGTCGCCGCCGTGCCGCTCCGTTATGGCGACGGCGGCGCCGTGCAGACGGAGCGCGCGGCGCGGGTAGCCGAGCCGGCCCCAGGCGCGGACGGCCTCGCCCGGCGCCTCCGCGGCGAGGTCGGCGGGGCGCGGCCAGCGGGCCAGCCACTGCTCGTAGACGGGCAGCACCCGGTTCACCGGGGTCTGCTGCAACATGAACTCACTGACCATCACCCCCCAGGCACCGGCCTCCGGGCGCCGCCACGGAAGATCCCGGGCGTGCTCGTCGAACCAGTCGATGACGGGGGAGTGCAGCGGCTCACCGGGAGCACGCTCGGGCGCGGAATCGGCGGTGCCACCCTGCGGGGGCTTCGTGGGAGCAGTCATGACCCGTCGATGCTGCCACGCCGGGGCCCGCCTGCGGGGGGACCGCCACGGCGGAGGCGGGGGGAACCCGAAGCATCCCGGAGGGTGACGAGGGTGACGGGAACCTGACGATCGGCAGCAGTGCCACCCCGGCGCCCGCTTGTAGCGTCGACGGCATGGAACCCGCCCGCCTCACCGCGCTCGGCAGGGACTGCCTGCTCTGGGCGGCCCTCGCCGGGCCGGCGCTCACCGCGGACCGGCTCGGGATGAACGAGCCGCGCGCCCTCTGGCAGCAGGCGGCCGGAGTCGCGCTGCTCGCCGCCGCCACCGCCCTGTCCCGGCGCCGGCCCCTGGCGGCCTTCGGGCTGACGGCCGCGCTGAGCCTCGCCGCCGCCCCGGCACTGTTCAGCGTCTCCTACGGCCCGGCGCTCGGCGTGTTCGCGCTGCTGCTCGGACTGCGGGCGGACCGCACCGTCCCCGCGGCGCTGTGCTGCGCCGCCGTCGGCTGCGCGGGCACGGCGCGGATCGCGGTCGCCGGGGTCGACCCGGCACCCGAGGGCCTGGTCCTGGCCGGCACCCTCCTCTTCGGCTGTGTGCTCCCCTGGCTCGGCGGGCGCTACTGGCGGCAGAGCCGCGAGCTCACCGCGGCGGGCTGGCTGCGGGCGGCCCGCCTGGAGGAGGAGCAGCGGCTCACCGAGGAACGCGCCCGGCTGCGCGAGCGGGCCAGGATCGCCCAGGACATGCACGACTCCCTGGGGCACGAGCTGAGCCTGATCGCCCTGCGCGCGGGCGCCCTCCAGGTCGCCCCCGGCCTCGCCGGCCACCACCGGGCCGCCGCGGCCGACCTGCGCGCGGCGGCCGCCGACGCCACGGACCGGCTGCACCGCATCATCGGCGTGCTGCGGGAGGACGACGACGAGCCCCTGCCGCTCGCCCCGGCCGGGGAGAACGTCGAGCAACTCGTCGCCCGGGCCGCCGAGTCCGGGCTGCCGGTGCGCTGGGAGTCCGGCGGAGCGCACACGGCGCCCGCACCCGGCGGGGTCGCCGAGCGGCTGCTGCACCGGGTGGCCAGGGAGGCGCTGACCAACGCGGCGCGGCACGCGCCGGGCGCCCCCGTCGTCGTGGCGGTGACGGGGGACGGCAGCGGGGGAGCGGCCGTCACCGTCACCAACGGACGGCCGGCCGAGCGCAGTTCCCCGCCCGCTGGAGGAGGTTCCGGCCTGGTCGGGCTGCGGGCCGCCGTCACCGCCGTCGGCGGCACCTTCGAGGCGGGCCCGCACGACGGCGGGTACCGGGTCCGGGCGTACGTCCCGGCGTCGGCGGCCACGGCCGCCCGGCCGCCGCGCCCGGCGTCCGCGCCCTTCACCCGCGCCCGCCGCCGGGTGGCCGCCGGACTCGGCGCCGCCGCCTGCGCGGGCGTCGTCCTGGTCGGTTCCGGCCTCGCCTGGTACGCGTACACCGAGACCCACTCGGTACTGGAGCCCGCCGCGTACGCGGGCCTGCGTCCGGGAGCGCCGGCCGGCGAGGTCGCGCGGGTGCTGCCGGACCGGGAGGTGCGGGACCCGCCGTCGGAGCGCGCGCCCGCGCCGCCCGCGGGCACCGACTGCCGCTACTACCGGGCGAGCGGCGAGCTCTTCGTCTCCGTCGACCACTTCCGGCTCTGCTTCGACGACGAGGACCGCCTGGCCGCCAAGGACGTGATCCCGCGCGTCGGCCTGTCCGGCGAACGGCGGGAGGGAAACGAGGAGTTGACACCGTGATCAGGGTCTTGCTGGCCGACGACGAGGCGATGGTGCGCGCCGGGGTGTCCGCCATCCTGGCGAGCGGCGGGGAGACGGAGGTCGTCGCCGAGGCGGGCGACGGCCGCGAGGCCGTCGAACTGGCCCGGGCGCACCGCCCCGACGTGGCGCTGCTCGACATCCGCATGCCCCGTCTGGACGGCCTCGCGGCGGCCGAGGAGATCGTCCGCACGGTCCCCGGCACGGCCGTGGCGATGCTCACCACCTTCTCCGAACGCGCCTACGTGGCCCGCGCCCTCGGCGGCGGTGCCACCGGATTCCTGCTCAAGTCCGGCGACCCGTACGAACTCATCGCGGGCGTGCGGGCGGTGGCGGACGGCGCGGCCTTCCTGTCGCCCAAGGTGGCCCGGTACGTCATCGAGGGGCTGGGCGGGGCCGACGGCGGCGGACGGCTGGCCCGGGAGGCCCGGGCGCGGGCGCGCGTGGCGGTGCTGAGCCCACGCGAGCGCGAGGTGCTCGGCCTGGTCGGGGCGGGACTGTCCAACCCGGAGATCGCCGCCCGGCTGCACCTCGTCGAGGGCACGGTGAAGGCGTACGTCAGCGCGGTTCTCGACCGGCTCGGCGTGCGCAATCGCGTACAGGCGGCGATCGTCGCCCACGAGGCGGGCCTGGCGACCCCATGAGCCCGCCCTTCGGGGCGGGTGTCTCCCGTACGGCGGTCAGCGGCGGCGGTGGGTGGTGTACGGCGGTGCGGGCCGCTCGGTGACGGGGGCCGGGCCCGGCCCGGCGAGCCACCGCGCGGCGGGCGCCGGGGAGCCGCGCAGCGCCGTGGCGAGCCGCGTGGCCGGACGCGTGCCCAGCCGTACGACCGTGAGGGCGAGGACGGCGCCGAGCAGCAGCCCCGCGGCCACGTCGTGCGGGTAGTGCACGCCGACGAACACCCGGGAGAAGGCCATCAGCAGGGCCAGCGGGACGGTCAGCCAGACGAGCGCGCGCCGGACCAGGACCAGGGTGAGGGCCGAGGCGCCCGCGATCGTGGCGTGGTTGCTCGGGAACGACCAGTCGCCGTGCGGCGGGCACTCGGCGAGGGGAGCGGCGGCGCCGGCGACCGCACGGCACGGACGCTCCTGCGTCACACCGGACTTGAGCACCTCACTGCACACGTACGCCACAGCCGTGGCCACGGGTGCAAGGGCCGCGATCGCGAACGCGCGGGTGCCGGCGTGCCGGGCCCGCCACCAGCCGGCCACGAACAGGGCGACGAAGACCAGCAGTCCGGCCTCCGTCCCGATCTCGGCCGTGTGCTGTATCCACGTGGGGGTGTCCCGGGCGTACTCGGTGATGTCGCGGTAGAGCCCGTTGTCGACGAAGTCCATGGTCACGGACCGTAGGCGAGGTGCCGGAACGGTCACACCCCGCGATCGTCGCGTCCCGTACCCGACGAAGGACAGGGGTGGCGGGCGGTTTCCGGGATGATGATCCGGAAAAGTTGTGGCTCGGAGCGGCGGGTGGGACAAGCGAACGCGCCGATCTCTCGTACAGTTTGCGCCGTGGGATCTCTGCGCAATCCGGTCGGGCCGCTTCCCTCCACCATCTACTGGCGACGGAGGGCCGTACTGCTGTCCGTGCTGGCCCTGTTGGCGTTGTTGATCACCTGGGTGGTGGTCGCGGGCGGCGGGGGCGGCGGCGACCGCGGGAACGGGGCCAACGGCAAGAATCCCGCGCCGTCCATCACACCGGGGCCGTCGAGTTCGGGACCGGCGATCAGTCAGGCGCCGGGCGGCCGTGACGAGTCGGAGGACGGCGGATCGGACGGTTCCGGAGGATCGTCGTCCGGGACGGGCGACGACGGGGCCAACGGCGACCCGGCGGACAGCGGCGGCGCCGACGGCTCGGGTGGGTCGGGCGGCTCGGGCGGGTCCGGCGGGTCCGACGGTGCCGGGGGCAGCGCAGGCGGCGGCTCCGAGGGCGGTACGTCCGCCGGGGTCGGCGCGGGTGACGCGCTGCCGGCCGGATCCGGGTCCGCACTGCCCAACTGCACCGCGAGCGCGGTCAAGTTCAGCCTGCGCAGCGCCCACAACACCTATGAGCCCGGGCAGACGCCCACGTTCCTGCTCACCGCGCGGAACATCTCCGGCAGCGACTGCAAGGTCGATCTCGGGCCGGACAGCGCGGTGTTGACGATCACGCAGGCGGACAGCGACGACGCGTACTGGGCGTCGGACGACTGCCCGAAGGGTGCGCGGAGCCTGGTGTTCCGGGTGCCTGCCGAGGACAGCATCACCTACACCGTGAAGTGGGACCGCAAGCCCAGCGCGCCGCAGTGCGAGACGCCCAAGGCGGGGTCGGCCGGTGCGGGCACCTATCTGGTGGAGGCGAAGGCACCGGGGTTCGCGAAGGTGCAGACGTCGTTCGTGCTGGAGCGCGACTGACCCGGAGCCGGACGCCGGCCCCTACGCGGGCCGGGGCAGCCGGGACAGCCGGGGCAGGGCGCGGGCCGGGACAGGAGCCGGCTCCTGTGCCGCGCGGGTCGGTGTGACCGGTCCGGTCACCGGGTCCGATGCGGCCGGTCTCGGCCTCCGTGCCTGACACGGCCTGGTCCGGTCCTCGTTCCCGGTCCGGCCCGGTTGGCGTCCCGCACCTCGACGGCCGCCGCCGTCCGGCGTGGTTTGGCCCCCGTTTCCGGTCCGGTGTGATCCCGGCGCCGTGCCCGGTTCGGTCCGGCGTGATCCCGGCGCCGTGCCTGAGCCGGACCGGTCCGGCGTGATTCCGTCACCGTGCCCGGTTCGGTCCGGCGTGATCCCGGCGCCGTGCCTGAGCCGGACCGGTCCGGTGTGATCCCGGCGCCGTGCCCGGTTCGGTCCGGCGTGATTCCGGCGTCGTGCCTGAGCCGGACCGGACCGGACCGGTCCCGTCCGGTGTATCCGCCGGGGCCGCCCAGCCCCGGATCAGACGTAGCGTTCGAGGATCGAGCTCTCCGCCAGTCGTGACAGGCCCTCGCGGACGCTGCGGGCCCGTGCCTCACCGACGCCGTCCACCGTCTGCAGGTCGTCCACGCTGGCGGCGAGCAGCTTCTGCAGTCCGCCGAAGTGCTCCACCAGCCGGTCGATGATCGCGCCCGGCAGCCTCGGCACCTTCGCCAGCAGCCGGAAGCCGCGCGGGGACACCGCCGAGTCCAGGGTCTCCGGGGAGCCCGTGTACCCGAGGGCGCGGGCCACCGTCGGCATCTCCAGCAGCTCCGCGTGGGTGAGCGCGTCCAGCTCGTACAGGGCCTCGTCGACCGTGCGGGAGCGCTTGGCGGTGGGCTCGGGGACGTAGTCCCGGACGACCAGCTCGCGCTCCGGCTCCACCCCCGCGATCAACTCGTCCAGCTGGAGGGCGAGGAGGCGACCGTCGGTGCCCAGTTCGACCACGTACTCGGCGATTTCGGTGGCGATGCGGCGGACCATCTCCAGCCGCTGCGCGACCGCCGAGACGTCCCGGACGGTCACCAGGTCCTCGATCTCCAGCGCCGACAGGGTGCCCGCGACCTCGTCGAGGCGGAGCTTGTAGCGCTCCAGCGTGGCGAGCGCCTGGTTGGCGCGGGAGAGGATCGCCGCCGAGTCCTCCAGGACCCGGCGGTGGCCGTCGACGTACAGCGCGATCAGGCGCATCGACTGGGAGACCGAGACGACCGGGAAGCCGACCTGCTTGGAGACCCGGTCGGCGGTGCGGTGCCGGGTGCCGGTCTCCTCGGTGGGGATGGTCGGGTCGGGCACCAGCTGGACGCCCGCGCGCAGGATCTTGGACAGGTCCGAGGACAGGACGATGCCGCCGTCCAGCTTGCACAGCTCGCGCAGCCGGGTCGCGGTGAACTCGACGTCCAGCACGAAGCCGCCGCTGCACAGCGCCTCGACGGTCTTGTCGCTGCCGAGCACGATGAGACCGCCGGTGTTGCCGCGGAGCACCCGCTCCAGGCCGTCACGCAGGGCGGTACCGGGTGCCACGGCGCTCAGCGAGGCGCGCATCAGGCCATCGGAACCGGCACTCCCACCGGACTTTCCGGGAGCTGCTGCCCGGTCGTTGGCTGCCACTGCACTCCTCCGGTCGCAGGTTCTGGAGGCCCCCGCGGTTCGTACGGACGGGCGAGACCTGGGCAAAGTCTACCGGCGGTCCTCCTCCTCCCGTGGGGCGTCTCGGCGACGGGAGCGCGGAAGGACCCGCAGCGCGTCGCCCATGTCCGCCACTTCCAGGACCTTCATGCCCTGCGGGACCTTCCCCGGATCGGCCGGTACCAGGGCGTGGGTGAAGCCCAGGCGGTGCGCCTCGGCGAGCCTGCGCTGGACGCCCGTGACCCGTCTCACCTCGCCGGCCAGGCCGACCTCGCCGATCGCGACCAGGTTCTTCGGCAGCGGGGTGTCGCTCGCCGCGGAGGCCAGCGCCAGCGCGACGGCCAGGTCCGCGGCCGGTTCGGAGAGCTTCACCCCGCCCACCGTCGCGGAGTAAATGTCCCGTTTGCCCAAGGCGCTGATGCGGCCGCGCTGTTCCAGCACCGCCAGCATCATGGAGACGCGGGAGGTCTCCAGACCGGAGGTGGTGCGCCGGGGGGAGGGGATCTGCGAGTCGACCGTGAGCGCCTGCACTTCGGCGACCAGGGGGCGGCGGCCCTCCAGGGTCACCGTCAGGCAGGTGCCCGGCACCGGCTCGTCACGGCGGGTCAGGAAGAGCCCGCTGGGGTCGGCCAGGCCCGTGATGCCCTCGTCGTGCAGCTCGAAGCAGCCGACCTCGTCCGTGGTGCCGTAGCGGTTCTTGACGCCGCGCACCAGGCGCAGGCGCGCGTGCCGGTCGCCCTCGAAGTGCAGGACGACGTCCACCAGGTGTTCCAGCAGGCGGGGGCCGGCGATCGCCCCGTCCTTGGTGACGTGGCCCACCAGGAGGGTCGACATCCCGCGCTCCTTGGAGGCCCGGATCAGCGCCCCGGCCACCTCCCGCACCTGCGCCATGCCGCCCGGGGCGCCGTCGATCTCCGGGGACGCGACCGTCTGCACCGAGTCCATGATCAGCAGGGACGGCTTCACCGCGTCCAAGTGGCCGAGCACGGCGGACAGGTCCGTCTCGGCGGCGAGGTACAGGTGGTCGTCGATGGCGTGGATGCGGTCGGCGCGCAGCCGGACCTGGCTCGCCGACTCCTCCCCGGTGACGTAGAGCGTGCGGTGCTCCGCGCTCGCCGACTTGGCGGCCACGTCCAGCAGCAGCGTGGACTTGCCCACACCCGGCTCACCCGCGACCAGCACCACCGCGCCGGGCACGAGGCCGCCGCCGAGCACCCGGTCCAGCTCGGGCACTCCGGTGGAGCGGGCGGTGGCCTGGCGGCCGTCGACCTGGCCGATGGGCACGGCGGAGGTGGTGACCCGGCCGGGCGCCGTCGTACGGACCGCGGGCGTGCCGTACTCCTCGACCGTCCCCCAGGCCTGGCACTCGGGGCAGCGCCCGAGCCACTTGGCCGTCTGCCAGCCGCACTCGGTGCAGCGGTAGGACGGTCGGTCCTTGGTGGTCTTGGTACGGGCAGCCATGCGGAAAAGGTAGCGGCACGCACTGACAACGACCCGCCACACCCTCGCCGGCCCCCCGCGGCCGGGCCGCGCCGCGGGCCCGCTCACCGGCAGCGAAAGGTTCCTGTCCCCGATTGAGGGATCGTTTCACCCGTACGGATTAAAAGTCCGCAGGGCTCCCGAAGGCGCCGTCCCCGGCCGCCTACGGTCGCCGAATGATGAGCAGTGGCCCGGAGACCTCGACCCGCACGACCGGAGCACGCCGGGCGCACCGGGAGGTGCGTGACCGCGGGGCCGCGCGCACGCTGGCGCAGCGGCCGGCCGGCCGCTACGAACCCCATCTGGACGGCCTGTTCACCTACTGCCTGTCCGTGCTCTGCGACCACGACGCGGCGACCGCCGCCCTGGCCGACGTCCTCACCCTGGCGGAACGCCGCGGCCGGCACGTCCCCGAGGAGCCCGGCGACCGCCGGGCCTGGCTGTACGCGCTGGCCCGCTGGGCGTGTCTGCGCAAGCTGGCGGAGGCCCGGCAGAGGCGTCAGGCCACCCACGCCGTGGGGCGCGCCGACCGGCGGCGCACGGCACGGACCGCCGCCGCCCCGGCCGTCTCCGAGGAGGTCCAGGAGCGGCGCCGGCGCGAACTGGCGCTGCTGGCCTGGCCGGAGGCCGCCGGCACCACCCCGGAGCAGCGCGAGGCACTGGAACTCGCTGTGCGCCACCGGCTCGCCGCCCCGGAGGTCGCCGCCGTGCTCGGCATGGAACCGGCCGCCGCGCGGGAGCTGCTCGCCGCCGCGGCCTGCGAGGTGGAACGCACCCGCGCGGCGCTCGCCGTCGTCGAGACCGGCGCCTGCCCGGGCGTGGCGCATCTCACCGGCGACCGCCGCCTGGTGCTCAGCGCGACCCTGCGCCGCGAACTCGTCCGGCACGTCGACGACTGCCCGCGCTGCCGCCGGGGCGCCGAGCGGGCCATCCCTGGCCGCTGGCCCGGCACCAGCGTCACCCCGGACGCGCTGCCCGTCCTCCCGGCGCCCGGCGCGGCCCTGCGCGCCGCCGTGGCGCACCATTCCCGCGCGCGCGGCGCCGCGCCCCGCTTCGACCGGCGCGGTTTCCCGATGGACCCCAAGGACCGTGCCGCGCGGCGGGACCGCCTGCGCGCGCGTGCCGTCACGACGACGGTGGTCGCCACCGTCGTCGCCGCACCGGTGCTGGCGCTGTGGGCCGCCTACCGCGGCACCCCCGTGGGCGAGGCCCAGGACGGCCGGTCGGCCTCCGCGCGGGAGGACGGCGCCACCGTCGACCTCGACGGCGAGGGGGCGGGCGGCGGCTACGAGAACACCGGCAACGCCCGCACCCGCCCCGGCCCCCGCTTCGACGAGGACGGCGGCGCGGACGTGTCCGTGGAGGTCGTCGGTGTCGCCGGAGCGGGCCGCGCGGGCGCCGCCGCGATGGACGTCACGGCCGACCACAGGGGCGACACCACACTGATCACGCTGAGGGCGACCGGTCACGGACCGGTCCGCTGGTCCGCGTCGACGGGAGCGTCCTGGCTCTACCTCAGCCGGTCGTCGGGCACGCTCGCCCCGGGCGAGTCGGTGACGATCAGCGTGTACGTCGACCAGCTGCGCGAGCCGTCGGGGCCTTGGAGCGCCACCGTGGCGGTCTCGCCCGCCGGCTCCGCCGTGACCATCGACGGCTACGGCCCCGCCCCCTCCGCACCGTCCTCCGGCCACCCGGGCGGTCCCGGCACCCCGCACCCGGGCGCCCCGAGCGAGCCCCCGCCGTCACCGTCCGACCCGGAGCCCACCCCCACGGCACCGCAGCCCTCGGAGCCCGCGGAGCCCGCGCCGAGCGATCCGCCGTCCTCGCCCGCCCCGGAGCCCACCACCGGGGGCCCGACGCCCACCGGCCCGACGCCCTCCGAGCCGGTGCCGGCCGAGGGCAGCGGCGAGCCGGCCCAAGCCACGCCGTAGGGCGCGCCCGGACGGGGTCAGGCGGGGTCAGGCGGATTGAGGCCGGGTCAGGCGGGGTCCGCCGGATGCGGCGCCAGCAGCGGCAGCTGCGCGGCCAGCCGCTCCTCGCACAGCTCGGCCAGCCGGTCGTAGCCGGCCTTGCCCATCATCTCGGTCAGCTCCGCGCGGTAGGAGACGTACACCGGCTCCCCGGCGCCGTGCGCGGAGGTCGCCGAGGTGCACCACCAGTGCAGGTCGTGGCCGCCCGGTCCCCAGCCGCGCCGGTCGTACTCGCCGATCGACACCTGCAGTACGCGCGTGTCGTCGGGCCGGTCGATCCAGTCGTAGGTCCGCCGGACGGGCAGCTGCCAGCACACGTCCGGCTTGGTCTCCAGCGGCTCGCGGCCCTCCCTGAGGGCGAGGATGTGCAGCGAGCAGCCCATGCCGCCCGCGAAACCCGGCCGGTTCTGGAAGATGCACGAGCCCTGGAACGGGCGGGTCTGACGGTCGCCGTCCTCGTCCTCGGAGATCCAGCCGTTACGGGTGCCCTCCGCGTGGTGCTGCCAGATGTCCGGCGTGAGCCTCGCCACGTGCCCGGCCACCCGCTTCTCGTCGTCCTCGTCCGAGAAGTGCGCGCCCAGGGTGCAGCAGCCGTCGTCCGCGCGGCCCGCCTGGATGCCCTGGCAGCCGCTGCCGAAGATGCAGTTCCAGCGGGAGGTCAGCCAGGTCAGGTCACAGCGGAAGACCTGCTCGTCGTCCGCCGGATCCGGGAACTCCACCCACGCGCGGGCGAAGTCGAGGCCCTTCTCGTCGTCCGCCGGCGCCGCCCCCGGCTGCTGCGGTGCTGTCACCCGCGAAGAACCCCCGGCCGACCCGGCCTTCTTGTCCTTCACGGCCTTCTTGTCCGGCTTTGCGTCCTTCGCCTTTTTCGTCTTTGGCACGCGTCCAGGGTAAGTCGCCCGCGCCGCTGCCCGGGACCGCCTCGTCCGCCCCGAAGGGGGCAACACACCGCGCGGCGGGCAGTAGCGTTCCGTACATGAGACTCGGTGTCCTCGACGTGGGTTCGAACACGGTGCATCTGCTGGTGGTGGACGCGCACCCCGGCGCCCGCCCGCTGCCCGCGCACTCGCACAAGGCCGACCTGCGCCTCGCCCAGCTCCTCGACGGCAACGGCGCCATCGGCTCCGGCGGGGTGGACCGACTGGTCTCGGTCGTCCACGAGGCGCTCCGGGCCGCCGAGGACAAGGGCGTCGAGGAACTGCTGCCGTTCGCGACCTCCGCCGTGCGCGAGGCGGACAACGCCGACGACGTCCTCGCGCGCGTGCGCGAGGAGACCGGCGTCGAGCTCCAGGTGCTCAGCGGTGCGGAGGAGGCCCGGCTGACCTTCCTCGCCGCCCGCCGCTGGTTCGGCTGGTCGGCCGGGAAGCTGCTGGTCGTCGACATCGGCGGCGGCTCCCTGGAGATCGCCTACGGCATGGACGAGGAGCCCGACGCCGCGGTGTCCCTGCCGCTGGGCGCCGGCCGGCTCACCGCCGGCTGGCTGCCCGGCGACCCGCCGGAGCCGGGTGACGTGCGGGCGCTGCGCCGGCACGTGCGCACCGAGATAGCCCGTACGGTCGGGGAGTTCAGCCGCCTCGGCGCGCCGGACCACGTGGTGGCCACCTCCAAGACCTTCAAGCAGCTCGCCCGGATCGCCGGCGCCGCCCGCTCCGCCGACGGCCTGTACGTCCAGCGCGAGCTGAAACGGGAGTCCCTGGAGGGCTGGGTGCCGAGGCTCGCCGCCATGAGCGCCGCCGAGCGCGCCGAACTGCCCGGCGTCTCCGAGGCCCGCGCGAGCCAGCTGCTCGCCGGAGCCCTGGTCGCCGAGGGCGCGATGGACCTCTTCGGCGTCGAATGCCTGGACATCTGCCCCTGGGCCCTCCGGGAGGGCGTGATCCTCCGCCGCCTGGACCACATGGGCCCGGCGTCCGCCGGTGACGTACCGCTGCCGCCCTTCCCCGGTTAGCTCGATCACACGGCGGCCGTCTTGACGGTCCGGCCCGGGGCGCGGCCGTGCGGGCGCTGTGCTGCGCACATGCGGCCGCGAGGGGCGACCGGGGGCCCTGGCCGAAGCCGATCGTCCGCGGGCCGCCCGTCGGAGGCACGCCGTACGCTGTCCCTCGTGGCAGAACCAGCGGTGCGCGTCCCGGATGCGAAGGTCGCGCTGTCAACGGCCTCCGTCTATCCGGAGTCGACGGCGACGGCCTTCGAGATCGCCGCGCGTCTCGGGTACGACGGCGTCGAGGTCATGGTGTGGACCGACCCGGTCAGCCAGGACATCGAGGCGCTGCGCAGACTCAGCGACTACCACCGCATCCCCATTCTGGCCGTGCACGCCCCGTGCCTGCTCATCACCCAGCGCGTGTGGTCCACCGACCCCTGGACCAAGCTCCGGCGGGCGCAGGCCGCCGCGGAGAAGCTCGGCGCCGGCACGGTGGTCGTCCATCCCCCCTTCCGCTGGCAGCGGCAGTACGCCCGCGACTTCGTGGACGGCATCTGGCGGATGGCGAACGAGACGGACGTGCGCTTCGCGGTGGAGAACATGTACCCCTGGCGCTACCGCGACCGCGAGATGCTCGCGTACGCCCCCGACTGGGACGTCACCAAAGAGGACTACCGCCACTTCACGATCGACCTCAGCCACGCCTCGACCGCCCGCACCGACGCCCTGCAGATGATCGACCGCATGGGCGACCGCCTCGGCCACGTCCACCTCGCCGACGGCCGGGGCTCGGCCAAGGACGAGCACCTGGTGCCGGGCCGCGGCGACCAGCCCTGCGCCCAGGTGCTGGAGCGCCTGGCGGTGAGCGGCTTCGACGGCCATGTCGTGATCGAGGTCAACACCCGCCGCGCCATGTCGAGCGCGGAGCGCGAGGCCGATCTGGCCGAGGCCCTGGCCTTCACCCGCCTGCACCTGGCCTCCGCCGCCGCGCGGGTGCCGCGGCGATGACGGGCCGCACCGCGAGCGACGGCCCGGACGCCCCCGCGCCCGGCAACGGCACGGCCCGGCGCCGCGGCCGCCCCCCGCGTACGGAGTCCGCCGGCACCCGTGACCGCATCCTCGGCGCGGCCCGCGAGGAGTTCTCCGCGCGGGGCTACGAGAAGACCTCCGTGCGGGGGATCGCCAAGGCGGCCGGGGTGGACTCCGCGCTGGTGCACCACTACTTCGGCACCAAGGAGCAGGTGTTCGAGGCTGCCGTCGAGGGCGCCTTCGCTCCCGTGCTCGCCGCGCGGGACACCGTTCTCGACGCTCCGCTCGACGAGGTGGGCGAGCGGATGACGCGGATGATCATCGGGCTGTGGGAGAACCCGGTCACCCGGGCCCCGCTGCTCGCGATCGTCCGGTCCGCCGTGAACAACGAGACGGCGGCCGGCGTCTTCCGCCGGCTGGTCTCCAGCCAGCTGCTGCGCCGGATCGCCGGGCAGATCGGCACGCCGGACGCGGAGCTGCGCGCCGAGCTCGCCGCCGCCCAGCTCGTCGGTATCGCGATGATCCGGTACGTGATCAAGGTGGAGCCCCTGGCCTCGGCGGACCCCGAGCAGATCATCGGACGGGTGGCCCCGGTGGTGCAGGGACATCTGACGGGGGCCTGAGACGCCGGGGCGGGTCGCGGCCGTGGTCGCCCGGTCTTCTGGAGGCTGCTGTCGTGGTTTCCCGGCCTACCGGGTGCGGCCTCGTCCACGGACTCCCGGCCTACCGGGTGCGGCCTCGTCCGCGGACTCCCGGCCTTCCGGGCGCGGCCTCGTCCACGGACTCCCGGCCTACCGGGTGCGGTCCTCCGCTGAGACACCCGTCCCGAATTCCGGACGCGTCGTCCCGCCCTCTGGATGACGGGCGTACGCTCGATCCAGTCGGACGTCTCCGATGTCCGACCGACACTCCCCGAAGGTCTGAAGGAGCGAGCGACGATGCCCGAGCTGAGGTCCCGCACAGTCACCCACGGCCGCAACATGGCGGGCGCCCGCGCCCTTATGCGCGCCTCCGGTGTACCGGGTGCGGACATCGGCCGCAAGCCGATCATCGCGGTCGCCAACAGCTTCACGGAGTTCGTCCCCGGGCACACCCACCTCGCCCCGGTCGGCCGGATCGTCAGCGAGGCGGTGACCGCGGCCGGCGGCATCCCGCGCGAGTTCAACACCATCGCCGTCGACGACGGCATCGCCATGGGCCACGGCGGCATGCTCTACAGCCTGCCCTCCCGCGACCTGATCGCGGACAGCGTGGAGTACATGGTCGAGGCGCACCGCGCGGACGCCCTGATCTGCATCTCCAACTGCGACAAGATCACCCCGGGCATGCTCAACGCCGCCCTGCGGCTGAACATCCCCACGGTCTTCGTCTCCGGCGGCCCCATGGAGTCCGGCCGCGCCACCCTGGTCGACGGCACCGTGCGCACCCTGGACCTGGTCGACGCCATGGTCGAGGCGGCCAACGACAAGATCTCGGACGCGGACGTCCTCCGCATCGAGGAGAACGCCTGTCCGACCTGCGGCTCCTGTTCCGGCATGTTCACCGCCAACTCGATGAACTGCCTCACCGAGGCCATCGGCCTCTCCCTGCCCGGCAACGGCTCGGTGCTGGCCACCCACACCGCCCGCAAGGCGCTCTACGAGAACGCCGCGCACACGGTCATGGACCTCACCCGCCGCTACTACGAGCAGGACGACGACTCGGTCCTGCCCCGCAACATCGCCACCGCCGCGGCCTTCGAGAACGCCATGGCCCTCGACATCGCCATGGGCGGCTCGACCAACACGATCCTGCATCTGCTGGCCGCCGCCCAGGAGGCGGAGGTCCCCTTCGGCCTCGCCGAGATGGACGCCCTCTCGCGCCGGGTGCCCTGCCTGGCCAAGGTCGCTCCCAACGTCGCCAAGGACCGCACGTACTACATGGAGGACGTGCACCGCGCGGGCGGCATCCCCGCCCTGCTCGGCGAGCTGCACCGCGCGGGACTGCTCAACGAGGACGTCCACTCGGTCCACAGCCCGTCCCTGGCCGACTGGCTGAAGACCTGGGACATCCGCGGCGGCTCCCCCTCCCAGGAGGCGGTCGAGCTGTGGCACGCGGCCCCCGGCTGCGTCCGCTCCGCCGAGGCCTTCTCCCAGTCCGAGCGCTGGGACTCCCTCGACGAGGACGCCGAGGGCGGCTGCATCCGCTCCGCCGAGCACGCCTACTCCAAGGACGGCGGCCTGGCGGTGCTGCGCGGCAACCTCGCCGTCGACGGCTGCGTCGTCAAGACGGCCGGCGTCGACGAGTCCATCTGGACCTTCGAGGGCCCGGCGGTCGTCTGCGAGTCGCAGGAGGAGGCCGTCCAGAAGATCCTCACCCAGCAGGTCAAGGAGGGCGACGTCGTCGTCATCCGCTACGAGGGCCCCAAGGGCGGCCCCGGTATGCAGGAGATGCTCTACCCGACCTCGTACCTGAAGAGCCGCGGCCTCGGGAAGGCCTGCGCGCTGATCACCGACGGCCGCTTCTCCGGCGGCACGTCCGGCCTGTCCATCGGCCACGCCTCCCCGGAGGCGGCCTCGGGCGGCACCATCGCCCTGGTCGAGGACGGCGACCGCATCCGGATCGACATCCCCAGCCGCTCCATCGAGCTGCTCGTGGACGACGCCGAGCTCACCCGCCGCGAGCAGGCGCTGAACGGCACGTACGCCCCGAAGAACCGCGACCGCAAGGTGTCGGCCGCCCTCAAGGCGTACGCCGCGATGGCCACCAGCGCGGACAAGGGCGCGGTGCGCGACGTGACGAAGCTGGGCTGAGCCCCGCCCGATCGGACGAAGGGCCGCTCCCGCGTCGCGCGGGGGCGGCCCTTGCCGCTGCCGGCCGCTACCAGCCCGGCGGGTCCCGCCCGTCCACGGCGAACACGGTCCCGTCGGGCGCGGAGGCGTGGACGTGCCCGTCCGCGAGCACCGGCTGGGGCAGCGCGGCTGCGACCCGGCCGGCCTTCCCGAGCCGGGGCGGCGTCTGCCCGAGCAGCCGGCCCGTCGCGGCGTCCACGGCGAGCAGCCGCCCGTCGGGCGCGGTGACGTACACATGACGGCCGTCGGAGACCGGGGCGGAACCCCGCACGATGCCGGTCTCCAGGTGCCACACCCGCTCGCGCTCCGTCATGTCGACGGCCTCCAGCGAGCCGCCCTGCGCCAGCAGGTGGACGACGTCACCGCGCACGGTGGCCCGGACGTCCTGGCGCGGGACGGACAGCGGGACCCGCGTCGACACGCCGGAACCGGGGGTGTAGCGGACCAGGGCGACCGTTTCCTCGCTCAACGGGTCGTTGGCGAGGAAGTACACGGCCCCCGCGTGGACGCCGATGGGCTTCAGCGCCCCGTCCAGCCGCACGTCCCACCGCACCGCGCCCGTCGCCGGGTCGACCGCGGTGACCCGGGTGCGCTTCCCGTCGGCCGCACGGGTCGTCGCGCAGACCAGCCGGGCCTCGCCGAACGCGTCGAAGGACGCGCCGCCGTGCCCCTGGAACCCGCGGCTCCACTCCCGCCGGCCCGAGGCGCCGTCCACACCGGTGACCGTGCCGTCCGCACCGGTGACCAGCAGCGTGCCACCCGCGGCCAGGACCGTACCGCCCGCAGGCACCGTCCGCTGCCAGGCGTCCCGGCCCGAGCGCGGATCCAGCGCCTTCAGCCGCGTACCGCCGCTCGGGTACGGCTGGACCCGCCCGCCGGAGACGGCCGGGGGCCGGTCGGCCGCCGGATCCGACGCCGGGCGCCGCCAGAGCAGGTCACCGTCGGACGGGTCGAGGGCGAAGACCACCCCGCGCTGCGTACACACCAACGCTCCGTCGCCGTACGCGCACTGCGGTACGCCGCCGCTCACGGACACGGGCTCCGCCGCCCAGCCGCCGAACGCCGGGGCGGTGCGGGTGGCCGGACGGCCGGGCCGGTCCGGGTCCGTCCCGGCCGGCTGGAGCGCGACGGCGACCCCGGCGAGTACGGCCGTGAGCACCGCCGCGCCCACCAGCACGGCGCGCCTGCCCTGCCGGCCCCGGCGTCCGGGCGCGGGGGACGGCGAAGGCGACGGTGACGGCCGTCCGGACTCACGGCGTCCACGGGACGCCACCGCGTCGGACGCCGCATCCGACGCCGCGTCAGACACGGCGTCCGACGCCGCGTCCGAGGCCCCGTCCGCGGCCGTCCGCTGTCTCGGGATGAACGCCTGGGTGTCGTACGAGGCCGCCACCGACCGCAGGCCGCTCATCAACTCGTCCGGCGTCGGCCGGTCCTCGGGCTCCTTGGCGAGGCAGCGCCGCACCAGCTCCGCGAGTTCCCCGGGGACGCCGGTCAGATCGGGTTCGTCGTGCACCACCTGGTAGGCGACGACGTACGGGCTGTCGGAGTCGAACGGTCCGCGCCCGGTCGCCGCGTGCACCAGCACGGATCCCAGCGCGAAGATGTCCGCGGCCGGACCCACCTCGCGCGGGCGCCGGAACTGCTCCGGCGCCATGAAGGGCGGCGTGCCGATCAACTTGCCGGTCTCGGTCCGCAGTTCGCTGTCCTTCGGCCGGGAGATGCCGAAGTCGATGACCTTGGGGCCGTCGTCGGCGAGCAGGACGTTGCTCGGCTTCAGATCCCGGTGCACCACCCCGACCCGGTGGATGTCCCGCAGCGCCTCCGCCAGCCCGGCCATCAGCCGGCGCAGTTGCGCCGTCGGCATCGGACCGTTCCGCTTCACCTGGTCGGCGAGGGTCGGGCCGGGAATGAACAGGGTGGCCATCCAGGGCCGTTCCGCCTCCGGGTCGGCGTCCACGACGGGTGCGGTGAAGGCACCGCTCACCCTGCGCGCCGCTGCCACCTCCTGCCGGAACCGGCCCCTGAACTCGGCATCCCCCGCGAACTCCGCGTGCACGACCTTCACCGCGAGCTTCAGCCCCGAGGTGCTGCGGGCCAGATGGACCACGCCCATCCCACCGGAGCCGAGCCGTGAGTCCAGCCGGTAGTGACCGGCATATTGTGGAAGTTCCGCTTCCGCGCCCGCTCCGGCGTCCTGCTGTGGCGCCATGGAACCACCCCCGTGCTGTTCGTCCGCGCGCGCGACGCACGGAGCCTAGTCGATGACTCGTACGGGACCGAGGCGACTTGCTAGCCTCCGCGTGCGAGTTGTGAACTCGTGTTTCATCTCGTGACGCGGGGGAATCAACGTGACCCCATGCGCGTCATGGGGTCCAACGGGGGAGGTTCTGCATGTCTGTTGACCGCATCGAAGCAACCGGACCGGCCGAGCGGGCCGAAGAGGTCGCGCCCGGCTCGGAGGAGGCCGTCACGACCACGGCGGCGACGGCCGTCCGCTACTACCCGGTCGCGCCGGGTGTCCGTCTGAACGTGCGCAGTGGCCCGGGTACGCAGTACAACGTCGTGCGCATCCTGGCCGAGGGCGCCCGCGTCCCGATCTACTGCCAGACCCCGGGCACCACGGTGACCGGCCCGTACGGCACGTCGAACATCTGGGACAACGTGAGCAACGGCGAGTACGTCGCGGACGCGTACGTCTACACCGGCCACGACGGTTACGTGGCCTCCCGCTGCCTCTGACCGTCTCCACCACGGCGACGGGCCCGCGGCCCGTCGCCGTCCGGTCACGGTCCGGCGCCCGTCGCCGAGCCCGGTCCCACCCGGAGCCCTCGGTCCGTCCGGAGCCATAATCGACGCGTGAGCGCAGAGAACGGCACTTCGGACAACACCGCGAGCTCCCCCGGGACCTCCGGAACCCCTGGGACCCCTGGGACCTCCGGGCCCTCCGGGACTCCCGTGGGCCCCCAGCCCGAGCCCATCCGCTTCTTCGGCACCACGTGGGTCGACCACTCCGGCGGTTACATCGCCCGCCGCGCCGGCGTCGCCGTCGGCTCCCTCGCCGCCGCGGCCGCCGCCTGCTTCGTCCTGCGCATCGCCTACCAGGGGCTGCGGATCGCCGAGGTCGGCGGTTTCGTCACCCTCCTCATGGTCGTGATGTTCGCGGTCTGCAGCGCCCTAGCCTTCCGGCACACCTGGTCGGCCTTCACCACCCGCCCCGACCCCGCCCGCCAGGCGTCCCTGCGCGGTCTCCTGGCCGTCGGTTTCGTCGGCTCCCTCGTGGCCTACTTCTTCCGCTCCCTCACCGAGGCACCCGGTGAGAAGCTGCACCGCGCGGAGTACGCGACCGCCCGCGAGCAGTACGAGAAGCGCACCACACGCCGCTCCGGCAACCCGTCGAAGAAGCGCCGCCGCTCCTGAGGGGCGCTGTCCGGACCCCG
The DNA here is from genome assembly GCF_007829875.1 of Streptomyces capillispiralis. Taxonomy (NCBI): domain Bacteria; kingdom Bacillati; phylum Actinomycetota; class Actinomycetes; order Kitasatosporales; family Streptomycetaceae; genus Streptomyces; species Streptomyces capillispiralis. Next base: position 3,582,847 of record NZ_VIWV01000001.1, on the reverse strand, counting down.
CGGCGCCGCGCGGGAAAGCCCCCTGCCCCCACCGCCGTCCGGCCACCATGGCCGTATGACCACGCCGAGGACCACCCCACCGGCCGACCGGCTCACGCGCGCCGCCCGCGCGCTCTCCTTCAACTCCGCCGCCGCCCAGTACGCCGCCAACCGCCCCTCCTACCCGCCCGCCCTCTTCGACACCATCGAGGAGCTGACCGGCCGCCCCCTCGCCGGCTCCCGGGTCGTGGACGTCGGCGCCGGTACGGGCATGGCGACCGCCCGGCTGCACGCGCGCGGCGCCGACGTGATCGCCGTCGAACCCGGTGACGGCATGGCGGCCGAGTTCCGCCGCACCCTGCCCGGCGTGCCGGTCGTCCGGGGTGACGGCAACGCCCTCCCGCTCGCCGGCCACTGCGCCGACCTCCTCACCTACGCCCAGGCCTGGCACTGGACCGACCCCGCGCGGGCCGTCCCGGAGGCGGTCCGGGTGCTGCGCCCGGGCGGGGCACTGGCGCTGTGGTGGAACACCGACGCGCTCGACGTGCCCTGGATCGCGGAGGCGGCGGAACGCACCGACCGCCACTTCGGGATGAACCTCTCCGCCGAGAAACGCGACATCAGCGCCCGTGTCGCCGACCCCGAGGGCCGCCTCGGCCTCGTCCGCCGCGAGATCCGCTGGAGCCGTCGCGTACCGCTCGACACGCACCTCGCCAACCTCGGCAGCCACTCCGTCTTCCTGACCCAGGGAGAGGAGCGCACCGCGGCCCACCTCGCCGAGGAGCGGGGGCACCTCCTGGCCGTCTTCCCGGACGGCATCGTCGAGGAGACCTACGTCCTCGTCCTCCTCCTCGCGACCACGCCCGCGACCGAGACCTCGACCACGCCAGCGACCACCCCCGCGTTCGAGCCCGAGCCCGAGCCCGAGCCCGAGCCCGAGCCCGAGCCCGAGCCCGAGCCCGAGCCCGAGCCCTCGACCTCGACCGCTTGACGCCCTCCGACCCCGGGAGCACTATTCATCACATGATGAATTACTCCTCCCGCCCACCGGAGGAACCGGCCGTCCACGCTCGAGACCTCACCGTCGTCCGAGGCCCCCGCACCGTCCTGCGGGGCCTCGGCTTCACCGTCCCGCGCGGCCGGATCACCGGCCTCCTCGGCCCCTCCGGCTGCGGGAAGTCGACCCTGATGCGGGCCGTCGTCGGCACCCAGGCCAAGGTCACCGGCACCCTCGACGTCCTCGGCCGGCCCGCCGGCCACCCCGCCCTGCGCACCCGCGTCGGCTACGTCACCCAGGCCCCCTCCGTCTACAACGACCTGACCGTCCGCCAGAACCTCGACCACTTCGCCGCGATCCTCGACCCCGGCCGCGCGTCCGCCGACCGCCGCCACGAGAACGTCACCCGGGCCATCGCCGACGTCGACCTCACCCCCCACGCCGACGCCCTCGCCGGCACCCTCTCCGGAGGCCAGCGCAGCCGCGTCTCTCTCGCCGTGGCCCTCCTCGGCACCCCCGACCTCCTCGTCCTCGACGAACCCACGGTCGGCCTCGACCCCGTCCTCCGGCGCGACCTGTGGAACCTCTTCCACGCCCTCGCCGCCGAACGCGGCACGACCCTGCTGGTCTCCTCCCACGTCATGGACGAGGCCGAGCGCTGCCACCGCCTCCTGCTGATGCGCGCGGGCCGGATCCTCGCAGACGACACCCCCGAAGCCCTCCGCACCCGCACCGGCTCCGACACCGTCGAGGCGGCCTTCCTGCACCTGGTGGACGAGGCGGCAGCGGCAGGCCGTACGAAGGAGAGCACCCGATGAGCACCACCCACCCGGCGCCGCCCGCCCCCGCCCCGGCCCGCGCACTGAACCTCTCCCGCACCACCGCCACCGCCGCCCGGGTCCTGCGCCAGCTCCGCCACGACCCGCGCACCATCGCGCTGATGCTCCTCGTCCCCTGCGTGATGCTGTTCCTGCTCCGCTACGTCTTCGACGGCAGCCCGCGCACCTTCGACACCATCGGCGCGTCCCTCCTCGGGATCTTCCCGCTCATCACGATGTTCCTGGTCACCTCGATCGCCACCCTGCGCGAACGCACCTCCGGCACCCTCGAACGCCTCCTCGCCCTGCCCCTCGGCAAGGGCGACCTGATCGCCGGTTACGCCCTCGCCTTCGGCGCCCTCGCGGTCGTCCAGTCGGCGCTCGCCACCGGCCTCGCCGTCTGGTTCCTCGACCTCGACGTCACCGGCAGTCCCTGGCTGCTCCTCCTGGTGGCCCTGCTCGACGCGCTCCTCGGCACGGCCCTCGGCCTCTTCGTCTCGGCCTTCGCGGCCTCCGAGTTCCAGGCGGTGCAGTTCATGCCGGCGGTGATCTTCCCCCAGCTGCTCCTCTGCGGCCTCTTCACCCCGCGCGACACCATGCACCCCGCCCTGGAGGCCGTCTCCGACGTCCTGCCCATGTCCTACGCCGTCGACGGCATGAACGAGGTCCTCCGGCACACCGACATGACCGCCGCCTTCGTCCGCGACGTCCTGGTCGTCGCCGACTGCGCCCTGCTGGTGCTGGGCCTCGGCGCGGCGACCCTCCGCCGCCGGACCGCATGACCCCGCCGCGGGCCGCATGACCCCGCCGCCGGACCGCGTGACCCCGCCGGCCCGCGCGTCCCGCCCACCGGACACCACCCACCCCCGGGCATCCACGGGTGCGAGGATGAACCAGGACGACGCACACCCCGGAGGGCACCCCCAGCCATGACCCAGAAAGTCGCAGTCCTCGGCACCGGCAAGATCGGCGAAGCCCTGCTCAGCGGAATGATCCGCGCCGGCTGGGCCCCCGCAGACCTCCTGGTCACCGCCCGCCGCCCGGAACGGGCCGAGGAGCTCCGCACCCGCTACGGCGTCACCCCGGTCTCCAACCAGGAGGCCGCCAAGACCGCCGACACCCTGATCCTCACGGTCAAGCCGCAGGACATGGGCACCCTCCTCGACGAACTCGCCCCGCACGTCCCCGCCGACCGCCTGGTCGTCAGCGGCGCCGCCGGCATCCCGACCTCCTACTTCGAGGACCGCCTCGCCGACGGCACCCCCGTGGTCCGTGTCATGACCAACACCCCCGCCCTCGTCGACGAGGCCATGTCGGTCATCTCCGCCGGCAGCCACGCCACCGCCGACCACCTCGCCCACGCCGAGGAGATCTTCGGCGCCGTCGGCAAGACGCTCCGCGTCCCCGAGTCCCAGCAGGACGCCTGCACCGCCCTCTCCGGCTCCGGCCCGGCGTACTTCTTCTACCTGGTCGAGGCCATGACCGACGCCGGCATCCTGCTCGGCCTGCCCCGCGACAAGGCCCACGACCTGATCGTCCAGTCCGCGATCGGCGCCGCGACGATGCTCCGCGACAGCGGCGAACACCCGGTCAAGCTCCGCGAGAACGTCACCTCACCGGCCGGCACCACCATCAGCGCCATCCGCGAACTGGAGAACCACGGCGTACGGGCCGCCCTCATCGCCGCCCTCGAAGCCGCCCGCGACCGCAGCCGCGAACTCGCCTCCGGCACCAAGGACTGACGGCACCGGCCCACCCGGGGGCGGTCACCCGGCGGCGTCCACCACCTCCTCGGTGGTCACCACCCGGGCGAAACCGCCCCCGTGCAGGGACACCGCCGACGCCCGCGCCACCTCCTCGGCACCGCGCCGCCAGCCGAACGGCCCCTCCAGATCGAACGTGTACGTCGCGTCGAACGCCACCACCACGTCGTATCCGAGGTTCCCTCCCATCCGCGCCGTCGTCTCCACACACATGTTGGTCTGGATCCCGGCCAGCACCAGCTGCGAGATCCCCGCACCCTTCAGCCAGGCGTCCAGATCGGGCGAGCCGTAGAACGCCGAGTTCACGCCCTTCGTCACCAGCAGCTCCGCCCCCGCGCCCCCCTTCCCGCGCCGCGCCTCCACGTACTCCTTGAACCCATTGCCCTCCTGCCCCGGCCGCAACGGCGACCCGGGCAGGCGCGAGTCGTGCCGTACGAACACGACCGGCCGGCCCGACGCCTGCCACACGTCGATGAGCGAGGCGATGTTGCCGTCCGCCCCGGGGTTGTTCCGCGACCCCCAGAAGCCGAGGTCCTCGAACCCCCGCTGCACGTCCACGACCACCAGTGCTGCGTTTCCCGCGATGTCCATGCCGCCGATCGTGACGCCCCGCCGCCCCCCGCCCCAGAGGTACAGAAGTCAGCGATCGATGGTTTACTGCCACCCATGGTGAGCGCACCCGACCCGGGCCGCCCGTACCGCGTCGCCCTCGTCGCCTTCCCCGGCATCCGCGCCTTCGACGTCTCCGTCATCACCGAGGTCTGGGGCACCGACCGCACCGACCGAGGCGCCCCCGCCTTCGACCTCCGCCGCGTGGCCGCCGACCCCGGCACCCCCGTCCCCATGCGCGGCGGCCTCTCACTCCACCCGGACCGCCCGCTCGACTGGCTCACCGACGCCGACCTCGTCGTCGTCCCCGGACTCGACGACCACCTGAGCCCCGCACCGCCCGCCGTCCTCGACGCCCTCCGTCACGCCCATGCCCGCGGCACCCCCCTCGCCGCCCTCTGCGGCGGCGCCTTCACCCTCGCCCAGGCCGGCCTCCTCGACGGCCGCCGCGCCATCACCCACTGGCACCTGATCGACCTCTTCCGCGCACACCACCCCCATGTCACCGTCGTCCCCGACGCCCTGTTCATCGAGGACGACACCATCTGGACCGCGGCCGGCACCGCCGCCGGCATCGACCTCTGCCTGCACCTGGTCCGCCTCGCCCACGGCGCCGAAGCCGCCGCCACCATCGCCCGCTCCATGGTCACGGCCCCCTTCCGCACCGGAACCCAGGCACAGTTCATCGAGCACCCCACACCCCGGGCCGACCGCGACGCCGACGCCCTCGCCGCCGTACGCGAGCACGCCCTGCGACACCTCCACGAACCCCTGACCGTCGCCGACCTGGCCGCCCGCGCCGGCATGTCCCCGCGCACCTTCGCCCGCCACTTCACCGCGGCCACGGGCACCACCCCGCTGCGCTGGCTCCTCGACCAGCGCGTCGCCGCGGCACAACGGCTCCTGGAACGCACCGACCTGCCCATGCCCGAAGTCGCCCGCAGGGCCGGGTTCGGCAGCGAGGTCACGATGCGCCAGCACTTCGCATCGCGCCTCGCCACCAGCCCCCGCGCCTACCGGGCCGCGTTCAGCACCGGCGCCCCGGCCTCCGCACCCGCCGGCAGCAGCCCGATCGCCCGGTAGGCGGCGTCCACGGTCGGCCGTGCCATGGCCCGTGCCCGCTCCGCACCGTCCCGCAGCACCTCCTCCACATGACCGGGATCAGCGCACAACTCCTTGTGCCTCTCCTGCACCGGCCTCAGCACCTCGACCACGGCCTCCGCCGCGTCCCTCTTCAAGGCGCCGTACGACTCGTACGCACCGGCCGCCTCCTGAGGATCCACTCCCGTGCACGCAGCGAGGATCTCCAGCAGGTTCGCCACCCCGGGCCGGGACTCCCTGTCGTACACGACCTCCCGCCCGCTGTCGCTCACCGCCCGCATGACCTTCTTCCGCGCCACGTCCGGCTCGTCCAGCAGATAGACGATCCCCGGCCCCGTGTCGTCGCTCTTGCCCATCTTCGACGTCGGGTCCTGCAGGTTCATCACCCGCGCCGCCACCGTCGGCAGCGTGGCCCGCGGCACCGTGAACGTGTGCCCGTACCGCTGGTTGAAGCGCACCGCCAGATCCCGCGACAGCTCCACGTGCTGCGCCTGGTCGTCCCCGACCGGCACCTCGTCGGTCCCGTACGCCAGGATGTCCGCCGCCATCAGCACCGGATACGTCAGCAACGACAGCCGCACACTCCCGCCCCGCCGCTGCTCCCGCGCGGCCTTCTCCTTGTACTGGATCATCCGGCGCATCTCGCCGTCCGTGGCCACGCACTCGAGCAGGTACGACAGCCGCGCGTGCTCGTCCACATGGCTCTGCACGAACACCGTGCACAGCCGCGGATCGAGCCCGGCCGCCAGCAGCAGGGTCGCCGCCTGCCGGCTCAGCCTGCGCACCCGTGCCGGATCGTGGTCCACGGTCAGGGCGTGCAGGTCGACGATGCAGAACAGCGACTCCGCCCTGTGCTGGTCGACCGCGGCCCACTGCCGCATGGCTCCCAGGTAGTTCCCCAGCGTCAGATGCCCGGTCGGCTTGACCCCACTGAAGACCCTCGTCATCTCTCCTCCGTCTCCCGGTCGAGGCCGCCGTCCCCGGCCGGCCGCCCCCGGAGTCCTGGAGGGAAACGAAAACGGCCGCCGAGGCGGCGGCCGTTGAGCGCATACGCAAGGACGGCCGCCGTCAGGCGGCCCACCAGAACTGGCTGTGCGTACGCGTCGTCATACGGACCAGGCTAGCCGCCGGCGGGCTTCGCGGCAGCGAGTTGACACACCCGGACCGGATCCGTACTGTTCTCCGAGTTGTCCGACGTGAGCGCCGACTCCGGTCGGTCCCCGGACAGCCATTCCGCACCACCACCACTGATCGACGGCAGTCGTCTGTCCGCCGTCATGTCATTGGCATGCGTATTGCGAAATGAGGAATCCGTGCCCGAAAGGGCGCAGGGCCCCCGATTAGCTCGGGAGCCGGGAATCCGCTAAAGTCTCACTCGTCGGAACGGCCCAGCGGCCGGAAAGACAAACCCCGCTGACTGGGGGTCAGGCCGAGAAAAGGATCTGATAGAGTCGGAAACGCAAGACCGAAGGGAAGCGCCCGGAGGAAAGCCCGAGAGGGTGAGTACAAAGGAAGCGTCCGTTCCTTGAGAACTCAACAGCGTGCCAAAAGTCAACGCCAGATATGTTGATACCCCGTCCATCGGACTTCCGATGGTCGAGGTTCCTTTGAAAAAACACAGCGAGGACGCTGTGAACCGGAGGATCATTCCTCCTCCGGTTCCGCTCTCGTGGTGGAAACCGGATTACCGGTAAACATTCACGGAGAGTTTGATCCTGGCTCAGGACGAACGCTGGCGGCGTGCTTAACACATGCAAGTCGAACGATGAACCACTTCGGTGGGGATTAGTGGCGAACGGGTGAGTAACACGTGGGCAATCTGCCCTGCACTCTGGGACAAGCCCTGGAAACGGGGTCTAATACCGGATACTGATCATCTTGGGCATCCTTGGTGATCGAAAGCTCCGGCGGTGCAGGATGAGCCCGCGGCCTATCAGCTTGTTGGTGAGGTAATGGCTCACCAAGGCGACGACGGGTAGCCGGCCTGAGAGGGCGACCGGCCACACTGGGACTGAGACACGGCCCAGACTCCTACGGGAGGCAGCAGTGGGGAATATTGCACAATGGGCGAAAGCCTGATGCAGCGACGCCGCGTGAGGGATGACGGCCTTCGGGTTGTAAACCTCTTTCAGCAGGGAAGAAGCGAAAGTGACGGTACCTGCAGAAGAAGCGCCGGCTAACTACGTGCCAGCAGCCGCGGTAATACGTAGGGCGCGAGCGTTGTCCGGAATTATTGGGCGTAAAGAGCTCGTAGGCGGCTTGTCACGTCGGTTGTGAAAGCCCGGGGCTTAACCCCGGGTCTGCAGTCGATACGGGCAGGCTAGAGTTCGGTAGGGGAGATCGGAATTCCTGGTGTAGCGGTGAAATGCGCAGATATCAGGAGGAACACCGGTGGCGAAGGCGGATCTCTGGGCCGATACTGACGCTGAGGAGCGAAAGCGTGGGGAGCGAACAGGATTAGATACCCTGGTAGTCCACGCCGTAAACGGTGGGCACTAGGTGTGGGCGACATTCCACGTCGTCCGTGCCGCAGCTAACGCATTAAGTGCCCCGCCTGGGGAGTACGGCCGCAAGGCTAAAACTCAAAGGAATTGACGGGGGCCCGCACAAGCGGCGGAGCATGTGGCTTAATTCGACGCAACGCGAAGAACCTTACCAAGGCTTGACATACACCGGAAAACCCTGGAGACAGGGTCCCCCTTGTGGTCGGTGTACAGGTGGTGCATGGCTGTCGTCAGCTCGTGTCGTGAGATGTTGGGTTAAGTCCCGCAACGAGCGCAACCCTTGTCCCGTGTTGCCAGCAGGCCCTTGTGGTGCTGGGGACTCACGGGAGACCGCCGGGGTCAACTCGGAGGAAGGTGGGGACGACGTCAAGTCATCATGCCCCTTATGTCTTGGGCTGCACACGTGCTACAATGGCCGGTACAATGAGCTGCGATACCGCGAGGTGGAGCGAATCTCAAAAAGCCGGTCTCAGTTCGGATTGGGGTCTGCAACTCGACCCCATGAAGTCGGAGTCGCTAGTAATCGCAGATCAGCATTGCTGCGGTGAATACGTTCCCGGGCCTTGTACACACCGCCCGTCACGTCACGAAAGTCGGTAACACCCGAAGCCGGTGGCCCAACCCCTTGTGGGAGGGAGCTGTCGAAGGTGGGACTGGCGATTGGGACGAAGTCGTAACAAGGTAGCCGTACCGGAAGGTGCGGCTGGATCACCTCCTTTCTAAGGAGCACTTCTAAGCCGGGCTTGCCCGGTTCAGAGGCCAGTACATCAGCGAATGTCTGATGCTGGTTGCTCATGGGTGGAACGTTGACTACTCGGCACACTTGACCAGCTGGTCTTCCTAGTACTGCTTCGGCGTGGAACGGAATGACGAGTGGTGAGGGTGTCGGGCACGCTGTTGGGTGTCTGAGGGTATGGCCGTATGGCTGCCTTCAGTGCCGGCCCCGGTAAAAATCTGCTTCGGTGGGTTGTGACGGGTGGTTGGTCGTTGTTTGAGAACTGCACAGTGGACGCGAGCATCTGTGGCCAAGTTTTTAAGGGCGCACGGTGGATGCCTTGGCACCAGGAACCGATGAAGGACGTGGGAGGCCACGATAGGCCCCGGGGAGTCGTCAACCAGGCTTTGATCCGGGGGTGTCCGAATGGGGAAACCCGGCAGTCGTCATGGGCTGTCACCCTTGCCTGAACACATAGGGCAAGTGGAGGGAACGCGGGGAAGTGAAACATCTCAGTACCCGCAGGAAGAGAAAACAACCGTGATTCCGGGAGTAGTGGCGAGCGAAACCGGATGAGGCCAAACCGTATGCGTGTGAGACCCGGCAGGGGTTGCGTATACGGGGTTGTGGGATCTCTCTTTTATGGTCTGCCGGCCATGAGACGAGTCAGAAACCGTTGATGTAGGCGAAGGACATGCGAAAGGTCCGGCGTAGAGGGTAAGACCCCCGTAGTCGAAACGTCAGCGGCTCGTTTGAGAGACACCCAAGTAGCACGGGGCCCGAGAAATCCCGTGTGAATCTGGCGGGACCACCCGCTAAGCCTAAATATTCCCTGGTGACCGATAGCGGATAGTACCGTGAGGGAATGGTGAAAAGTACCGCGGGAGCGGAGTGAAATAGTACCTGAAACCGTGTGCCTACAAGCCGTGGGAGCGTCGGGATGGAGCTTGCTCCATCCTCGTGACTGCGTGCCTTTTGAAGAATGAGCCTGCGAGTTTGCGGTGTGTTGCGAGGTTAACCCGGGTGGGGTAGCCGTAGCGAAAGCGAGTCCGAATAGGGCGTTTCAGTAGCACGCTCAAGACCCGAAGCGGAGTGATCTAGCCATGGGCAGGTTGAAGCGGAGGTAAGACTTCGTGGAGGACCGAACCCACCAGGGTTGAAAACCTGGGGGATGACCTGTGGTTAGGGGTGAAAGGCCAATCAAACTCCGTGATAGCTGGTTCTCCCCGAAATGCATTTAGGTGCAGCGTCGCGTGTTTCTTGCCGGAGGTAGAGCACTGGATAGGCGATGGGCCCTACCGGGTTACTGACCTTAGCCAAACTCCGAATGCCGGTAAGTGAGAGCGCGGCAGTGAGACTGTGGGGGATAAGCTCCATGGTCGAGAGGGAAACAGCCCAGAGCATCGACTAAGGCCCCTAAGCGTACGCTAAGTGGGAAAGGATGTGGAGTCGCAGAGACAACCAGGAGGTTGGCTTAGAAGCAGCCACCCTTGAAAGAGTGCGTAATAGCTCACTGGTCTAGTGATTCCGCGCCGACAATGTAGCGGGGCTCAAGCGTACCGCCGAAGTCGTGTCATTCACATATGAGGGCCAACGCCTGTGTGGATGGGTAGGGGAGCGTCGTGTGCCGGGTGAAGCAGCCGCGGAAGCGAGTTGTGGACGGTTCACGAGTGAGAATGCAGGCATGAGTAGCGATACAAACGTGAGAAACGTTTGCGCCGATTGACTAAGGGTTCCTGGGTCAAGCTGATCTGCCCAGGGTAAGTCGGGACCTAAGGCGAGGCCGACAGGCGTAGTCGATGGATAACCGGTTGATATTCCGGTACCCGCTGTGAAGCGTCAAACATCGAGCATCGTGATGCTAAGGCCGTGAAGCCGTTCCGGACCCTTCGGGGAAAGGAAAGTGGTGGAGCCGCCGGCCCAAGCGGTTAGTAGGTGAGTGACGGGGTGACGCAGGAAGGTAGTCCATCCCGGGCGGTGGTTGTCCCGGGGTAAGGGTGTAGGCCGTGCGATAGGTAAATCCGTCGCACTTGTGGCTGAGACCTGATGCCGAGCCGATTGTGGTGAAGTGGATGATCCTATGCTGTCGAGAAAAGCCTCTAGCGAGTTTCATGGCGGCCCGTACCCTAAACCGACTCAGGTGGTCAGGTAGAGAATACCGAGGCGTTCGGGTGAACTATGGTTAAGGAACTCGGCAAAATGCCCCCGTAACTTCGGGAGAAGGGGGGCCACGTCCGGTGAGAGCACTTGCTGCTTGAGCTGGGGGTGGCCGCAGAGACCAGCGAGAAGCGACTGTTTACTAAAAACACAGGTCCGTGCGAAGCCGTAAGGCGATGTATACGGACTGACGCCTGCCCGGTGCTGGAACGTTAAGGGGACCGGTTAGCTTGGATTCGTCCGGGCGAAGCTGAGAACTTAAGCGCCAGTAAACGGCGGTGGTAACTATAACCATCCTAAGGTAGCGAAATTCCTTGTCGGGTAAGTTCCGACCTGCACGAATGGCGTAACGACTTCTCGACTGTCTCAACCATAGGCCCGGTGAAATTGCACTACGAGTAAAGATGCTCGTTTCGCGCAGCAGGACGGAAAGACCCCGGGACCTTTACTACAGTTTGATATTGGTGTTCGGTTCGGCTTGTGTAGGATAGCTGGGAGACTTTGAAGCGGCCACGCCAGTGGTTGTGGAGTCGTCGTTGAAATACCAGTCTGGTCGTGCTGGATGTCTAACCTGGGTCCGTGATCCGGATCAGGGACAGTGTCTGATGGGTAGTTTAACTGGGGCGGTTGCCTCCTAAAGGGTAACGGAGGCGCCCAAAGGTTCCCTCAGCCTGGTTGGCAATCAGGTGTTGAGTGTAAGTGCACAAGGGAGCTTGACTGTGAGACCGACGGGTCGAGCAGGGACGAAAGTCGGGACTAGTGATCCGGCGGTGGCTTGTGGAAGCGCCGTCGCTCAACGGATAAAAGGTACCCCGGGGATAACAGGCTGATCTTCCCCAAGAGTCCATATCGACGGGATGGTTTGGCACCTCGATGTCGGCTCGTCGCATCCTGGGGCTGGAGTCGGTCCCAAGGGTTGGGCTGTTCGCCCATTAAAGCGGTACGCGAGCTGGGTTTAGAACGTCGTGAGACAGTTCGGTCCCTATCCGCTGTGCGCGTAGGAGTCTTGAGAAGGGCTGTCCCTAGTACGAGAGGACCGGGACGGACGAACCTCTGGTGTGCCAGTTGTTCTGCCAAGGGCATGGCTGGTTGGCTACGTTCGGGAGGGATAACCGCTGAAAGCATCTAAGCGGGAAGCCTGCTTCGAGATGAGGGCTCCCACCTCCTAGAGAGGGTAAGGCTCCCAGTAGACGACTGGGTTGATAGGCCGGATATGGAAGCACGGTAACGTGTGGAGTTGACCGGTACTAATAGGCCGAGGGCTTGTCCTCAGTTGCTCGCGTCCACTGTGTTGGTTCTGAAACCACGAACAACCCCACGTCCACAGCGTGGTGCGGTTGATTGTTTCATAGTGTTTCGGTGGTCATAGCGTAGGGGAAACGCCCGGTTACATTCCGAACCCGGAAGCTAAGCCTTACAGCGCCGATGGTACTGCAGGGGGGACCCTGTGGGAGAGTAGGACGCCGCCGAACAATTTTTGGGGAATCCCCCGTGCTCTTCAGCACGGGGGATTTCTGCGTTTAGGGTCGGGGCATGGGTTATGACCTCGTCATCTTCGACAACGACGGTGTGCTCGTCGACAGCGAGCCGATCTCCAATCGCCTCCTGGCCGGCTACCTCACCGAACTCGGCCATCCGACCTCGTACGAGGACTCCATCCGGGACTACATGGGTTCCGCCATGCATCGGGTGCACGATCTCGTGGCGGAGCGGACCGGGCAGCGGTTGCCGGCCGACTTCGACGACGTGTTCCACGCCCGGGTCTTCGCCGCGTTCGAGAGGGAGTTGAAGCCGGTCACCGGCGCCATGGACGTACTAGAGAAGCTGAGCGCGGACGGGGTGCCGTACTGCGTGGCCTCGTCGGGGAGTCATGAGCGGATCCGGGTGGGGCACCGTACGACGGGGCTCGACCGGTGGTTCGACGACGGGCGGATCTTCAGTTCGCAGGACGTGGGCCGCGGGAAGCCGGCACCCGACCTGTTCCTGTACGCGGCCGCGCGCATGGGGGTGACGCCGGAGCGGTGCGTGGTGGTGGAGGACAGCCCGCTCGGCGTGCAGGCGGCGGTCGCGGCCGGGATGGACGTGTACGGGTTCACGGCGATGACCCCTGCCGGGAGGCTCGGCGGGGCCACCCAGCTCTTCGACGACATGCGCGCGCTGGTCCCCCTGCTCCAGGGAGGCTGAACGCGGCGTCGGACCGGACCGATACGGTGGCGGGCATGACCGGGCGCGCGCAGCTGATGTGGGACGAGGCAGTAACGGGCTACGACTTCGGCCGGGACCATCCGATGGACCCGGTCCGGCTCGCGCTGACCCGGAGTCTGGTCGGTGCCCTCGGGCTCGACCGCCAGGTGGAGGTGGTCGCCGCGAAGGCGGCCGGGGAGTCGACGCTGCGGCTCGTCCACCGGGAGGACTACATCGAGGCGGTGCGGGCCGCGTCGGCGGACCCGGCGTCGGCCGACCCGTCGTACGGGCTGGGGACGGTCGACGATCCCGCGTTCGCCGGAATGCACGAGGTGTCGGCGCTGATCGCCGGCCAGTCGGTGGGCGCGGCGGAGGCCGTGTGGCGCGGGGAGGCGCAGCACGCGGTGAACTTCGCGGGCGGGCTGCACCATGCGATGCCCGGTGCCGCCTCGGGGTTCTGCGTGTACAACGACGCCTCGCTGGCGATCGCCCGGCTGCTGGAACTGGGCGCGGAGCGCGTCGCGTACGTCGACGTCGACGTGCATCACGGGGACGGGGTCCAGGCGGCGTTCTGGGAGGACCCGCGGGTGCTGACGATCTCCCTGCACGAGCATCCGCGGACGCTGTTCCCGCAGACCGGGTGGCCGGAGGAGACGGGGGCGCCCGGCGCGGAGGGCGGCGCGGTCAATGTCGCCCTGCCGGCCGGGACCGGGGACGCCGGGTGGCTGCGGGCGTTCCACTCCGTAGTACCGGAGCTGATCGCGGACTTCCGGCCGCAGGTGCTGGTGACGCAGCACGGGGCCGACACGCACTTCGAGGACCCGCTGGCGCACCTGGCGGTGTCGCTGGACGCGCAGCGGGCGGTGCAGGTGGCGTGCCACGAGCTGGCGCACGAGTACGCCGACGGGCGGTGGGTGGCGCTGGGGGGTGGCGGTTACGCGGTGGTGGAGGTCGTCCCGCGGTCCTGGACCCATCTGGTGGGGATCGCGGCCGGGCGGCCCGTGGAGCCCACGACGGTGATCCCGGAGGGCTGGAGGCAGGAGGTGTACGCCCGGACCCGGCAGTCGGCGCCGCGGCGGATGACCGACGGACGGTGGCCGGTCTCCTGGGCCGCGTGGGACGAGGGATACGATCCGGCGGACCGCCTGGACCAGGCGGTCCTCGCGGTGCGGCGGGCGGTGTTCCCGCTGCGGGGGCTGCTGCCCTGAGCCCCGCCCGGGGTGGCCGTTACGCCGACCGTGCGGTGTTCCGCCGTTCCGGGGGCATCCCGTCCCGGTGTCCCGCAGCATCGCTTCCGTGCTGACCACGGTCGACCTTCGCGCGCATCTGCTGGCTGCCCGGCTCGCCGGGGTGGTGGGCACCACGCGGGAGGTGAGCCTGCGCAGTTACCGGCTGTTCGCGGCGCGGGACCCGCGCGTCCTGATCGGGTTGGACCCCGAATGGGTATGGGACGAGCGGGATGTGATCGCCTTGATGGCGGACAGGTGTGGGGTTTCGGCCGATCCTGGGCACATCTCCGGCCAAGACGTGATCGACCCCGAGCTGACCCTGGCCGCCCTGGACGCCTTCGCCCGGCGGCTGGCGTCCGCCGCCGACCGCCGTGTGCCGGTGCTCCTCGGCACCGGCCATCCGCAGCGGCTGATCGGCTTCTACGCCGCTCTGGCAGACGGCTTGTCGGCGGCGGGATGTACGGTCCTCACCCCGGCGCAGGGTCGCCGTGTCGACATAACGACCCGGTTCGGTCTACGCACGTACAACCTCGACTACGTACGAGGAGTCGGGTTCGTCCGGGGCGCGGACGCGGAACGCACCGGTTGTGAGCCGGGCGCGCACACGCACTCCCCGCTGCCGGTTCGGACCGCGCTCGCGGCGGCGGCCGACGCCGGCGGGCCGCTTCCCGAGCTGGTGATCGGGGACCACGGCTGGGTCTGCGGTGCAGGTCAGCTGGGGTTCGAGGCGGTCGGGCCGGCCGATGTGAACGACCCCGCCCCGTTCGTGGGTCAGGCCGAGGGGCTCGTGTCCGTCGTCGTTCCACTTGATGACGGTGTGCGGTCCGATTACTACCTGCCGCTGGCCCGCTACGTACTCAATCGAGCGTGTCTGTCACAGTAGGCCGCCGATGGGTGCACCTCTTCCCCACTCGCATCACCCGCCCCTACATTGGGGAGTGAGCACGCAGCGACGAAGAGTCACCGGAAGGGGAAGCCGGTGGCCGTCGAGTGCGGAAGGTTCAGGTGTGTCATGGCTGCAGCTGGCGAGAGGCCTCTGAACGAGGTTCAGTTCCTTACCGTGGCGGAAGTCGCCTCGGTGATGCGAGTGTCGAAGATGACCGTGTACCGGTTGGTGCACAGCGGTCATCTGCCCGCGATCCGGGTGGGGCGGTCCTTCCGCGTCCCCGAGCAAGCGGTTCACGAGTACCTCCGCGAGAGCTACGTGGGGGTGGAAACCGCCTGACGGCGACCCGGGGAGGCCCGTACCGGGCACTCATGGGCCTCCCCGGTCACCTCGATTACGACCTCAGCGCTCGGACGGGTAGGCTAGCCCCTCGTAGGTCGTGTGGGCCCATGGCGCCCAAACACCGAGTGATGAGAAGTGAGCGAGGGTAGTCGTGGGCTCTGTTATCAAGAAGCGGCGCAAGCGGATGGCCAAGAAGAAGCACCGCAAGCTGCTCAAGCGCACGCGCGTCCAGCGTCGCAACAAGAAGTAGGCGACAGCGCGAGAGCGTGTCCAGTGGCCCCCCACCGCACTCCGGTGGGGGGCCACTGCCGTGTCGCCGGGTGTGTACGGGCCGCGGGCGGGGTGACTCGCGCAGCGGGGGGAGGCGGCCGTTCCGGGCGGTCGTCACGTCCCGCAGCGAGTGCACGTCACCCAGCGACGGCGAACCGATAGGTTGGCCGTCGGGGACGAGGGCGAGAAGGAAGGCGCTGATCTTGGGAAAGGTCGTGCTCGTGACCGGAGTGGCCCGTCAGCTCGGCGGCCGTTTCGTCCGGCGGATCCAGCGGGACCCCGAGGTGGACCGGGTCGTGGCCGTGGACGCCGTGCCGCCCGAGCACCACCTGGGCGGCGCCGACTTCGTCCAGGCGGACATCCGGCAGCCCACCATCGCGCGGGTGCTCGCCGAGTCGGGCGCCGACACCGTCGTCCACCTCGACGTCACGGGCACGCCGCTCGGCAGCGGCAGCCGGGCCGCGCTGAAGGAGACCAACGTCATCGGCACCATGCAGCTGCTCGGTGCCTGCCAGAAGTCCCCGAACATCAGACGGCTGGTCGTGAAGTCCAGTACGAACGTCTACGGTTCCGCGCCGCGCGACCCGGCGGTCTTCACCGAGACGACGCCGCCCAAGTCGCTGCCCAGCGGCGGCTTCGCGAAGGACACGGTCGAGGTCGAGGGGTATGTGCGCGGCTTCGCGCGGCGCCGCCCCGACGTCGCGGTGTGCGTGCTCAGGTTCGCGAACATCCTGGGGCCGGCCGCGGACAGTCCGCTCGCCTCGTACTTCTCGCTGCCGGTGCTGCCGACCGTGTTCGGCTACGACCCCCGGCTGCAGTTCGTGCACGAGGACGACGTGGTCGAGGTGCTGCGGATCGGCTCGCACGAACCGCGGCGCTCCACGCTCAACAGCGGCACGTTCAACATCGCCGGTGACGGCGTGCTGCTGCTGTCGCAGTGTGCGCGGCGGCTCGGCCGGCCCACCGTGCCGCTGCTGCTTCCCGCGGTCACCTGGGCCGGATCGCTGGTGCGTACGCTGGGGATGACGGACTTCTCGCCCGAGCAGATCCGGCTGCTGACGCACGGGCGGGTGGTGGCGACGGACCAGATGCGGGAGACGCTGGGCTTCACCCCGAAGTACACGACTGCCGAAACGTTTGCGGAGTTCGTACGCAGTCGTGGTCCCGGGCTGCTTCCGCCGGAGGCCCTGGAGAGGGCCGTCGACCGGATCGCCGCGCTGCCCCTGCCGGGCAGCGGTCACCTCCCGACGCAGAGCGCCAACTGAGGAGCGCAGCAACGATGGCGGACGCCAAGGTCATTCCGTTCGACGACGACCACCGCTCCCGTGGGGGCGCCGCGCAGCGCCCGTCGCGCCGCCGAGGTGCGGGCGGCCGGCGCCAGGGCACCGCGCAGCCGGCGGCGGGGGACGTCCAGCCGCTGCCGGGCGTCGTGTCCGGGCAGGGCGACGAGGACGTGACGCGTGCGGAGGAGGCGCCCCGGCAGGGCCCGGAGCCGGCCGGCGAGCACACCGGCGTCGGTCCCGGCGACGGCACGGGCGGTCTGGAGCGGCGGGTCGCGAGCGGTCTGGCCTTCCTGCGCCGCCGGCTCACCGGGGACTACGAGGTCGACGACTTCGGCTACGACGAGGAACTCACCGACCAGGTCCTGATGTCCCTGCTGCGCCCGGTGTACGAGAAGTACTTCCGGGTCGAGGTGAAGGGCATCGAGAACATCCCGTCGGAGGGCGGCGCCCTGATCGTCGCCAACCATTCCGGGACGGTGCCGGTGGACGGCCTGATGATGCAGGTCGCCGTCCACGACCACCATCCGGCCGGGCGTCATCTGCGGCTGCTCGCGGCGGACCTGGTGTTCATGCTGCCGGTGGTCAACGAGCTGGCCCGCAAGCTCGGGCACACCCTGGCCTGCGCGGAGGACGCCGAACGCCTGCTCGGGCAGGGGGAGCTGGTGGGGGTGATGCCGGAGGGGTTCAAGGGCATCGGGAAGCCCTTCGGTGAGCGGTACAAGCTGCAGCGGTTCGGGCGGGGCGGGTTCGTGTCGACCGCGCTGCGGCAGGGGGCGCCGATCATTCCGTGCTCGATCGTCGGGGCGGAGGAGATCTACCCGATGATCGGGAACGCGAAGACGCTGGCCCGGCTGCTGGGTTTCCCGTACTTCCCGTTGACGCCGACGTTCCCGTGGCTGGGGCCGCTGGGGGCGATTCCGCTGCCGACGAAGTGGACGATCCAGTTCGGTGAGCCGATTCCGACGGACGGCTATCCGCTGGAGGCGGCGGAGGACCCGATGCTGATGTTCAACCTGACCGACCAGGTCAGGGAGCAGATCCAGCACACGCTGTACAAGCTGCTGGTGCAGCGGCGGTCGGTCTTCTTCTGAGCCCGGCACGGCGCTGGGGGCGCCCCTCGGCGTGAGAGGCGCCCCCAGCGCCGGCCCTGGTCCCTGGCCGCGTGCTAGTTCCCGCCCTCGCCGTCGATGCCCAGACCCGGGAGCAGGCCGGGGAGGAGGGGCGGGAGGGTGACGTCGGGGGCGGGGGGTGCGGTCGGGCCGCCCGTCGGCGGCGGTGAGGTGCTGGTGCCGCTCTCCTGGGGCGGGTCGAGCAGGCCGCCGGTGTTGCCGCCGAGCAGGCCGTCGCTCTCGCCGCCGGTGTCGGCGGAACCGGACGGGTCGGCGCTGCTGCTGCCGCTCGCGTCGGAGGTGCCGGTGCCGGGGGACTGCGAGGGTCCGGAGCCGGACGGGGCGCCGGGTGTCGACGCGGAGCCGGGCAGGGTCGCCCCGCCGTCGTCGTCCTGGGCCGGGGACGGGGGGAGCAGGGACTGCAGCGGGGCGACGTCCTGGTCTATGGCGTCGAAGACCGACGAGACCTGCTCACTGACGTCCCCCAACTGCGCGGGCAGCCGGTCCCGCAGGGCGCCCCAGGTCTCGCGGTGGGTGTCGGCGAAGGAGGAGAGCGCCTGCATGGGGCTCAGGGAGGCGGGGTCGCGCTCGTAGGCCCTGCGCAGCAGCCGGTGGCCCTCGGAGGCGTCGTGCCGCATCCCGGACAGGGCGCGGCGGACCTCGCCGAGGGACTCGTGGTCCAGGGGGCCGCTGCGTCCGCGCTCCATCAGCCGGCGGGCTTCGCCGAGGCGGGTGGAGGCGTGGTCGAGGTGGATGCGGCCCCGCTCGTCGTTGCCGTCGGCGAGGCCGAGTCTGACGTCCTCGATGCTCCGCTTGAGGCCGTAGAGGGAGTCGCCGGGCAGGGCTTGGGAGCTGGCGGCGGCGACTCCGCCGAGGGCGCCTGCGGCGACCCCGACGGTGAGTCCGCCCGCGGTGAGTCCTTTGGCCAGCCGCGAGCGCGGTCGCAGCTTGCCCAGGGGGGTCGCCCGGTGTGCGCCGCGGGCCCGGCGCGAGCGTTGTTCGGGTACGGCTTGATCCGTCGCCTCGCCCGCAGCGGTGCCCTCCTGGAGCATGGCCTCGAACGCGGCCACCAGTTGGGCCCGCTGGACGACCTTGACCTCGGGGTCCAGCTCCGGTTTGGGCAGCGCGCCGAGGCCGGAGGCCAGCGCGAGCAACCGCGCCCGCTCGCTCTCGGCGGCGGCCGGTGCCGGTGCCGGCCCTTCGGACTGTTCGGCCGCCGTGCCCCGGTCGGACTGCTCCTCCAGGGCCTGGGCGAAGGCGTTCGCCCGCCGGTGCGCCGATACGTTCGCGATCACTGGCGGCACCTCCTCTCGTCATGACGGTCGACTCCCCAGGGGGTCCTGAGGGTTCCCGCCCTGACCAAGGCCACACGATCGAGTGATCGAAGTCGGTCAGGGGGTGACCACAGGGAGCCTGTATCCCGCACAACGAGTGGCGCGGCACTTGGGTTACGCACGCCGGATGGGCGAATGCGTAAGCCAACGGAGTTTCACGTACGGTGAGTTGGGTGTCGCGGAACGTGTGCCGCCGACGGGGGTGGTTCGGGTCGGCGGGTCAGCGGGCGTCTTCGGGGAGCAGTCGGGCGAGGGTGCGGACGGCCCGGTACTGGAGGGTCTTGATGGCGCCTTCGTTCTTGCCCATCACGCGGGCGGTCTCGGCGACGGACAGGCCCTGGAGAAATCGGAGCGTGACGCACTCCTGCTGTTGGGGGTTGAGTCGTCGTACGGCATCGAGGAGGGCGGCATTGGACAGGGACTCGAGAACGGAATCCTCGGGGGAGCGTTCGACCTCGTTGGCGTCGAGCATCTCCCCGGTGGTGACCTCGAGGCGGAAGCGGCTGGACTTGAAGTGGTCGGCGACCAGGTTGCGGGCGATGGTCACCAGCCAGGCGCCGAAGTCACGGCCCTGCCAGGTGAAGGTGCCGATGCGGCGCAGTGCCCGCAGGAAGGTCTCGCTGGTGAGGTCCTCGGCGGTCGCCTTCCCGCCGACGCGGTAGTAGATGTACCGGTACACGGTGTCGCTGTACTGGTCGTAGAGCCGTCCGAAGGCCTCGGCCTCGCCGGCCTGGGCGCGCTCCACGAGGTCCATCATCCGGGCGCTGTCGCTGTCGGCGGCGGGCCGGCGGACCGTGGTGGCGGCACCGGAGGGTCGCCCTCGTCTGCCGACCGCGGCGGTGCCGTCGGCGAGGGCGTAGCACGGGCCGGCGGGGGCGGTGGCGAATGCGGGGACGGTGTGCGCGGTGGGGACGATGCCGCGCAACATGTCTCGGGCTGTCGCGACTGTCGCGCGCAGCGTAGCCAGGCCCGAGGCGTCAACCCCGACGTGTGGGTACACGGGACTCCCAGAGGCAGAGCTTTCATCACGTGCAGTGCGGGACCATTCACCCGTCGTAGCGACGGGCGGGTACCGAATTGCGTCTGAGGAGAATAACGCTTCGTACAGGCTCTGCTACACCCAGTTGCTCAAATCACCGGTTACGTCGCTTCCGTAACCGGTTGACGTGCGATCAAGTGCCGGATGGTGACCGGATGTTGATCGGAATGTTTCGTGTTCGGGGTGCCTCTGGGGCGAGTTGTGGCCGTGTGCAGCCAACAGGACTGGACAGGGGGGTTGCGGGGTACGGCAGTTGGATTGGCCGTGTTCGCGGGCGGGGCGGGGGTTTCGGTCCGGGGTGATCAGGGGTGGGGGCGCGGGGGTGTGCGGTGCTGGTGTTGACCGGTGCGGGGGATGGTGCGCGACCCGGTGCCCCCGGGTGCGGAAGCGGGAGCGGGTGGGGTCAGCGGCGCTTGCGGTGGAGGGCGATGGCCGCCGCCGTGCCGCCGGCCACCGCGCCCACGCCCGCCGCCGCCGGGATGCCGACCTTGGCCGCCTTGCGGCCGGTGCGGTAGTCGCGCAGGCGCCAGTCCATGCGGCGCGCGTGCTTGCGGAGCTTGGCGTCGGGGTTGATCGCGTAGGGGTGGCCCACCAGCGACAGCATCGGGATGTCGTTGTGCGAGTCGCTGTAGGCCGCGCAGCGGCCCAGGTCCAGTTCCTCCGCCAGCGCCAGGGCGCGTACCGCCTCCGCCTTCGCCGGGCCGTGCAGCGGCTCGCCCACGAGTTTGCCCGTGTACACGCCGTCGACCGACTCCGCGACCGTCCCCAGCGCCCCGGTCAGCCCCAGCCGGCGGGCGATCACCGTGGCGATCTCCACGGGTGCCGCCGTGACCAGCCACACCCGCTGGCCCGCGTCCAGGTGCGCCTGGGCCAGCGCCCTGGTCCCGGGCCAGATCCGCTCGGCCATGTACTCGTCGTAGATCTCCTCGCCGATGGACTGGAGCTCGGAGACGCGGTGGCCCTGGACGATGGAGAGCGCCGAGTCGCGGGCGTCCTGCATGTGCTCGGGGTCCTCGACCCCGGCCAGCCGGAACCACGCCTGCTGCCAGGCGAACCGGGCGAGGTCGCGGGTGTCGAAGAACTTCCGCTTGTACAGGCCCCTGCCGAAGTGGAACAGGGCGGCGCCCTGCATCACCGTGTTGTCCAGGTCGAAGAACGCGGCGGCCCGTTCGTCGCCGGGCACCGGGAATTCCGGTTCGCGTTCGTGAACTTCCTGGGTGGACTTGCGTGCTGCCTCCGCCGAGGCCTCGCCTGCCAACACACTCCGGGCCGTGGCTGAGCGCCTACGGGGAGTGAGCCATCCTAGAGCGGCCATGGCGTGAGCATAGCCAGTCCGTTCGGCCGTTCCGGAGCCGCGAGGTTCGAACGTCGTGAACTCCGCGGGTCCGTGCCGTTACGACGCGCGCGACAATGGCGGACATGAGCCCTCTCTTCCGCCGCAACACCCCGGCCGCCCCGCGGGACCGGCTCGTCACCCTCGTGCGCAAGCCCGGCTGCCATCTGTGCGACGACGCGCAGGTGGTGGTGGAGAAGGTGTGCGCGGAGCTCGGCGTGCCGTGGGAGTCGAAGGACATCACCGAGGACCGCGAGCTGTACGAGCGGTACTGGGAGCAGATCCCCGTGGTCCTGGTCGACGGGGCGCAGCACACCTTCTGGCGCGTGAACGAGGACCGTCTCCGCAAGGCCCTCGGCGACTGACCGGTCAGTCCAATGGGGCGCGGGAGTCGCTTAGGATCGATGGTGGCCAGGTCTCGGGGGCGGGATTCACGGAGGAGAGTGTGCGGTTTTGCCCCCAGAAGACAAGGAACGGTGGCGCGTGTGCGCCGGTTCCCCACAAGTGCGCCGGGGGCGCGTGACCCCGGTCACGTTGGCCGGGCAAATCGGACACAATCTTTGTGCACGCGTTCACAAAGACATAGCCTGCATTCGACGGGGCGGTCCGGGGACGTATGACCGCCTGAAGCCCCGCTCTACCCGCAGGAGCACCGTGGCAACTGGCCGAACTCACCGACCGGCGACCCGTAGCCGAGGGATTCCCGAGGCCACCGTCGCCCGTCTTCCGCTGTACCTCCGCGCCCTCACCGCGCTCTCGGAGCGCTCGGTGCCCACGGTCTCCTCGGAGGAGCTGGCGGCCGCCGCGGGGGTCAACTCCGCGAAGCTGCGCAAGGACTTCTCCTACCTGGGCTCCTACGGGACCAGGGGCGTCGGCTACGACGTCGAGTATCTCGTCTACCAGATCTCCCGCGAGCTGGGCCTGACCCAGGACTGGCCGGTCGTGATCGTCGGTATCGGCAACCTCGGCGCCGCCCTCGCCAACTACGGCGGGTTCGCCTCCCGCGGCTTCCGGGTCGCCGCGCTGATCGACGCCGACCCCGCGATGGCCGGAAAGCCCGTCGCCGGGATCCCGGTCCAGCACACCGACGAGCTGGAGTCGATCATCACGGACAACGGCGTGTCGATCGGCGTGATCGCCACCCCCGCCGGTGCCGCCCAGCAGGTCTGCGACCGGCTCGTGGCCGCCGGTGTCACCTCCATCCTGAACTTCGCGCCGACCGTGCTGTCCGTGCCGGACGGCGTCGACGTGCGCAAGGTCGACCTCTCCATCGAGCTGCAGATCCTCGCCTTCCACGAGCAGCGCAAGGCCGGCGAGGAGGCCGGCGCCACCGCCGCGGCCGACTCCGCCGCCGTCCCGGCCGCCCCCCGCACCGACTCCGCCACCGACCAGGGGCCCGACGGGGACGTACCCGCCGTGATGCCGGCATGAGTCTCCTCGTCGTCGGACTGAGCCACCGCAGCGCCCCGGTCAGCGTGCTGGAGCGGGCCTCGCTGAGCGCGGACGCGCAGGTCAAGCTGTTGCAGGACACGGTCGCCGCCGAGCCGGCCGCCGAGGGCGCGGTCCTGGCCACCTGCAACCGCATCGAGCTGTACGCCGACGTGGACAAGTTCCACGCGGGTGTCGCCGAGCTGTCCACGCTGCTCGCCCTGCACAGCGGGGTCGGCCTGGAGGAACTCACTCCCTATCTCTACGTGCACTACGAGGACCGGGCCGTCCACCACCTGTTCTCGGTGGCCTGCGGGCTGGACTCGATGGTCGTGGGCGAGGGGCAGATCCTCGGCCAGATCAAGGACTCGCTCGCCCGCGCCCAGGAGCTGCACACCGCCGGACGGCTGCTGAACGACCTGTTCCAGCAGGCGCTCAGGGTCGGCAAGCGCGCCCACTCCGAGACCGGCATCGACCGCGCCGGGCAGTCCCTGGTCACCTTCGGCCTGGAGCAGCTGGCCCTCGGCACGCCCGTCGAGGCGTGGGCCCGGGACAAGAAGGCCCTGGTCATCGGCGCCGGCTCGATGTCGTCGCTGGCCGCGGCCACGCTCGCCCGGGCCGGTGTAGCCGAGGTCGTGATCGCCAACCGCACGCAGGAGCGCGCCGAGCGGCTCGCGCGGATACTGGGCGAGGGCGACGACACGGACGTGCTGGCCCGCGCGGTACCGATGGGATCGGTGCCGTTCGAGCTGACACGTGCAGATGTGGTCGTCTCCTGCACCGGCGCGACCGGACTGGTCCTGACGGCCGACGCGATCGCCGGGGGCGTCGAGAACCGGATCGGGGAGCAGCCGCCCGTCACCGGGCCCGCACCTGCCGCCCCGGCCGCTCCCGCCGCGGGGGCCGCCGCCGCCGCTGCCGACGAGAACTGCCCGCTGGACCTGTCCGCCGTACAGCCCGGCTTCTCCGTCATGGGGGAGGCCGCGGTCGCCGGCATGGACGCCGCCACGCTGGAGCAGCACGCCGCGTGGGCCGCGGGCGGCACCGTCGACCGCCGCGAGGCCGCCCGGGCCACCGGCCCGGAGGCCGACGCCGAGCTGATCGGCGCGCTGGCCGCGACCGCGTCCGCGGTCGGCCGGATCCCCGAGCGGCGCCGCCCGGAGCCGGTGGCCGAGCCGCCGCGCCCCGAGCCCGTGCTCTTCCTGCTGGACCTCGCCATGCCGCGCGACATCGACGCGGCCGCGCACCGCCTCGCCGGTGTGCGCCTGGTCGACATCGAATCGCTCGCCGAGGCCTCCGCGGACGCCCCGATGGCTGCCGATGTGGACCAGGTGCGGCGTATCGTCTCCGACGAGGTCGCCGCGTTCGGGGCGGCCCAGCGGGCGGCGCGCATCACGCCGACCGTGGTCGCCCTGCGCACGATGGCGGCCGATGTGGTGGCCGGTGAGATCGCCCGCCTCGAAGGGCGGCTTCCCGGCCTGGACGACAAGCACCGCGCGGAGATCACCCAGACCGTGCGGCGGGTGGTCGACAAGCTGTTGCACGCGCCGACGGTACGGGTCAAGCAGCTCGCGGCCGAGCCCGGCGGCGCCGGGTACGCGGACGCGCTGCGCACCCTGTTCGACCTCGACCCCGAGACGGTGGCCTCCGTCTCCCGCGCCGAGGAAAGCACCGAGATGAACGCACAGAACCGAGGGCCGGCATGACTGAGAAGGCACTGAGGCTGGGGACCAGGCGCAGCAAGCTCGCCATGGCCCAGTCCGGGCAGGTGGCGGATGCCGTGAGCCAGGTGACCGGACGGCCCGTCGAGCTCGTCGAGATCACCACGTACGGTGACGTCTCGCGCGAGCACCTCGCGCAGATCGGCGGCACGGGCGTGTTCGTCGCCGCGCTGCGCGAGGCGCTGGCGCGGGGCGAGGTGGACTTCGCGGTGCACTCGCTGAAGGACCTGCCGACGGCGCAGCCCGACGGGCTGGTCCTGGCCGCGGTCCCGGTCCGCGAGGACCCGCGGGACGTGATCGTGGCGAGGGACGCGCTGAAGCTGGCCGACCTGCCGCGCGGCGCGCGCATCGGTACGGGTTCGCCGCGCCGCATGGCGCAGCTGAACGCGTACGCGCGCGGCCACGGCCTGGACATCGAGACGGTCCCGATCCGGGGCAACGTCGACACCCGCATCGGGTACGTCATGAAGGGCGAACTGGACGCGGTGGTGCTGGCGGCCGCCGGACTGAACCGGATCGGACGCGGTGACGAGGTGACCGACTTCCTGTCGGTCGACACGGTTCTGCCCGCCCCCGGCCAGGGGGCACTGGCGATCGAGTGCGCCGCGGACGACGCGGATCTCATCGCCGCGCTCGCCGAGCTCGACGACCCCCTCACCCGGGTCGCCGTGACGGCCGAGCGGTCCCTGCTCGCCGCCCTGGAGGCCGGCTGCTCCGCCCCTGTGGGCGCGCTGGCCGACCTCCCCCCGCTCTCGGCACCGTTCGAGCGGGGGGTCTCCCAGGCCGACAGGCAGACTGTCAAGGAAATGCGCCTGCGCGGCGTCGTCGGCACGACCGACGGCTCGACGCTGGTGCAGCTGTCCACCACCGGTCCCGTGCCCGAGACGCACGAGGCGGCGATGGCACTCGGTCGCGAACTCGCCACCGAGATGCTCGCGCAGGGCGCGGCCGGTCTGATGGGGGAGCGAGCACAGTGAGCCCCACCACCCTTCCCGCCCCTCCGGAACACGGGCACGTCACCTTCCTCGGTGCCGGACCCGGGGATCCGGGACTGCTGACCCTGCGCGCCGTGGAGGCGCTGGCGAACGCGGACGTCCTCGTCGCCGAGCACGAGGTGCTCGACGTCGTGCGGACGCACGCCAGGCAGGGCGTCGCCGAAGTGCACACGGACGCCGATCCGTCGGTTCCGGGCCCAGGCACGCCCCAGCTGACGGTTGTTGACGGCGCGTCAACAACCGCCGGTGTCCCCGTGGTGAGGGATGCCGCACATCTTGTCATGGAGGCCGCACGGGGCGGCAGGCGGGTCGTGCGTGCGGTGTCCGGTGATCCCGGGCTCGACACGTACGCCGCCGAGGAGATGCTGGCGTGCGCCTCGGCCGGGGTGCCGTTCGAGGTCGTGCCCGGTATCGCCACCGCCGTCGGTGTGCCCGCGTACGCCGGTGTGCCGCTGCGTGACGCCGAGGGCGCGGATGTGCGGTTCGTCGACGCGCGTACGGCGTCCGACCGGTGCTGGACGGAGGTCGGGGCGTCGGACGGCACGGTGGTCGTCTCCACCACGCTCGACTCCGTGGCCGCCGCCGCGGGCGAACTGGTGTCCGCCGGACGCAAGCCCGACACCCCGTTGACGGTGACCGTCGCCGGTACGACGACCCGGCAGCGCACCTGGACGGCGACGCTCGGCACGATCGCGCAGACGCTGAAGCAGGCGAAGGTGCTGCCGTCCCCGGAGGGCGGCCGGCCGGTGATAGCCGTGGTCGGTGAGCGTTCCGCCGCCGCCCAGCGCGACCGGCTGGCGTGGTTCGAGTCCAAGCCGCTGTTCGGCTGGAAGGTTCTCGTCCCGCGTACGAAGGAGCAGGCGGCGTCGCTCTCCGACCAGCTGCGGTCGTACGGGGCCGTGCCGCACGAGGTCCCGACGATCGCCGTCGAGCCGCCGCGCACGCCCCAGCAGATGGAGCGG
Organism: Streptomyces capillispiralis; assembly: GCF_007829875.1. Lineage (NCBI taxonomy): Bacteria > Bacillati > Actinomycetota > Actinomycetes > Kitasatosporales > Streptomycetaceae > Streptomyces > Streptomyces capillispiralis. Next base: position 3,556,089 of record NZ_VIWV01000001.1, on the reverse strand, counting down.
GCGGTCAAGGGCTTGGTCACGGGCCGCTACGAGTGGATCGCCTTCACGTCGGTCAACGCGGTCAAGGCGGTCCGCGAGAAGTTCGAGGAGTACGGGCTCGACGCCCGCGCCTTCGCCGGGATCAAGGTCGCCGCGGTGGGCGAGCAGACCGCGAACGCGCTGATCGCCTTCGGCGTGAAGCCGGACCTGGTGCCGAGCGGCGAGCAGTCGGCGGCGGGGCTGCTGGAGGACTGGCCTCCGTACGACCCGGTCTTCGACCCGATCGACCGTGTCTTCCTCCCCCGCGCCGACATCGCCACGGAGACCCTGGTCGCCGGGCTGATCGAGCTGGGCTGGGAGGTCGACGACGTCACCGCCTACCGGACGGTGCGCGCGTCGCCGCCGCCCGCGGACACTCGTGAGGCGATCAAGGGCGGTGGCTTCGACGCGGTGCTGTTCACGTCGTCCTCGACGGTCCGGAACCTGGTGGGCATCGCGGGCAAGCCGCACAACGTGACGGTGATCGCCTGTATCGGCCCGGCCACGGCGAAGACGGCCGAGGAGCACGGCCTGCGCGTCGACGTCATGGCCCCCGAGCCGTCGGTGCACAAGCTGGCGGAGGCGCTGGCCGACTTCGGCATGCGCCGGCGGATGGCGGCGCTGGAGGCCGGCGACCCGGTGACACGGCCGAGCGAGCGGCGTCCGGGGGCGCGGAGGCGTCGGTCGACGACCTGAGCCCTTACGCGTGAGGTGGCGGGGCGTGCCGTGAAGGCGCCTCGCCGCTGCTCGGGGAGAAGGACCGGCGACGGAGGCGGCTCCGGTCGCCGACTGACACGCAGACGTGGCCCGCACCTGTGCATCCGGGTGCGGGCCACGTGTGTTTGCTACGTCAGTGCTCGGACACGTACGGCAGGAAGGCGGCCCAGGTAGTGGGGGTGAGGACAAGGCGGTGGCCGTCCGGAATCTTGGAGTCGCGCACATGGATGATCGCCGGGGTGGCGGCGACCTCGACGCAAGACGGACCGTCGTCCGAGCTATAGCTGCTCTTTATCCACTCCAGCTTGCCATCGGCTCCGTCAGAGGGCTTGAGGGTCATGACTCTCCCAGCACTTTCTCGATGAAGGCCAGCGACTCTCGTGGTGTGAGAGCCTGCGCCCGGATGATCCCATAGCGCATGTCGAGGACCGTGGTCTCTTTCGGGTCGGTGATCACGCGGTTGGTGAGCTGGATTTCGCTCAGACCCACGGCCGCTCCGTCCTTGAGCTTGAGCAGTCGGAAGGGGCCGCCGAGGCCGGAGTTCTCCTCCCGGCTCAGGGGCAGCACCTGTAGGTCGACGTTCCGCAGCCTGGCCACTTCCGACAGCCGTTCGAGCTGGTTGCGCATCACCATCTTGCCCCCGATCAGGCGGCGCAGTGTCGCTTCACACAGCACGAAACTGAAGAGGGGACGGGCTTTTGGAGCGCAGAAGATCTCCTGGCGATCCAGCCGAGCGGCTACCCGCTGCTCCAGCTCCTCTTCCGCGAACTGCGGTCGTCGAGAGCTGAACACGGCTCGTGCATAAGCCTCGGTCTGCAAGAGTCCATCGATGACGCAGTTGTTGTAGGAGCAGATCTCGACGGCTTCCGCTTCCAGGCGCTTCACGTCCCGCACCTTCTTCGGGTACCGGGCTTCCGCCACGTCCCCCTTCATCGCGGCGATCTTCCCGCCCGCCCCCAGCACCTCGTCCGCCGCGTCCAGGTACTCCGGCCGGGGAATTCGCCGCCCCCGCTCCACGCAGGAGACCAACTCCTCCCCGTACCCGATGGCTGCCCCGAACTCCGCCTGCGTCAGGCCGGCCGCCTCCCGCCACAGCTTCAACTGCCGCGTGACCGTCCGCATCACGGCCCCGGCCTCTTCGTCGTCCAGCCCCGCTTCCCACTCACCCATGTTCGCCGCCTCCCGTCGCGCGCCCTTCCCCGGACCAACTCCGGCCGCCCGCGCCCGGTCACCCCGGGCAGGGCGGACAGAAACCGGGCAGCCGGCGTACAGCCGTCGGCCGTACGAGCTGCCCATATGCACAGTGTGCACACGCGCGAGCACACTGAGTGGCGAGAATCTGGAACTCCGCATCGCGGACAGAGAAGGGACCCCCATGACGACACTCGCCCCCGAGGCCCCCTGGGCGCTGCGCCTGGTCACCGACCGGCTGCCGGTCGGGCCGCCGCCGTACGCGACCGTGACGCTCGACCCCGTCACGCAGATCGCCCGCTACGTCGATGCCACTGGGCGGCCGGTCGAGATGGGCAAGCACGGGACATCGAGGACGACCGGTACCGCCTCCGTGTCCGGGGGCGGAGACGGGAACGGCCCGCAGCCCCAGACGCAGGACGACAGCACCACCGACTACGAATCGGACTGACCGATGGCCTCCACCGTCCTGGTCGTCACCGCGCTGGAGGATGTCACCGCGGACCTGGTCGTCGCCGCGCTGAACGCGCGAGAGGTGCCCGTCGTCCGAGTCGACCCCGCCGACATCGGGCCCGCCCTGACGTTCGGCTTCCGTATCGACGCGGACCGTCCGGCATGGCGCGGGCGACTGCGTACGGCGAGCCGGGAGGTGGAGCCGGGGGAGGTGGCGGCGGTGTACTACCGCCGCCCCACTCCGTACGGCACCCGGTTCGCGCATCTGCCCCGGCAGCAGGCGGATTTCGCCGCCTCCGAGGCGCGGCACGGGTTCGGTGGCGTCCTGAACGCCCTGTCCGGCGCCCGGTACGTCAACCATCCGGCCGCGGTGGCCCGCGCGGAGTCCAAGCCCGCCCAGCTCCGCAGGCTCGCCCGGCTCGGGCTGAGGATTCCTCCGACGCTGATCACCAACGACCGTAAGTCGGCGCGGGAGTTCGCCGCCGTCCACGGTCCCGTCGTCTGCAAGACGTTCCGCGGCCTGCCCGCCGCCGACGACGGACAGGCCGGAGCGATCTGGACCCAGCGGGTCGACCCGGAGACCTTCGACGACACGCTCACCGTGACCGCCCACCTGTTCCAGGCCGAGATCCCCAAGACCGGTGACGTACGTGTCACCGTGGTCGGCCGTCGTGTCTTCGCCCAGCAGATCGCCGCACCGGACGGCGCGCTGGACTGGCGCCGGGGCGACTGGGGCGCCCTGCTCCACGCGCCCATCATCGTGCCGCCGCCCGTCGCGGCGGCGTTGCACGCCTACCTGGCCTCGTTCGGTCTGGTCTTCGGCTGCTTCGACTTCGCGCTCACCGGGGACGGGGACGACCCGCAACACTGGACGGCGATCGAGTGCAACCCGAACGGCCAGTGGGGCTGGCTTCCCGACGCCTACGACATCACCGAGGCGTTCGCCGACCTTCTCACCGTGGAAAGGAAGGGCCGTTCATGACGCTGCCCGTCGACCTCGAAACCGATGCCGCGCGGCTGCGCGCCATCATGGCGGAGGACCTTGCCGTACGCGGGGTGCTGGACGATCCGGCCTGGCGGGCGGCGGTGGAGGCGGTGCCCCGGCACCGGTTCGTGCCCGGCTTCTACCTGCCCGGCGAGGAGTGCGACGGGCAGGGGCTTACCCTGTGGCAGCCGGTCACCGCCGCGCTCGACCACGGGCGCTGGCTGGCCGCCGCGTACTCCGACACCACGCTCATCACACAGTTCGACGGCGACGAACCCGACTGGGAGCACCCGGCCGGACGCCACGGAGGGGCCCCGACCTCGTCCTCCACGCTGCCGTCGCTCGTGGTGCGGATGTGGGCCGACGCCGACGTGCGGGAGGGGCACACGGTGCTGGAGATCGGTACGGGGACGGGGTACTCGACCGCGCTCGCCTGCGAACGCCTCGGATCGGCCGGTGTGACGAGCATCGAGGTGGACCCGCACCGGCTGGAGCGGGCGGCGAGCGCGCTGCACGGCTGCGGTTACGCACCCACCCTCGCGGTTGCGGACGGGCTGTACGGGTACTGGCCCGAGGCCCCGTTCGACCGGATCGTCGCCGCCTGCTCCTTCCGCGCCGTGCCCCCGGCCCTGGTAGCCCAGACCCGGCCGGGCGGCAAGATCCTGCTGACGCTCTCCGGTTGGCTCTACGGGTACGCCCGCGTCCTGCTCACCGTCGCCGGGGACGGCACCGCCGAGGGGCGGCTGCTGGGCGGCACGGTCTCCTTCATGTCGGCGCGTACGCACGCGGCGCCGGCCTTCGGCAACCCCGCCCACTGGGCGGCCGGGCTGCCGGGAAGGCCGCGGGCCGCCCGGCACGCTCCCGAGCGGATCACCGCCGCGACCGAGGAAGCCTTCCACCTGCGCTTCCTCGTGCAGAGCGCCGTGCCCGACGCGCAACTGACCGCCGTCGGCGGCATCGTGCACCTGGTCGACGTGGTCAGCGGGTCGGCCGCCATGCTGGCCCCGGACGGCGACGGCGGCTGGCGGGTACGCGAGGGCGGGCAGGTGCGGCTGTGGGAGAGCGTCGAGCGCCTCATCGACGTCTACGACGCGGCCGGACGGCCAGGACCGGAGACCTTCACCCTGTGCGTCCACGACGGTGGACAGCATCTGCGGCAACCGCAGGTGCCCTGCCTGCCGCTGCCGTCGCCCTGAGGGGACGAGACCCTGTGTCGCCTGCCGCACCCGGGCAACCCGGACGGGACCGGACACGCCACGGACACCCGGCGGTCGCACGACTCACCCGTCTTCACAGCGGGAACGCGACCCAACACGCTGGGTGACGTGAATCAGGAAATCGCTGTGCCGCGCACCCCGCTCCACCAGTTCACCGTGCCGCTGTCCGCGACCCGCCGGGGTGCCCGGCTGGCCCGGCTGCTCGCCGCCGAGCAACTGCGCGCCTGGGGGCTGCCGTTGGACCCGGCGCGGCTGATCGTCGCCGAACTCGCCGCGAACGCCGTGCTGCACGGCCGTGTCCCGGGGCGGGACTTCCGGCTGACCCTCGTGGTCACCGCGCCCGGTGTGCTGCGGATCGAGGTGACCGATGCCAGGGGTGAGAGCGTGCCCGTGGCCGGGAGTGCGGCGCCGGAGCCCAGTGAGTCGGGCTACGGGCTGCTGCTCGTCGAGGAGTTGGCCGACCGTTGGGGTGTGGTGCGGGGCCCGGAGCCGTGCAAGACGGTGTGGGCGGAGGTGGGAATCCGGTGCGGGCCCCGGTGATGACGGTGCGGGTCAGCCGCCCTGGCCGGCGCTGCCGATCGGGCCGACCTTCACCGGGGTGCCGGAGCCGTCCGTGACGGGCAGCGTGGCGGCGCCCGGCCAGTCGAGGGAGACCGACTTCGTCTCGTTCGGCGGGGTCACCAGCAGGCCCGTGATGCGGACGCCGGAGCCGCCCGAGTCGTTGATCGGGTACGTGATGCCGAAGGCCGCCGACTCGCCGTCCTTGAGGACCGTTGAGGTCGCCTGCTCGCCGGTGCGCGTCGCGGACAGCGACCCCGCGCTGGTCTTCAGGTCGACACCCGCGTAACCCGAGATCGAGCAGTCCCGGCCGCCGCCGTTCGTGAACGTCACCGCGACGGTGCCGCCCGGGTCGCCGTCGATGGTGTTGTCCGTCGCCGTGACCTCCAGCTCGTCGGTGCGGCACTTGCCGACCTTGCTGTTCTTGGCGGAGCCGGTTCCGGCGACCGTGCCCTGCTGCTCCTTGTCCGAGTTCTTCCCGGCGGAGGTCTTCGCGGCACCCTGGCCCGAGCCGTTCGAACCCGAACCCTCGTTCGGGGCAGACGGGTCGGACGCGGCGGACGAGTTGCTCTGGTCCGTGGCGGCGTCGTCGTTCTGGCAGGCGGTGAGCGAGAGGCCCGCCACAACGGCCAGGGCTGCGATGGTCATTTTGTTGACGCGCATGGTGTCTTCCTCGGTATCGGTCGGGGTGCCGGCCCGTCGGTACGAGCGAGCGCTTCCGGGTACCAAGAGCGCCCGGCCCGGTCCTTCGTTTCGCCCAACCGCCCGCTGCTACAGCCCTGTTACAGGCGGAGACGGGCTCGGCGTACATCGCCACCGGGCGTGCCCCGTCCGCACCGCACGGGCCCTCCGGTGCCCCCTGACGCCGTCCGGCAAGGGAGGCAAGGGTCCGAGCACGGTGCGCCGCATCGCGCCGGGACACGCCGCCGGCCCGGCCGGGAGACGGTTCCCGCACCGTTGCGCACCTGTTCGCGGCCACCGGTGCGGTGGGACAGACTTGTGACCCGGCGGGACTTGACCGCGGCCGGCGCCATGCGTCTCCCGGCCCCTTTCGTCGGCACCCGGGGGTCGTCGTCAAGGGCCGCATCGCTCCCATTCCCGTCTCGGCGGTGTTCGCGAGCCGGCTGGTACGGTCCCCGCCGGCGGGCCCCGAACCGGAGCCGGGTGGCACGGGCTACCGGTCGGTGCGGTCCGTGCCGGGGCGCACGAGGCGGCGGCCGCTTCGGACGCGCCCGACCGGCCCGACCCCCGCCCCGGCCCCACCGGCCTCACCTGCCGCGTAAGCCTCGCCCGCCTGGCCGACGAAGCGACCGGCCTCCTCTAGAGGCCCCGGCTCGTCTCGCGGGTCACGGCCGTGCGGAAGTCGTTCGCCGGGCGGCCCGTGAGGCGGTGGACGGTGTCGGTGGTGCGGTCCTCGGCGCCGTCCGCGATGGCGCGGTCCATGTCGGCCAGCAGCGCGGCGAACTGCGGCGGGATGCCCGCCGACTCGGTGAGGCGGTGGCGGACCTCCGCCACGGTCAGGCGGTGGTGGGTGACGGGGCGGCCGGTGGTCTCGGTGAGGATCGTGGCGACGTCGTCGTGGGTGAGGGCGTCGGGGCCGGTCAGGACGAGGTCGGTGTTCGGGGCGTCGGTGTCGGTCAGGGCGTGCAGGGCGACCGCGGCGATGTCGTCGGCGTCGACGTAGGCGACGCGGCCGTCGCCGGTGGCGGTCGCGAAGGTGCCGGTCTCGCGGATCGTGGTGGCGTGGAGGTGCGTCCCGGTGAAGTTCTGCATGAACCAGGAGGGGCGCAGGACCGCCCACTCGTCGAAGAGGGACGGCAGGGCCTGGTGCACCAGGCCCACCGCCGGGCCGCCCTCGGGGACGGCCGAGGAGCTGAGGAGGACCGCACGGCGTACGCCCAGCGCCCGGGCGCGTTCGAGAAACGGCAGCATGACCGCCGCCGGGTCCGGGTCGCCGATGGGCGGGACGAGGTGGACGCGGTCGGTGCCGGTGAGGGCGTCGTCGTGGGTGGTGGGGTCGTACCAGTCGAAACGGGCCGGCTGCGCGCCCGGGAGCGCGGCGCCCCGGCGGCCGGCCGCACGCACGCGGTGGCCGGCGGCGACCAGGCGCGCGACGGTGCGGCTGCCGGTGGTGCCGGTGGCGCCGGTGACGAGGACGGTGCCGGCGGCGGTCATCGGGTCGCCCCGGTGAAGTCGACGCCGGGTTCCCGCACGACGAGGGGGTTCCAGTAGTCGCGGTAGCCGGTGATGAGGCCGTCCTGGAAGGTCACGACGGCGATGTAGGTCATGTCGTAGGGGCGGTCGGTGTCCACGACGCGGCCCACGGCGCGCATCTCGACGACGAGGGTGTCGGGGTCGGTGGTGCGGTGGACGCGCAGGTCGGGGATGTCCTGGAGGTCGATGTGGTCGGGGTAGTCGCGCATGTACGCGGCGACCGCCTCCCTGCCCTCCAGCCGCCGGGGCCATCCTTCGGGGGCGAAGGGGAACTCCATGACGCCGTCCTCGGCCCACAGGCCGACCCAGGCGGGGATGTCCTTGTCCAGCAGCAGGCGCAGGCCGTGGCGGTAGACCGCTTCCGGTGAGGTGGGGAGCGGGGTGGGGGTGTGCTCGGGCATGGGCGGGTCTCCGTCCCGTAGGATGCGGACCGGTGGTCCGCTTCGGTGGGCACGACGATACGGACCGGCGGTCCGGTTTGCAATGCGGGGTGGTGGAGGGTGGCTGTGGAGACCGAAGCGGACGGCGGCGCGGCGGGGCGGAAGCCGCGCAAGGACGCGGCGCGCAACCGGGCGGCACTGCTCGCCGCCGCGGACGACCTCTTCGCCCGTTGCGCGAGCCCCGACGACGTCACCATGGCCGATGTCGCGGCGGCGGCCGGCGTCGGCAAGGGGACGCTGTTCCGCGCGTTCGGCGACCGCACGGCACTGATCCGCGCGCTGTACGCGGCGCGGCTCGAACCACTGGAGCGCGCGGTGGCCGAGGGCCCGCCGCCGCTGGGACCCGGCACGCCGCCGCTGGAGCGGGTGCCCGCGCTGCTCGACGCCGTCCTGTGCTTCAAGTTCGACCACCGTCACCTCGCGCTGGCGCTGGAGGGCACGGGCGGTGACAGCCCCTACCGGGCGGAGCACTACGAGCGGTGGCACGCCCTGCTGCGCTCCGCGCTGGCGGACCTCCCCGGCCCGGACGACGGCGGCTTCACCGCCCACGCCCTGCTGGCCGCCGTACGGGCCGACCTGGTCGAGTACGTCGCGGGTACGCAGGGAACGGGACGGGAGGAACTGCGGGCGCAGCTACGTGAGTTCGTGCGGCGGGTGCTCGGGGGGGACGGCGGGGTGTGAGGCGTGCGGCGGGGCGGCGTGTGCCGGGGTGTGCGCGGGGTGCGCCGCTGTGTCCGGGGTGCGAACTGCTGGGCCTGACCCGGCTGTGGGGCGGGCGTCCGGGTGCGTCGCTTGCTCCGGTGGTGTTCAGCCGAGGCGGCGGATCGGGGTGCCCGCCAGGTAGGCCTCGATGTCCTCGACCGCCTGGGTGTAGTACGTGCGGTAGTTGGCCCGGGTGACGTAGCCGAGGTGCGGGGTGGCCAGCAGGCGGGGCGCGGTGCGCAGGGGGTGGTCCGCGGGGAGCGGCTCGGTGTCGAAGACGTCGACGCCGGCGCCCGCGATCCGGCCCCCGTGCAGTGCGGCGAGCAGCGCGTCCTGGTCGACCAGTGCCGCGCGGGAGGTGTTGACCAGGTACGCGGTCGGTTTCAGCAGGGCGAGGTCGGCGGCGCCCAGCAGGCCCCGTGTGCTCTCCGCCAGCACCATGTGGAGCGAAACGAAGTCGCTGGTGCGCAGCAACTCCTCCTTGGAGGCGGCCAGTTCGACGCCCACCTCGTCCGTGCGCTCCCTGGTAAGGTGCGGGCTCCAGGCCGTGACCTCCATGCCGAAGGCCCGCCCCACCGCCGCCACCCGGCTGCCGATCCTGCCCAGGCCGATCAGACCGAGACGGCTGCCGTGCAGGTCCGCGCCGACCGTCGACTGCCAAGGTCCGCCCGAACGCAGGGCGTCGCTCTCCGCGACGATGTCCCGGGCCAGCCCCAGCAGCAGCGCCCAGGTCAGCTCCACCGGCGGGACGCCGGAGCTCTGCGTGCCGCAGACCGTGACGCCGCTCCGTTCGGCCGCCGCGTAGTCGATGACCGAGTTGCGCAGGCCGGACGCGATCAGCAGCTTCAGCCGGGGGAGCCGGTCGAGGAGGGAGGCGGGGAAGGGGACGCGTTCGCGCAGCGTCACCGCGATGTCGAAGTCCGCGAGCGCCGACGCCAGTTCGTCCTCGGTGGCGAAGTGCTCGGTGAAGGAGGTGACCTCCACCCGGTCCAGGACGGGACTCCAGTCGGCGATCGTGGTGGCGACGTCCTGGAAGTCGTCGAGCACGGCACAGCGGAGCCGCATGTCATTCCTCTCGGGGGAAGGGGCGGAGGGACGGGCCGGGGCTAGACGAGGTCCGGGGCGTGGAGGTCGGCGACCAGGGTGTCGAGGGTCTGCCTGCTCCTGCCCCAGTCGACGAGCTGCCCGGGGATCTCCGCCTTCGCGCGCACGGACGTCGGACCGGCGGGGCCGCCGGTGACGGTCACCTCCAGCACACCGCCGAAGGCCCTGGCGTCGGAGGGGATGTCCGCGGTCAGCGTGCAGCCGTCCTCGTGCTGGGCCACGGCGCGGATCACCTGGGCGCGCAGCGCCAGGGAGCACAGCACGGCGGCGATGACCCGGCCCACCGGCGCCGCCGGCTCCGCCTCCCGGGTGCGGCCCGTGCGCAGGCGCAGCGCCAGTCCCAGCCGGCGGCCCCGCGCGGCCCCGTCGAGCATCGGCCGGCCCACGAGCGGTGTCACCGAGGCGGCACGGGACAGGAACTCCTCGGCGCTCAGGGGCAGACGGGCCCGCGCGGCGTTCCGGTGGAGCGCGGCACGGACGGCGGGCGTGGCGACGAGCGTTCGATACCGGTGCTCGTGGGCCCAGTCGCCGTCCGCACCGGACGCCCCGTCGTTGTTCGGTCGCACTGCCCCGTACCCCCCTCGTCTTCGTGCCGCGGACGCGGACTGGCAGTCAAGCACGCCGCACCGGCACCGGTCATCACACGGTGTGGCCGAAGCGCAGGAGGTCGGACGGGTCGTAGGTCCGCTTGGCGCGGCGCAGACGGTCGTGGACCTCCGGGGTCCAGGCACGGGCGCGGTCGGCCGCGTCGCCCGGGGTGCCGTGGATGTTGACCATGGTGCGGCCCGTGGCGTACGGGGCCATCGCCGTGTGCAGCGAGGCCGTGGCGCGTTCGACGAGCTCGGCGTCCGGCGGGGCGCCCAGGACGGCGACGGCCTCCAGGAAGTGGGCCGCGTCGCGGGCGCAGACCGCGTCCTCCGTCCGCGCGGGACGGGACAGCGCGCCGCCCATGTGACGGAGCTGGGCGGCCAGCAGCGGACAGTCGGGGACGGCGGGGCCCACCTGGCCCAGGAAGGCGCGGATCGCGTCCGGCGTCAGCTCGCGCAGCAGGGAGCACGACTCCCGGGCGGGCAGCGGGTCCTGCGGCTCCATGAAGATGCTGTCCACCTCCGTGTACGGCATCTCCCGCACCCAGTCGACCGCCACCGGCGCGGCCGACCGGACCGGCTCCAGCAGCTTCTCGCCCTCGGCCGGGTCACCGGTCCACGTGACCGCGACACGGGCCCAGAAGCCACCGCGGATCGGTTCCGGGAGCTGAGGGATCGGCGGCAGCCGCAGCATCGAGAACGCGCTGCACATCTCCTCCGGAACCGTCCGCGTCCAGTCCGCCCAGGCGGTCAGGACGGCCTCGGCGTGCTCGGCGGGGTAGTACAGCCCGCCGCCGAGCACCGTGCGCAGCGGCACCAGTCCGGTGACCAGGGAGGTCACCACGCCCACGTTGCCCTTGCCGCCGCGCAGCGCCCAGAACAGTTCCGGTTCGTGGGTGGCGTCCGTCTCGCGGAGCAGTCCCTCCGGGGTGACGACCTGGAAGGAGCGGACCAGGTCGCAGGCGTAGCCGTAGGTCCGGCCGAGCACCGGCAGCCCGCCACCCACCGTGTAGCCGACCGCGCCCGCGTCCGTGGAGGTGCCGGTGAGCGGCACGAGTCCGTGCGGTGCGGAGGCGGCCAGCACGTCCCGCCACTTCGCGCCCGCGGCGATCGTCGCCGTGCGCTCCTCCGGGTCGACCCGTACGTCGGTCATCCGGGCGGTGCTGATCAGCAGGCCCCGCTCGACGGGGAAGTTGGCGCCGTGGCCGGTGGCCTGGACGGCGACCGGGGTGCCGGTGGCCGACGCCCAGCGCACCGCGGTCACCACGTCGTCGGCACCGGACGCGACCACGACCACGTCCGGGGTGCGCAGGGCGGCCAGGTTGAACCCGGTGACGGCCTCGGCGTAGCCCTCCTCGCCGGGGCGCAGCACCGGGCCGCGGACTTCGGAGAGGGCGAAGAGATCGGGGATGTGGTGCGTGGTGGTCATCGCTTCCTCCGTGGCGCGCTTACGGAGGGACGGCGGCGGCGGACCGCTGGTCAGGCGTCGGGGGTCCCTTTTGGACCAGCATGACCCCGCGGCCGGGAGCGCGCACGCGGGCCCGGAACACCGACTCGGCGTCGGCAAAGGCACGGGTGGGGCGGGCGTAGCGTAGGTGGTATGACGACGTACGGATCCTTCCCCGGCACGCGGCCGCGGCGTCTGCGGACCACCCCCGCCATGCGGCGCATGGTCGCCGAGACCAGGCTGCACCCCGCCGACTTCATCCTCCCGGCCTTCGTGCGCGAGGGCGTCAGCGAACCGGTGCCGATCGGGTCGATGCCCGGCGTCGTGCAGCACACGCGCGACTCCCTGAAGAAGGCGGCCGCGGAGGCCGTGGCCGCCGGGGTCTCCGGGATCATGCTGTTCGGCGTGCCCGAGGAGTCGAAGAAGGACGCCCTGGGGACGCCGGGGACCGACCCGGACGGGATCCTCCAGGTCGCCCTGCGCGACGTGCGGGCCGAGGTCGGGGACGACCTGCTCGTCATGTCCGACCTGTGCCTCGACGAGACGACCGACCACGGGCACTGCGGGGTGCTGGACGAGCAGGGCCGGGTCGACAACGACGCCACGCTCGAACGGTACGCCGAGATGGCCCAGGTGCAGGCCGACGCGGGCGCCCACGTCGTCGGCCCCAGCGGGATGATGGACGGGCAGATCGGCGTCGTCCGCGACGCCCTCGACCAGATCGGCCGGGAGGACGTCGCGATCCTCGCCTACACCGTCAAGTACGCCTCCGCCTTCTACGGGCCCTTCCGGGAGGCCGTCGCCTCCTCGCTGCGGGGCGACCGCAGGACCTACCAGCAGGACCCGGCGAACGCCCGCGACGCGATGCGGGAGCTGGCGCTCGACCTGGAGGAGGGCGCCGACATGGTGATGGTGAAGCCGGCGGGTCCGTATCTGGACATTCTGGCCCGGGTCGCGGACGTGGCGGACGTGCCGGTGGCGGCGTACCAGATCTCCGGTGAGTACTCGATGATCGAGGCCGCCGCCGAGAAGGGCTGGATCGACCGCGACCGGGCGATCCTCGAGGCGCTGACCGGCATCAAGCGGGCCGGCGCGCGCAACATCCTCACCTACTGGGCCACCGAAGTGGCCCAGAAACTGAGTGCCGTTCAGTAGGTGAGGGCGTCGTCCATCGACTGCTGCCAGTACGTCACCGCCAGCGTGCTGTCGTAGTACACGCCCTTGGCCGGCAGGGCCGGGATCGCGGCGGGGCCGCCGTCGCTGTTCGGGGTGCGGCCCTGGAAGCCGACGGTCAGCTTGTGGCCCGTGGTGCCGCCGTCGCCGCTGCCGTCGGCGGACGCCAGCAGCACGCCCGCGTAGGCGGACTCGCCCGGGTCGATGCCGACCACCGACTGCGGCTTGGACGCCTCGACCGGCTGCGGCACCCACTGCATCTCGTCGAAGCGGAGCACCGGGTAGTAGGTGAGGTCGCAGGGCTGTGAACCGGTGTTCTTGACGGTGATCAGCATGTGGTTGAGGGGGCGGGGCACCGGCCGCGCGGTGACGGTGGTGTTGGAGCCGTTGCAGGCGACGCGGGTGTCGGCGCCGTCGGCGGAGCCCGAGCCGGTGGCGGTGCCGTCCGTGGTGGCACCGCCCTTGCCGGTGCCGCCACTGCTCCCCTTGCCCCCGGTGCCCGTGCCCCCGTTGCCGCCGGTGGTGCCGGTGGTGTCGTCCCCGCCGGTCCGGGTGTGCTCGTTCGAGGCGGTGTCGTCCTTCGGGGTGCCGGCGGACGTGTCCGTGGCCGCCGTCGCGGCCGGCTCGGGGGCGCCCTCGTCCTGGGTGCCGGTGCCGTCCTGGCACGCGGTGAGGGCGAGGGCGGCGAGGGCGGTGCCGGTGGCGGCGAACAGACGGATGCGGGAGGTGCGCATGGCGAATTCCATACCGTGGAGCAGGGTTTCGGCGTGACCGCTCGACCGGGTGCCGGGAGCGGCGTGCTTGGATGACCAGAGCTTGTGGTGTGATCCGTCCCGGCCGCCACCCTGCGCGGAGGATCCGGGACGCTGGAACGCTCACACCACTGTGACCTGGGGAAACGACCGTTCCCTGGAACGGTGGAATGGAACGCGGGGGGTGGCAGGAACAGTGTCGGGAGACACGGCCGCGGCGCGGTTCGCCGCGCTGCTGGGGGAGTTGAAGGAGCGGTCCGGGCTCAGCTACGGGGTGCTCGCCAAGCGGCTCCACATGAGTACGTCGACCCTGCACCGGTACTGCAACGGGGACGCGGTGCCGACGGATTACGCGCCGGTGGAACGGCTGGCCCGGCTGTGCAGGGCGCGCCCCGAGGAGCTGGTCGAGCTGCACCGGCGGTGGGTGCTCGCGGACGCCGCTCGGGGACGCAGGCCCGCGGGGGCCTCCGGTTCCGCCGGGGCGGTGGTGTCCGGCGGGACGGTGGAGGCGGTGGTGCCCGACGGTTCCGTCGCGCCGGCCGGGGGTGAGACGTCCGGGGGCGAGAAGCCCGGGGGCGAGCCGGTGGAGGGCCGTGCGGCCGAGGTCCATGCGGACGGGGACGGAGACGGGGACGGGGGCGGGGGCAGGGACGGAGAGGGCGCCGGAGACGGGGCCGGCCCGGCCGGTGTCGCGGAGATCGACGGGCCGAACGGTGCGCCCCGTCCGCGCCCCCGCACCCGTACGCGTACCCGTACCGCCGTCCTCGCGGGGATCGCCGTGGCCGCCGTGCTCGGTGGGGCCGCGCTCGCCGTGAGCCTGTCGGACGGCGGGGCGGACGGGGGTGGGCGGCGGGGGTCCGCCGGTGCCACGAGCGTCGACGGCAAGGAGGTCACCTCGTCGCCGTCGCCCTCCGCCACGCCGTCCGCGTCCGCGTCGGCGTCCGTGTCCGCGTCCGCCTCCCCTTCCGCGTCGTCCGGGGGCAAGGGCAAGGGCCCGGGCGCCGCCCCCACCTCCGGGGCGTCCTCGGCGGGTGCCCCGCCCGGGGGGAGCGGTGTGCCGCTCACCGTGCGCACCGATCCGTACGCCTGGCAGGACCCGTGCTCGCAGCGGTACCTGATCGACCGGCCGTCGAGCGAGGTGTCCCCGCCGCCGATGGAGCAGGACGCGCCGGCGTGGGTCGCCGCGTTCGGGGCCGTGCCGTCGGGGGAGCAGTACGTGCGGCTCACCGTGCAGGGCACCGGCGCGGAGACGGTGGTGGTCGACGAACTCACCGTGCGGGTGGCGGGCAAGCGGTCGCCGCTCGCCTGGAACGACTTCGCCATGGGCTATCCCGGCGTCGGCTGCGGCGGTGACGTGCCGACCCGCTCCTTCACGGTCGCCCTGGACGCCGCGCGGCCGGTCGTGGTGCCGGAGTCCGGGCACCGGAACTTCCCGTTCAAGGTGAGCCAGTCCGACCCGGAGGTCTTCCACATCTCCGCCGACGCCTCGGCGTACGAGGTGAAGTGGTACCTGGAGCTGAAGTGGTCCAGCGGCTCCCGCAGCGGCACCCTCACCGTGGACGACAAGGGGCGCCCCTTCCGCATCAGCGGCAACAACGGGCGCGCGGCCTACGAGTTCCCGCTGGGCGGCGAGGAGTGGGTGCCGGAGGGCACGACCGAGTTGGGCTAGGACCGGTGCCGTGATGCGGACACCGGCGGCCAGGTCCGGCGGTGTCCGCATCACGGAAAGGTGCTTGTAGGCGGCATGTACTTCTCTAGGCTGCGGGCATGACCGTGACCGAGCCCGTCCCCGTCCCCGCCCCCGCGTCCGCCCCGGCCTCCCCGCCACCGCTCGCCGCGCGGGCCCGGTCGGCCGAGGGCTCGCCCGTGCGGGACATCCTCGCCGTCACCGCCCGCCCCGAGGTGATCAACTTCGCGGGCGGGCTGCCGGCCCCGGAGCTGTTCGACGCCGACGGCATCGCCGCCGCGTTCCGGGCCGTCCTCGCCGAGACGCCCGCGCAGGCGTTGCAGTACTCCACCACCGAGGGCGAACCCGCCCTGCGGGCCGCGCTCGCCGCCCGCACCACGGCGCGCGGACTGGCCACCGCACCGGACGACCTCCTGGTCACCACCGGCTCCCAGCAGGCGCTGTCCCTGCTGGCCACCGCCCTGCTCGAACCCGGTGACACGGTGCTGGTCGAAAGCCCCTGCTACCTGGCCGCGCTCCAGGCCTTCGGGCTGGCCGGGGCCCGGGTGGTGGCCGTCCCCGGTGACGAGGACGGTCTCGACCCGCGGGCGCTGGAGGACCTCGTGCTGCGCGAGCGCCCCAAGCTGCTCTACACCGTCCCCACCTTCCAGAACCCCACCGGCCGCACCCTGCCCGCCGCCCGCCGCGCCGCCGTGGCCGAGGTCGCCGCCCGGTGCGGGCTGTGGATCGTCGAGGACGACCCGTACGGGGAGCTGCGCTTCGAGGGCGAGCGGGTGCCGTGGATCGCCGCCCAGCCCGGCGCCGAGGACCGGACCGTGCTCCTCGGCAGCTTCTCCAAGGTCATGGCACCCGGACTGCGCCTCGGCTGGCTGCGGGCGCCCGGGGAACTGCGCCGCGCCTGCGTCGTCGCCAAGCAGGCCGCCGACCTGCACACCCCGACCCTCACCCAGCTCGCCGCCGCCCGCTACCTGGCCGACCGCGACCTGGACGCGCACGTCGCCCGCGTCGCCGGGGCCTACGGCGCACGCCGGGACGCGATGCTCGCGGGCCTGCCCGACGCGCTCCCGGCCGGATCCGTCTGGACCCGCCCCGAGGGCGGCATGTTCCTGTGGGCACGCCTGCCGGCCGGGTACGACACCACGGCCCTGCTCCCCGAGGTGGTCCGGCACGACGTGGCGTACGTCCCCGGCGCCCCCTTCCACGCCGGTGAACCGGACCGGGCCACGCTGCGGCTGTGCTTCGTCACCCAGACACCGGACGAGATCGCGGAGGGGCTGCGGAGGCTGGCCGCGGGCCTGCGGGCCTAGGCCCAAAGGACGACGGTGGTTCCGGCTGCGGGGGCGGGCGGGGCGCGAGGGAGCGTTCGTACGGTGATGGCATGTCTCAGACGGAACGGACGACGATCCTCGACCTCGACGCCTATCTGAAGCGGATCGGATGGGACGGTGAGCCGCGGGCCGACCTGGCGACGCTGCGGGGCCTGCACACCGCCCACGCCCGCAGCATCCCGTTCGAGAACCTGGACCCCGTGCGGGGCGTGGTCCCCTCCCTCCGGCCGGACGACATCGCCGCCAAGCTGGTCCACAGCCGTCGCGGGGGCTACTGCTACGAACACAACACGCTGTTCGCGGGCGTCCTCGAGGCGCTGGGCCTCCGGGTGACGCGGCTGGCCGCGCGGGTCGTCGTCGGCGCCGAACGCTTCGACAGCCGCCCGCGCACCCACATGGCGCTGCTCGTCGAGGCCCCCGGCGACCCGCGGCCCCGGCTCGCGGACGTGGGCTACGGCACGGCCCGCTCCCTGCTGGAACCGGTGCCGCTGGTCACCGGCGCGGAGTTCCACGCCGGGGGCCGCCGGCACCGGCTGGTGCACGCGCCGAACACCGGGCCGCTGGAGACGTGGGTGCTCCAGGCGCACGGCCCGGCCGGGACGGACGCGACGGCCGGCTGGGAGGCGCAGTACGCCTTCACCCTGGACCCCTTCGCGCAACCGGACTTCGAGGTCGCCAACTGGTACGTCGGCGCCCACCCCCGCTCCCCGTTCAGCCGCCGCCCCTACCTGCAGAGGCTCGCACCGGACCGGCACCTCCTCCTCGACGGTCACCGTTTCACCGAGACCCACGACGACGGAACGGTCACCGCACGGGAACTGACCGACGAGACGGAGGCACGGCACCTGGTCGAGGAGCGGTTCGAGATCGACGTGCCGGACGGAGTGCCGCTCCTGGGCCGAGCGCCGCTCCGGGGCTGAGCGCCCGGCCGGGCGCACACACGGGCGCGGCCCGTCCTCCCGTCGGGGGAGAGGACGGGCCGCGCCCGTACGTGCCTGCCGCTGCCGCGGGCGTCAGAGCCGCTCGGGCGTCCGGATGCCCAGCAGCGCCATGCCCCGGTGCAGGGTGGCGGCCGTGATGTCGCACAGGAACAGGCGGTTCTCCACCTGCTCCGGCGACTCGGCCTTCAGCACCGGGCACTTGTCGTAGAACGACGTGTAGTGGGACGCCAGCTGGTACAGGTACGCCGCCAGCTTGTGCGGGGCGTACTCGCGGGCCGCCTCCGCCACCGTCTCCGCGAACGCGTCCAGGTGCAGGCCCAACGCGCGCTCCGCCGGGGCCAGTTCCAGCTCCGGGTGCGCCGACGGGCCGACCCCCTCGGGGGCCTTGCGCAGGATGGAGCGGATACGGGCGTAGGCGTACTGCAGGTAGACCGAGGTGTCGCCGTTCAGCGAGACCATCTGGTCCAGGTCGAACTTGTAGTCCCGGTTCGCCGACGTCGACAGGTCCGCGTACTTCACCGCGCCGATGCCCACCTGGGTGCCCCGCTCGGCGATCTCCTCCTCGGACAGGTCCTGCGCCTTCTCCCGCACGACGGCCGACGCGCGGTCGATCGCCTCGTCGAGGAGGTCGACCAGCCGGACCGTCTCGCCCTCACGGGTCTTGAACGGCTTGCCGTCCTTGCCGAGGACCGTGCCGAACGCCAACTGCACGGCGTGCACGTCGTCGTTGAGCCAGCCGGCCCGGCGCGCGGTCTCGAACACCATCTTGAAGTGCAGCGCCTGCCGGGCGTCCACCACGTACAGCAGGGTGTTCGCCTTCAGACGGAACACGCGGTCCCGGATCGCGGAGAGGTCAGTCGCCGCGTAGCCGTAGCCGCCGTCCGACTTCTGCACGATCAGCGGGACCGGGTTGCCGTCCGGGCCCTTGACGTCGTCGAAGAACACGCACAGCGCGCCCTCGGAGCGGACCGCGACGCCCGACTCCTCCAGCAGCCGGCAGGTCTCCGCGAGCATGTCGTTGTAACCGGACTCGCCGACGATGTCCGCGTCGCGGATCTCCATGTCCAGCTTCTCGAAGACGGAGAAGAAGTAGATCTTCGACTCGTCCACGAACTTCTGCCACATGGCCAGCGTCGCCGGGTCGCCCGCCTGGAGGTCGACCACCCGGCGCCGGGCGCGCGTCTTGAACTCCTCGTCGGAGTCGAACAGCTTGCGCGCGGTCTTGTAGAGGCGGTCGAGGTTCGACATCGCCTCCTCGCCGGACGCCTGGAGGTTCTCGCCCGCCTTGTGGTCCAGCTCGTGCGGGTGCTCGTCCAGGTACTGGATGAGCATGCCGAACTGGGTGCCCCAGTCGCCGATGTGGTGCCGGCGCACCACGTTCTCCCCGGTGAACTCCAGCAGCTGCACCACCGAGTCACCGATCACGGCGGACCGCAGGTGCCCGACGTGCATCTCCTTCGCCACGTTCGGCTGGGCGTAGTCGATCACCGTGGTGCCGGGGTGCTCGGCCGACGGCACGCCGAGGCGGCCCGTGTCGTCCGCGTACCGCGAGGCCAGGTTCGAGGTGATCGCGCCGTCGGCGATCGTGAGGTTGAGGAAGCCCGGCCCGGAGACCTCGACGTCCTTGATCAGCTCACCCGTGGTGATCCGCCCGACGACCTCGGCCGCCAGCTCCCGAGGGTTCGCCTTCGCCTTCTTGGCCAGCGCGAGGATGCCGTTGGCCTGGAAGTCGGCCCGGTCGCTTCGTCGCAGCAGCGGGTCCGCGGACGCCTCCGGCAGGGTGGCCGAGAGGGCGGACGCGAGCTGCTGGTTGACGAGATCGGTGAGCGACGTGACCGAGGCCATAGGAGTGGGTGCCGTTCTCCTCGTGGGTTCAGATAGACACCGTCAGTCTCTCACGGGTGGTGAAGCGGTTTTCCTGACCGCACGCCCCGCCGCTGCCCCGCCGTTGCCCCGCCGCTTCCCACGCCGCTTCCCCGGTCGCGCGTCCGGCGGCCGGTCCGCGCCCGCCGGGACCCCGGTGAAAAGGCGTTTTCGCCGTTCCCGCGCTTGCTGGGAGAATGGAGCGGTCAGCCGTGTGACCGTACCGGCTGTTCGAGCAGAGAGAAGGACGTGCCGATCGTGGCTCAGAGCACCGAGACCACCGACTGGGTCTCCCGTTTCGCGGATGAGGTCATCGAGGAGTCGGAGCGTCGGGCCCCGGGCAAACCCGTCGTCGTCGCGTCCGGACTCTCCCCGTCCGGCCCGATCCACCTGGGCAACCTGCGCGAGGTCATGACCCCGCACCTCGTCGCCGACGAGATCCGCCGCCGCGGCCACCAGGTGCGGCACCTGATCTCCTGGGACGACTACGACCGGTACCGCAAGGTGCCCCAGGGCATCCCCGGCGTCGAGGAGGAGGCCTGGAAGGAGCACATCGGCAAGCCGCTGACCTCCGTCCCGGCACCGAAGGGCTCCGCGCACCCGAACTGGGCCGAGCACTTCAAGGCCGCGATGACCGAGTCGCTGGCCGAACTCGGCGTGGAGTTCGACGGGATCAGCCAGACCGAGCAGTACACCTCCGGCGTCTACCGCGAGCAGATCCTGCACGCCATGCGGCACCGCGGCGACATCGACGCCGTCCTCGCCCAGTACCGCACCAAGAAGGCCCCGGCGAAGAAGCAGCAGCAGAAGCCGGTCGACGAGGCCGAGCTGGAGGCCGCCGAGGGCTCCGGCGCCGCCGCCGAGGACGACGGCAGCTCCGGCGCCGCCGGCTACTTCCCGTACAAGCCCTACTGCGGCAACTGCGAGAAGGACTTCACCACCGTCACGTCCTACGACGACGACTCCACCGAGCTGACCTACGCCTGCTCCGTCTGCGGCTTCTCCGAGACCGTCCGGCTCAACGAGTTCAACCGCGGCAAGCTGGTCTGGAAGGTCGACTGGCCCATGCGCTGGGCCTACGAGGGCGTGATCTTCGAGCCGAGCGGCGTCGACCACTCCTCGCCCGGATCGTCGTTCCAGGTCGGCGGGCAGATCGTCGGCATCTTCGGCGGCAAGCAGCCCATCGGCCCCATGTACGCCTTCGTCGGCATCTCCGGCATGGCGAAGATGTCGTCGTCCAAGGGCGGCGTCCCGACCCCGGCCGACGCCCTGCAGATCATGGAGCCGCAGCTGCTGCGCTGGCTCTACGCCCGCCGCCGCCCCAACCAGTCCTTCAAGATCGCCTTCGACCAGGAGATCCAGCGCCTCTACGACGAGTGGGACCGCCTCGACGCCAAGGTCGCCGACGGCTCCGCCCTGCCCGCCGACGCCGCCGCGCACTCCCGCGCGGTGCGCACCGCGAGCGGTGAGCTGCCGAGGACGCCCAGGCCGCTGCCGTACCGCACGCTCGCCTCGGTCGCCGACATCACCGCCGGCCACGAGGACCAGGCACTGCGCATCCTCAGCGACCTCGACCCGGCGAACCCCCCGGCCACCCTGGACGAGGCCCGGCCCCGCTACGACAAGGCCGAGGCGTGGATCAACACCCACGTCCCCGCCGACCAGCGCACCATCGTCCGCGCGGAGCCCGACGCCGAACTGCTGAAGTCGCTCGACGAGCGGGCACAGCAGTCCCTGCGGCTGCTGCTCGACGGCCTCGCCGACAACTGGTCGCTGGACGGGCTCACCCACCTCGTCTACGGCGTGCCCAAGGTGCAGGCCGGCTTCTCCGCCGACGCCACGCCCAAGGAACTGCCGGCGGAGATCAAGACCGCCCAGCGGTCCTTCTTCGCCCTGCTCTACCACCTGCTGGTCGGACGGGACACGGGCCCGCGCCTGCCCACGCTGCTGCTCGCGGTGGGACAGGAGCGGGTGCGGGGCCTGCTCGGCGAGTAGGCCGCCGCCCGCGAGGAGGGGCGCCCGGTGCCGTCACCGGGCGCCCCTCTCCGCGTACCGGCCGCGCGGCCTCAGGCGATGTGGTCGTCTTCCAGTTCCGCCGTGTGGCGCTTCTGGAAGCGTTCGACGAGGTCCTTCAGGGCGCCCGAGCTCATCGTCGTGCCGTAGGTCGCCTGGATGTTGTCGCCCAGGACCCGGGGCGTGGGGTAGCTGCCGTCTATCGACTGACGGAACACCTGGTAGAACGCCTCCTCGTCCGGGGCGGAGGCGGTGCCGCCGCCCTCGCCCAGCTCACGGGTGCGGCCGCCCGGGACCACCGGGATGGGGAAGCTGCCGGTCTCCTCCGGGGAGGGCTCCTGCACGGGGGGTTCTTCCTGGTACTGGTCCTGGTACTGCTCGGCCTGCTGCTGTTCCGCGTACCAGCGGGCGTACTCCTCGTCCGGGTCGTACGTGGGGTCGTAGCCGCCGTGGTACTCGACCGTCTGCGGATCGCGGGCCTGGAGCCACGGATTGCCGGCGCCGTCCACGGGACGCTCCGGGTGCTCCGGGTGCTCCAGGTGTTCCCGGCGCTCCGGGTTCCCGGGGCCGGGGTTGCCCTCCAGCTCCAGGCGCTGCTCCCCCTGGGGCGCCTCCCCCAGAACCTGGACGTCCCGTGGGGCGGCCCGGCCGTCCCCGGACACGGCCTCGGCAGCCGGAGGCAGCAGCGCCGGTTCTATGCCCGCCGCCGCGAGGCCCGCCGGGGCCGTGTCGGCGAGGGGGACGCCGTACTTGGCCAGGCGCAGCGGCATCAGGGCCTCCACCGGGGCCTTGCGCCGCCAGGAACGCCCGAAACGCGAACGCAGACGCGCCTGGTAGACCAGGCGCTCCTGCTCCAGCTTGATCACCTGCTCGTAGGAGCGCAGCTCCCACAGCTTCATCCGGCGCCACAGCAGGAAGGTCGGGACCGGCGACAGCATCCAGCGGGTGAGGCGGACCCCCTCCATGTGCTTGTCGGCGGTGATGTCGGCGATCCGCCCGATCGCGTGCCGGGCCGCCTCCACCGAGACCACGAACAGCACCGGGATCACGCCGTGCATGCCCACCCCGAGCGGGTCGGGCCACGCCGCCGCGCCGTTGAAGGCGATCGTCGCCGCCGTCAGCAGCCACGCCGTCTGCCGCAGCAGCGGGAACGGGATACGGATCCAGGTCAGCAGCAGGTCCAGGGCCAGCAGGACGCAGATGCCCGCGTCGATGCCGATGGGGAAGACGTAACTGAAGTCTCCGAAGCCCTTCTTCAGGGCGAGTTCACGGACGGCCGCGTACGAACCGGCGAAGCCGATACCGGCGATGATGACGGCACCGGTGACGACCACGCCGATGAGAACCCGGTGCATCCGTGTCAGCTGCAGTGGCCCGGCCACCCGTACTCCCCTCCCAGTGCGTGTTGTTGCGCACCACAGAGTGGCACATGTGTGCGGAGGACGGGTGGCCGGTTCTGCTTCTGCGGCGTCAGCCCTTGTCGGAGCCCGAGGAGGAGCCCGACGGGGAGGCCGACTTCGAGGCCGAACCGGTCGACGAACCGGACGGCGACGCGGACGGCGAACCGCTCTCCGCGGCCGAGCCGTTGGCCTTCGTCACCGCGGCCACGGCCTCCGCGGCCGCCTTCTGCGCGTCCTTCACCAGGTCGTCGGCGTCCGGCGTCTTGTCCCCGGCGAGACCGGCGCCGTTGTAGTCGAGGGTGACGACCACGTTCTCCACGCGCGCGACGACCGTCTGCTGCCGGAAGGTGCCTTCCTTCTTCTTCAGGTCGTACCGCACCACCGTCGCCTCGTCGCCGGTGCCGGTCAGCGGCTCCGTCTTCGTGCCCTTGGCGCCCTCGGCCGACTGCGCGTCCCGCACCTGCTTGGCGTAGTACTCCTCGGCCAGCTCGTCACCCGCGCCACGGGTGGTGTCCGAGTCGAAGCGCAGCAGCGACACGTTCAGCCAGCGGAACTGCGAGCCGTCCACACCGTTGTTGTCCAGGCTGCTCCAGGAGCAGCTGGCGCGGGTGGAGATGTCGTCCGAGTTGCCCTCCTTGCCCGCCTTCGCCTTCGGCGCCAGGTCCTCGAGGGTCTTCTTCGACAGCACCGCGCACGGCTGCGGAAGCTCCTTGTACGCCGCCGCCCGCACGGTCGGGGACGGGCTCGCGGACTGCGACGCGGAGGCGCCGGCACCCTTGTCCGCGCCCTCGTCGGAGCCGGAGTCCGAGGAGCACCCGGAGGCGATCAGCATCGCGGGGACGGCGGCCGCGCAGACAAGGACGCGGTGGAGGCGCTTCGCTCGCCGGTCGCGCGGGTCGCTCGGGTCTCGCTGTGCTCGTCGCTGCATGGTTCCTTCACTCATGACGCTCGTGTTCCCTGTGGTCGGGACGGGGTCCGAGGGGTCACGGTACGCGGTGAGCCGCCCGCGTGGTCTTCCTTCGCACGCTTCGCGCAGGGCTGTGAAGGGGGCGTGAACGACGCTCAGCCGCCCAGCGAATCGGCCAGCTCGGCGGCCAGTTTCCGGGCCCTGTCCTGCAATTCCTTGCTGTCCGGGACGACGCCGACGGTCATCGGCTGCTCCGCGTACTCGATCGTCACGATCACGTTGGACGTGCGGAACGCCACAGTCACCGTGCGCTGCTTCGCGGTCGAACCGGAGCTGTTCAGCTCGTCGTCGAGGAACGCCTCGTCGCCGAGGTCCTCCAGCAGACGGGGCTGGAGGTCCGACGGGCTGGCGGAGGGCGCGGACGTCCCCGACGAGGGGGAGCCCGACGACGAGGCCGGGGCGGAGGACGAGGAGGACGCCGACGGCGACGAACTCGGCCCGGCGGACGGGCCGGTGGCCGGAGGGCCGGACTCCGTCACCGTCGGCTCGGGGAGCTGCGCCGCCTCCCGCCTCGTCGCGAAGAGCTGCTCGGCCTGGGCGTCGTCGCTGACGGCGTTGTCGTAGGAGACGACCCGTTCGAAGTCGACCAGCAGGTGGTCGGTCGCCTCCGCCGACTCCACCTTCCAGCGGCAGCCCACCTTGCGGTCGGTGTCGTAGGTGAGCGTCGCCTCACCCGCGTACGCCTTCTCGCGCAGCGCCGGGTCGGTCAACTCGTCGATGCCGGGGAGGAGTTCGCCGAGCGTCCGGTCGCCGACCGCGCCGCAGGGCTCGGGCAGCGTGGCGTACTTGCCGGGCTGGGCCGCCTGGGTCGCCGTACCGGCGCTCCCCGGGTTGGAGTTGTCCGACGGGCCGCCGTCGTCCGAGCTGCCGGTGCAGCCGGTCAGCACGGCCGCCAGGAGCGCGGCGACGCCGGATACGTACGCCTTCCGCTGCACGGTCGGATTCCTCTCGCCGGTGGGAGCGGGCCGGTGCCCGCCGGGTCTCCCCAGTGTCCCCGCTGGTTAATCGCTTGCCGCAGGGGGGCGCCCCCCGCAGACAATGTGTATCGCACGCACTGCCGTGAACGCCGGTCCGTCATCCCTTTTCGTCGACCTTGGCGCCGGTTTTGCGATTCATGACTTCTGTTGGTTTTCGGGGGAATGGGGACGTTATGTCGTACGTGGAACTTCCGGGTGCGAAGGTGCCGATCCGTCTGTGGACGGACCCGGCGACCGTGGAGGAGGGCGCCCTCCAGCAACTGCGGAACGTCGCCACCCTGCCGTGGATCAAGGGCCTGGCCGTGATGCCGGACGTGCACTACGGGAAGGGCGCGACGGTCGGGTCGGTCATCGCGATGCGGGGCGCGGTGTGCCCGGCGGCGGTGGGGGTCGACATCGGCTGCGGGATGTCGGCGGTGAAGACGTCCCTGACGGCGAACGACCTGCCCGGCGATCTGTCGCGGCTGCGGTCGAGGATCGAGCAGGTGATCCCGGTGGGGCGGGGCATGCACGACAGCCCGGTCGACCCGGGCCGGCTGCACGCCTTCCCGACCGGCGGCTGGGACGACTTCTGGTCCCGCTTCGGCGGGGTGGCGGACGCGGTGAAGTTCCGCGAGGAGCGGGCGGCGAAGCAGATGGGGACGCTGGGAGGCGGCAACCACTTCGTTGAAGTGTGTACGGACACGGACGGTTCCGTCTGGCTGATGCTGCACTCCGGATCCCGCAACATCGGCAAGGAACTCGCCGAGCACCACATCGGCGTGGCCCAGAAGCTCCCGCACAACCAGGGTCTGGTCGACCGCGACCTGGCGGTCTTCGTGGCGGACACCCCGCAGATGGCGGCGTACCGCAACGACCTGTTCTGGGCGCAGGAGTACGCCAAGTACAACCGCTCGATCATGATGGCGCTCCTGAAGGACGTGATCCGCAAGGAGTTCAAGAAGGCGAAGCCGGCCTTCGAGCAGGAGATCAGCGCACACCACAACTACGTGGCCGAGGAGCGGTACGACGGGATGGACCTGCTGGTGACCCGCAAGGGCGCCATCCGGGCGGGTTCCGGCGAGTACGGGATCATCCCGGGTTCCATGGGCACGGGGTCGTACATCGTCAAGGGCCTCGGGAACGCCGCGTCCTTCAACTCCGCGTCGCACGGCGCGGGTCGGCGGATGAGCCGCAACGCGGCGAAGCGGCGCTTCTCGACGAAGGACCTGGAGGAGCAGACGCGGGGCGTGGAGTGCCGCAAGGACTCCGGCGTCGTGGACGAGATCCCCGGCGCGTACAAGCCGATCGAGCAGGTGATCGACCAGCAGCGGGACCTCGTGGAGGTCGTCGCGAAGCTGAAGCAGGTCGTCTGCGTGAAGGGCTGAGCCGACGGGGCCCCGGGATCCCGGGGCCCCGCAGCCGTGTGGTCAGGCCTGGGGCTCCTGCGGCTTGACGTCGATCTCGCGCAGGTTCTGGTCCTTGAGTTCGGTGCGGGCCTCCGTGCGGTGGCCCCGGGCGATGTAGTCCCGCACGACCGCCTCGATCGCGTCCTGGGGCGAGCCCACCCCGGCCAGGACCATCACTTCCACCACGAGTTCGGCGTCGAGACTGATATTGACCTTGGCCACTGTTCCCCTCCCGAGAGCGCGACCTTCGCACTGTAGGGCCTGACCCCCTACTTCGCGTGTGTCACCGCGTAGATCATCACGAACGCGACGATGTGGATGCCGAAGAGGAAGTAGGCGAGGTAGTACCAGACGTAGCGTTCGCGCTTCTTCTCCAGGGCCAGGCGGCGTCGGTCGGCCTCGGGGTCGGCCTCGGGGTCGGGGGAGTGCATCACTGCTCCCTGTGGACCTTGGTGTTGGACGCCTGGGCGCGGGGGCGGACGACCAGCAGGTCGATGTTGACGTGGGGCGGGCGGGTCACCGCCCAGGTGATGGTGTCGGCGACGTCGTCGGCGGTGAGGGGTTCGGCGACGCCCTGGTAGACCTTGGCGGCCTTCTCCGTGTCGCCGCCGAAGCGGGTGAGGGCGAACTCGTCGGTCCTGACCATGCCGGGCGCGATCTCGATGACGCGCACCGGGCGGCCGACGATCTCCAGGCGCAGGGTCTCGGCGAGGACGTGCTCGGCGTGCTTGGCGGCGACGTAGCCCGCGCCGCCCTCGTAGGTGGCGTGGCCGGCGGTGGAGGAGACGACCACGACCGTGCCGTCGCCGCTCGCGTCGAGCTTGGGCAGCAGGGCCTGGGTGATGTGGAGGGTGCCGAGGACGTTCGTCTCGTACATGGTGCGCCACTGCTCCGGGTCGCCGGTGGCGACCGGGTCGGCGCCGAGTGCGCCACCGGCGTTGTTGACGAGGACGCCGACGGTCTTGAACGCGGTGGCGAACTCGTCGACGGCCGCGCGGTCGGTGACGTCGAGCGGGTACGCGGCGGCCGAGTGGCCGGCCGCGGTGAGCTCCTCGGCGAGCGCCTCGATGCGGTCCTTGCGGCGGGCGGTGAGGACGACGCGGTACCCGGCCTCGGCGAGCCGGCGGGCCGTGGCGGCACCGATCCCGCTGCTCGCACCCGTGACGACGGCGATACGGGACGCGGCGGACGGTGCGGCGGTGGCCATGGGCTGCTCCTGGGGCGGCGGGTACGGGCGGTCGGTGCGGTGGGGCTCCGTCGCGCCAGCATAGGCGGGCCGGGCGGGCGGCGGCGGGGGCGGTGGCCCGGTGCGAGAATGGGACGGGTGGTCCTCCGGGGCAGGAGGTGGATCATGGGACAGGCGCGCGAGGTCATGGACCGGCTCACCGAGGCGGTCACCGTGCGGAAGGATCTGGCGGTGGTGGCGGACCTGTTCGCGCCGGACGCCGTCGCCCACACGCCCGAGGCCGGTGAGCTGCACGGGCGGGACGAGATCGTCGAGTACTGGCGGCAGATCACGACGGCCGTGCCGGACGCCCGCTACGAGTCGCTGCACTCGTTCGAGGTCGGCAGCACCGCGATCGACGAGGGGTACTTCAGCGGCAGGAACACCGGGCCGCTGGTGTCGCCGGACGGGGAGTCCGTGCCGGCGACGGGGAAGGAGGTCCGGATCCGCGGGGTGGATCTGGCCACGGTGGAGGACGGCAGGATCGTCAGCTACCGGCTCTACTTCGACCAGCTGGCCTTCCTCGAACAGCTGGGGCTGCTGCCGGAGACGGTGGCGTGAGGCCGCCGGCCGTTCAGCCGTTGCGCGGGGCCCACATGATCACGGCCATGCCGGCGAGGCAGACCAGCGCGCCGGTGATGTCCCACCGGTCCGGGCGGTAGCCGTCGGCGACGACGCCCCACAGGATCGACCCGGCGACGAAGATGCCGCCGTACGCGGCGAGGACGCGGCCGAAGTGGGCGTCGGGCTGGAAGGTGGCGACGAAGCCGTAGGCGCCGAGGGCGAGGACGCCGCCCGCCGCCCACATCCAGCCGCGCTGTTCGCGCACGCCCTGCCAGACCAGCCAGGCGCCGCCGATCTCCAGCAGGGCGGCGAGGACGAACAGGGCGGCGGAGCGGAGGATCAGCATGTGCGCAGCTTGGCACGGGCCCGCCGGGGCGCCGCACGTCGCCTGGGCTGCTACACGTCACCCGGGCCGCCGCACGTCACCTGATGGACGGCGCCTGGGGCGGGCCGGGTCGGGGATACATCGAGCCGTGGCCGACGGACGAGGAGGCGCGGGATGCCGGTGAGCGGGCGGGAGCGGCTGATGGCGGAGCTGGCCGTGGTGTCCCGGCGGTACATGGCCTCGTACGCCCTGTTCAACCAGGCCCTCGCCGATCATCTGGGGCTGCACCCGACCGATCTGCAGTGTCTGAACCTGCTGACGCTGGAGGGCGGCCCGGTGACGACGGGGCGGGTCGCGGAGCTGACGGGGCTGACGACCGGGTCGGCGACGCGGCTGGTGGACCGGCTGGAGCGGGCGGGGTACGTGGTGCGGGAGCGGGACGCGGACGACCGGCGGCTGGTGCTGGTGGCGACGGTGCCGGAGAGGGCCGCCGAGTTCGGGCGGGTGTGGGACCGGGTCGGCGGTGGCTGGGCGGCGCTCTTCGACGACCTGGACGAGTCGGAACTGGCGCTGTTCATCGATCACATGAGGCGTACGACGGAGTTCGGTGCGCGGGAGGCCGCCCGGCTGCGGTCGGGTGCGGCCGGGGCGCCGTAACGCGCGGGCGCCACGCGCTCCGGCCGTGCGGCGGGCGGGCCCGGGGGTGGGGAATAGGTGGGGGCGGGGAGCCGTTCCAGGGGTATAGTTGAACCGTCAACAACCTGGAGGGTGAGCGGCCATGCAGTTCGGGATCTTCAGCGTCGGGGATGTCACGCCCGACCCGACCACGGGGCGTACGCCGACCGAGCGCGAGCGGATCAAGGCCATGGTCGCCATCGCGCTGAAGGCCGAGGAGGTGGGCCTGGACGTCTTCGCCACCGGCGAGCACCACAACCCGCCGTTCGTGCCGTCCTCGCCGACCACCATGCTCGGCTACATCGCCGCCCGCACCGAGCGGCTGATCCTCTCCACCTCCACCACCCTGATCACCACCAACGACCCGGTGAAGATCGCCGAGGACTTCGCGATGCTCCAGCACCTGGCCGACGGCCGGGTGGACCTGATGATGGGCCGCGGCAACACCGGACCGGTCTACCCCTGGTTCGGCCAGGACATCCGCCAGGGCATCAACCTCGCCGTCGAGAACTACGCCCTGCTGCACCGGCTGTGGCGCGAGGACGTCGTCGACTGGGAGGGCAAGTTCCGCACGCCGTTGCAGGGCTTCACCTCCACGCCCCGTCCGCTGGACGGCGTACCGCCGTTCGTCTGGCACGGCTCGATCCGCTCCCCGGAGATCGCCGAGCAGGCCGCGTACTACGGCGACGGCTTCTTCCACAACAACATCTTCTGGCCGGCCGACCACACCAAGCGCATGATCGAGCTGTACCGGGCCCGCTACGCCCACTACGGCCACGGCACCCCCGAGCAGGCGGTCGTCGGACTCGGCGGGCAGGTGTTCATGCGGAAGAACTCGCAGGACGCGGTGCGCGAGTTCCGCCCGTACTTCGACGTCGCGCCGGTCTACGGGCACGGGCCCTCGCTGGAGGAGTTCACCGAGCAGACCCCGCTGACCGTGGGTTCCCCGCAGCAGGTCATCGAGAAGACGCTGTCGTTCCGCGAGTACGCCGGTGACTACCAGCGCCAGCTGTTCCTGATGGACCACGCCGGGCTGCCCCTGAAGACCGTGCTGGAGCAGCTGGACCTGCTCGGCGAGGAGGTCGTGCCGGTGCTGCGCGAGGAGTTCGCCAGGAACCGCCCCGCGACCGTGCCGGACGCGCCCACCCACAGCTCGCTGCTGGCCACCGCCAAGGAGAAGGAAGGGGTGCGGGCATGAAGCTCGTCCTCGTGTCCGCCGGACTGAGCGTGCCGTCCTCCACCCGGCTGCTCGGCGACCGGCTGGCCGCGGTTGCCGCCCCGGCCGCGACCGCCCCGGAACCCGGCCCGGCCGACGTCCGGGTGATCGAGCTGCGCGACCTCGCCGTGGAGATCGCCCACACCTTCACCAGCGGTTTCCCGGCGGGAGCGCTGGCCGACGCGTTCGACGCGGTGGCCGGCGCCGACGGGCTGATCGTGGTCACGCCGGTGTTCTCGGCGTCGTACAGCGGGCTGTTCAAGTCGTTCTTCGACGCGCTGAGCGTCAGCGACCCGGACGCCCTCGCGGGCAAGCCGGTGCTGATCGCCGCGACCGGCGGCACCGCCCGGCACTCCCTCGTGCTGGACCACGCGCTGCGTCCCCTCTTCTCCTACCTCAAGGCCGTCGTCGTCCCCACCGGCGTCTACGCCGCCTCCGAGGACTGGGGCGCCGAGGGGCTGGACGGGCGGATCGAGCGCGCGGCCGGGGAACTGGCGGCGCTGATGGCGGGGCTGTCCACCGGCCGCCCGCAGCCCCGGCGGGACTCCTTCGAGGAGGTCGTGCCGTTCGAGGAACGATTGGCCGCGCTGCGGCCGACCGGCTGAGAGCCGCGGCCCGTCGCCCGAGCCGCGGCCTCCGGGTGAGAGCGGAGTAAGAAGCCGGCCCCGGTGTCGGACGCCGGGGCCGGGGTGGGGGTGCGGTTGGCAGACTGGGGGCGTGCCGCACACCGTTCTGCTCGCCGAAGACGACCGCGCCATCCGCAACGCCCTGGAGCGTGCCCTGACCCTGGAGGGCTACCGGGTCACGGCCGTCGCCGACGGCGTCGAGGCCCTCGCGCAGGTTCACCGCAGCCGGCCCGACGTGCTGGTGCTGGACGTGATGATGCCCGGCATCGACGGCCTCCAGGTGTGCCGGGTGCTGCGCGCCGAGGGCGACCGCACCCCCGTGCTGATGCTGACGGCGCTGGTGGAGACCGCCGACCGGATCGCCGGGCTGGACGCGGGCGCCGACGACTACGTTGTCAAGCCGTTCGACGTCGAGGAGGTCTTCGCCCGGCTCCGGGCCCTGCTGCGCCGGGCGGCCCCGCCCGAACCCCCGCCCGCGCCCGCACCCGCGCCCGCGCCGGAGCCCGGGCCGGATCCCTCCGGCCGGTTCCTGGAGGCGGCCGGGCTGCGCATGGACCCGCAGGCCCGCCGCGCCTGGCGGGGCGGGCGCGAGCTGGAGCTCACCCGCACCGAGTTCGAACTCCTCGAACTGCTGATCCGCAACGCCGGTGTCGTCCTGGAGCACGCCACCGTCTACGACCGCATCTGGGGCTACGACTTCGGCCCCGGCTCCAAGAACCTCGCCGTCTACGTCGGCTATCTGCGCCGCAAACTGGACGAGCCCGGCGCGCCGCAGCTGATCCACACGGTGCGCGGCGTGGGTTACGTGCTCCGGGAGGGCTGAGTGACCGGCGGCGCCGTCCCGGGCGGCACGCGCCCCCCGCCCGGGCGGCCGGCCTCGCGCCGGCGGCTGCGGCTGCTGTCCCTGGGCACCACCTTCGCCGTCGCGTTCGCCGCCGTGACCGCCACCGTCACCGTCCTGGTCGGCATCCTGTCGTACAGCGCGGCCGCCCGGCTGGTGCGGGTGGACCAGCTGTCCGTGTTCCACGAGGTGGTGCGGGACGTACGGGACGAGGTGCGGGAGAACCGGATGGCGCCGGTCGACTTCTCCTCCGCCGCGCCCGGCCACGACTTGGTGCGGCCCGCGCGCACCGACGTGCAGGTCCTCGGGCCGGACGGCCGTGTCTTCGACCCCGGCGACCCCGGGCTGCCGGTGGTCGACGCCGACCGCCGCATCGCGGGCGCCGCCACGGCCGGGCGGGTCGTCGAGCACGCGGACGTCGACGTCGGCGACGACGTCTACCGCGTGGCGACCGTCGCGCTGGGCGGCGGCCGGGGCGCGGTGCAGATCGCGCAGGAGTTCAGCAACACCGAGGACCTGCTGCGGGCCCTCCAGCGGCGCACCCTGATCACGATGACGGCGGTGGTGGTCGGGGCCGGGCTGTTCGGCTGGTGGCTGGCCCGCCGCATCACCCGCCGGCTGGTCGTCCTCACCAACGCCGCCGAGGACGTCGCCCGCACCCGCCGGCTCGGCATCCAGGTGCCCGTCGCCGGCTACGACGAGGTGGGCCGGCTCGGCCGCGCCTTCGACCGGATGCTGGGCCGGCTCGCCCAGTCCGAGGAGGACCAGCGCCGGCTGGTCCAGGACGCCGGGCACGAACTGCGCACCCCCCTCACCTCCCTGCGCACCAACATCTCCCTGCTGCGCCGCATCGACGAACTCCCGCCCGGCACCCGTGAGGAGCTCGTCGCCGACCTCACCCAGGAGGCCCGCGAACTCACCGACCTCGTCAACGAGCTCGTCGACCTCGCGGCCGGACAGTCCGACACCGAGCCGCCGCGGCGGGTCGACCTCGCGGACATCGCCGAGGAGGTGGCCGGACTGGCCCGGCGCCGCACCGGGCGGCGGATCCTGGTGAGCGCGAGCGGCGACACCACCACCCACGGGCGGCCCGGCATGCTCACCCGCGCGCTGTCCAACCTGGTCGAGAACGCCGTCAAGTTCGACCGGGACGGCCGCTCGCCCGTCGAGATCCTCGTCGCGGGCCCGGCCCGGCCGGGCACGGTGCGGGTGGAGGTGCGCGACCGGGGGCCGGGCATCGCCGACGACGACCTGACCCGCGTCTTCGACC
Source organism: Streptomyces capillispiralis (assembly GCF_007829875.1). Lineage (NCBI taxonomy): Bacteria > Bacillati > Actinomycetota > Actinomycetes > Kitasatosporales > Streptomycetaceae > Streptomyces > Streptomyces capillispiralis. The sequence goes on along the minus strand of NZ_VIWV01000001.1, from coordinate 3,523,225 downwards.
GCTTCTACCGCGCCGCCGACGCCCGCTCCCTGCCCGGCTCGGGCCTCGGCCTGTCCATCGTCCGGGAGGTGGCCCTCGCCCACGGCGGTGCCCCGTACGCCTTCCGCCGCGAGGGCGGCGGGACCGTGACGGGGTTCACGGTGGGCGGCGGGATGGGCACGGGAACCGGTGCCCGGCCCCAGGCGTAGGGGAGGGTCCGCGTGCGCAGGTATGCGTGCGGGGCGGCAGGGCGCCGCCCACCGGCTGAGGGAGGGCTCGTGCTGACGGACGAGGAGGCCGCCGCGCTGGCGGCGGTCGACGAGGAGGCGCTGGGGCGGACGCTGCTGGAGCTGATCGCGGTGCCGAGTGTGACCGGGAGCGCCGCCGAGTCGGAGCTCCAGCATCAGCTGGCCGGGCGGCTGGAGTGGCTCGGCATGGACGTCGACCTGTGGTCGATGGATGTGCCCGCGCTCCGCGCCGACCCGGACTTCCCGGGCACGGAGGCGCCCCGGGAGGAGGCGTGGGGGCTGGTCGGTACCACCCCCGACGGCGGTGACGGGCCCACCCTGATCCTCCAGGGTCATGTCGACGTCGTACCGCCGGGCGACCCCGCCGCGTGGGACGGTGACCCGTTCGTGCCGCGGGTGACGGGGGACCTGGTGCACGGGCGCGGGGCCTGCGACATGAAGGCCGGGCTCGCCGCGCACCTCGCCGCCCTCGCGGCGATACGGTCCGCCGGGATACGGCTGCGCGGGCAGGTCGCCGCGCACTTCGTCGTCGGCGAGGAGGACGGCGGCATCGGCGCGTTCGGCACGCTGCGGCGCGGCCACCGCGGCGACGCCTGCGTCATCGCCGAGCCCACCGCCGGCACCCTGATCACCGCCAACGCGGGCGCGCTGACGTTCCGCCTCGCCGTGCCCGGCCGGGCGGCGCACGGCAGTTCGCGCGAACAGGGGGTCAGCGCCGTCGACGCGTACCTGCCGCTGCACCGGGCGCTGGCCGCGCTGGAGACCGAGCGGAACCGGGACCCGGCCCCGCTGCTCGCCGAGTACCCGATCCCGTACGGCCTGTCGGTGGGCACGCTGCGTGCCGGGGACTGGGCGAGCAGCGTGCCCGATCTGCTGGTCGCCGAGGGCCGTTTCGGCGTACGGCTCGGCGAGGACCCGGCCGACGCGCGCGCCGCGTTCGAGCGGTGCGTGGCGCGGGCGTGCGCCGCCGACCCGTGGCTGCGGGACCATCCGGCCGCGGTGAGCTGGCCGGGCGGGCAGTTCGCGAGCGGCCGGCTGCCCGAGGGGCACCCCCTGGCGGACGTGGTCGGCGCCGCGCACGCCGACGCGACGGGCGGCCCGCGGCCCCGGCAGCGCGGGGCGACGTACGGCAGCGACCTGCGGCACTACGCCGGCGCCGGCATCCCGACGCTGCAGTACGGCCCCGGGGACATCGCGGTGGCGCACAGCGAGCGCGAGCACGTGTCGCTGCGGGAGGCGGCACAGGCCGCGCGGACGCTGGTGCTGACGGTGCTGCGGACCGTGGGCACCAAGTGACGGCGGGACCGGCGGGACCGGCGGGACGGGCGGGACCGGCGGGACGGGTGGGCGCGGCGGGATCGGCAGGACGGGTGGGCGCAGCGGGCGCGGCGGGCCGACGGCGCGGTCCGCCTCGTGGCAGACTCGACCCGTGATCATCGAACGTGCGTACGCACACGCGGGCTCGTACGACGCCGGGGAGTGGCCCTGGTCTGTCCCCTGCGTGCGCGAACTCCTGGACGGCGGGCTGCGTTTCACCGCCCCGGTGACCTTCGTCGTCGGTGAGAACGGCTCGGGCAAGTCCACCCTGGTCGAGGCCCTCGCCGAGGGCTTCGGCCTGGACCCCTGGGGCGGCTCGCACGAATGGCGTTACGCGAGCCACCGCACGAAGTCCGCACTGGGTGAACGCATCCGGTTCGACGCCGCCCCGCGCGGCCGCCGGATGCTCACGTCCTGGTCCGCCCGCCAGGGCTTCTTCCTGCGTGCCGAAACGGCCCTGGACGCCCTCGGCCGGGAAGGGCTCGACCCCGACGGGCGCAGCCACGGGGAGGGATTCCTGGCGGCGTTCCGGGACAAGTTCCTGCGCCCGGGCCTGTATGTGCTGGACGAGCCGGAAGCGGCCCTGTCCTTCTCCTCCTGCCTCGAACTGATCGGCCACCTCGACCAGTTGACCGCCGCCGGCGCGCAGGTCATCTGCGCCACCCACTCCCCGCTGCTGACCGCGCTGCCCGGCGCGGACATCGTCGAGGTCGGCGACCACGGCATCCGCCGCACCTCCTGGCAGGACCTCGCGCTGGTCGACCACTGGCGCCGCTACCTCGCCGACCCGGCGGCCTATCTGCGGCACGTACTGGACTGACCGGCCCCGTCGTCGTACGGCCCGTGGGGTCAGCCCGTCGCGGCGGCGGCCTCCCACACGAACCCGTCGGGGTCGCTGAACGGGCCGGTGGTGCCGGAGATCACGAGGCGGTGCGATCCGGTGCCGTCGGCGGGGACACCGGCGACCTTGGCGAGCGCGCGGCGCTTGTAGAGGGAGAGCTTGACGGTGCCCGGACCGGTGGCGAACTCGACGTACTTGCCGCCGAAGCTCTTGCCCACGGTGAGGCCCCGTTCGACGTAGAACTGCCGGGACGCCTTCACGTCCTCGACGCCCAGCAGCAGGACGATCTCGTCGACCTCCCGGCCGGCCAGGCCGGTGTCCTTCTTCGCCGATGTCGCGATCTGCCAGATCGTGCCGTCCGGCGCCCGGACGACGCCGCCGTAGCCCCACAGCGACTTCGCCGCCGGCTTCAGCGGGGTGGCGCCGGCGTCGAGGGCGGCGCGGAAGAGCGCGTCGACGTTGCCCGGCTGGGACACCACGAGGGACAGGGTGAAGCCGCGGAAGCCGGTCGTCGGCGCGTCGGACGCACGCAGCCGCACCTGTGACGGGTCGAGCCCGAAGGCGTCGGCGTAGAAGCGGGCGGCGGCCTCGGGGTCGGCCACCTCCAGGGTGACGAAGTCGATGGATGCCATGCCTTCGACGGTAGGGGCGCCCGGCCCGCCCCCGCTTCTCGAGAACTGACCGGTTAGGGGAGGAGGGGCGGGCGGGAGGGCGGGCCCGGGGGCCCCGGGGGCCCCGGGGTCCGGGGTCCGGAGGTCTGGGGGTCCGGGTCCCGGGGCCCGCCGGGGTGACTCAGCTCAGGGCCTTGAAGCCCCGCAGCCGCAAGCTGTTGCCGACGACGAAGACCGAGGAGAACGCCATCGCGGCTCCCGCGATCATCGGGTTGAGCAGTCCGGCCGCGGCGAGCGGCAGCGCGGCCACGTTGTAGGCGAAGGCCCAGAACAGGTTGGACTTGATGGTGCCCAGGGTCCGGCGGGCCAGCCGGATGGCGTCGGCGGCGGCGCGCAGGTCACCGCGGACCAGGGTGAGGTCGCCGGCCTCGATGGCCGCGTCGGTGCCGGTGCCCATGGCCAGCCCGAGGTCGGCCCGGGCGAGCGCGGCGGCGTCGTTGACCCCGTCGCCGACCATCGCCACCGTACGGCCCTCGCCCTGGAGCCGCTCCACGACGTCGACCTTGTCCTGCGGCATCACCTCGGCGATGACCTCGTCGATGCCGACCTCCGCCGCGACCGCCTCGGCGACGGCCCTGTTGTCCCCGGTGAGCAGGATCGGAGTGAGTCCCAGCGCCCGCAGCCGGGCGACGGCCTCGGCACTGGTGTCCTTGACCGCGTCGGCGACCTCCAGGACCGCCCTGGCCTCTCCGTCCCAGGCGACCGCGATCGCGGTGCGGCCCGCGGCCTCGGCAGCGGCCTTGGCGCGGGCCAGGTCCGCGGGCAGGTCCATCGCCCACTCCCGCAGCAGCTGCTCGCGGCCGACGAGGACGGCATGACCGTAGACAACCCCCTGCACGCCCAGGCCCGGGACGCCGGCGAAGTCCTCCGGCACGGGCAGGGCGCCGACCCGCTCGGCGGCGCCCGCCGCCACGGCCCGGGCGACCGGGTGCTCGGAGGCGTGCTCCAGGGCACCGGCGAGCCGCAGCACCTCCGCCTCGTCGGTCCCCTCGGCGGTGTGCACGGCCAGCAGGGTCATACGGCCGGTGGTGACGGTGCCGGTCTTGTCCAGGACGACGGTGTCGACCGCGCGGGTGGACTCCAGCACCTCGGGTCCCTTGATCAGGATGCCGAGCTGGGCGCCGCGTCCGGTGCCGACCATCAGCGCGGTCGGGGTGGCCAGGCCCAGGGCGCAGGGGCAGGCGATGATCAGGACGGCCACGGCGGCGGTGAACGCGGCGGACAGTCCCGCGCCGTTGCCCAGCCAGAAGCCGAGGGTTCCCAGGGCGAGCGCGATGACGACCGGGACGAAGACCGCCGAGATCCGGTCGGCGAGCCGTTGCGCCCGCGCCTTTCCGTTCTGCGCGTCCTCGAAACCAGCTTCGCCATCCGGGCCAGCTGTGTGTCGGCGCCGACCCGGGTGGCCTCCACCACCAGACGGCCGCCCGCGTTCACCGTCGCACCGGTGACCGCGTCCCCGACGCCGACCTCGGCGGGGACGGACTCGCCGGTGAGCATCGACGCGTCGACGGCCGAGCTGCCCTCGACGACGGTGCCGTCGGTGGCGATCTTCTCGCCGGGACGGACGAGGAAACGGTCACCGGTCTTCAGCTCCCCCGCCGGGATCCGCTCCTCACGCCCGTCCCGCAGCACGGTGACGTCCTTGGCGCCCAGCTCCAGCAGCGCCCTCAGCGCGGCACCGGCCCGGCGCTTGGAACGGGCCTCGAAGTAGCGCCCGGCGAGGATGAAGGCGGTGACCCCCGCGGCGGCCTCCAGGTAGATGTTCCCGGCGCCGTCACCGCGGGCGATGGTCAGCTCGAAGGGGTGGGTCATGCCGGGCGTGCCCGCGGTGCCGAAGAACAGCGCCCACAGCGACCACAGGAACGCCGCCGAGGTGCCGACCGAGATCAGCGTGTCCATGGTGGCGGCGCCGTGCCGGGCGTTGGTGAGGGCCGCCTTGTGGAAGGGCCACGCCGCGTAGGTGACGACGGGGGCCGCGAGGGTGAGGGACAGCCACTGCCAGTACGTGAACTGCAACGCCGGCACCATCGCCATCGCGATGACCGGCACGGCCAGCAGCGTGGCGGTGACCAGCCGCTGCCGCAGCGGCAGCAGCTCGTCGTCCGGTACGGCGGCCTCCGTACCGGCCGCGGGCCGGGACCGGACCGGCTCGGGCTCGCGCGCCGTGTACCCGGTCGCCTCCACGGTGGCGATCAGATCGGGGACGGACACGCCGCCGGCGTAGCTGACCTTGGCCTTCTCCGTCGCGTAGTTGACGGTGGCGGTGACCCCGTCCATCCGGTTGAGCTTCTTCTCGATCCGGGCGGCGCACGAGGCGCAGGTCATGCCGCCGATGGCGAGTTCGACCTCGGCTGTGTCGGGGACCGTGGTGGTCATCACTGCTCCTCGGGCTGATCGGCGTGACGGGCGGGGCGGCGCATGTGGCTCGCCCTACCCCTGGGGGGTACCTGGCGTCCATGTATACCCCCTGGGGGTATCGGTATCAAGTGCGGGAAGCGGTCACCGGACGGAGTGCCGAGGGGGCACGCACACAGCGGGGCGGCCCCCGGCGATCGAGGGGCCGCCCCGCTGTGACCTGCGAACGGACGAAGGTGGGGGAGGGGCTCAGTGATAGGCGTGGACCACGGCGTGGCCCTTGCCCCGCCCGATCATCCACTTGTTGACCGGCGTGGTGATCACGAACGCCACGACGAAGCCGCCGAGCAGTGCCGACCAGAACAGCCCGTCCGACAGGTGCGCGTCCATCGCGCCCGGCGTCAGCGCGATGATGGCGTTGTCGACCAGCTCCATCACCGCGATGGAGACGGTGTCGGCGGCCAGCGCCACCTTGACCGCGGCCTTCAGGGAGAGCCCGGCGCGCACCACCGCGAAGAGGGTGAAGGAGTAGCCGAAGACGAAGGCCAGGGTGATGGCGAGGATCATCGTCGGCACGTTGCCCCAGAGCAGGGCGGTGCCGATGACCATGCCGAGGATCTCGCCGATGACGCACCCGGTGAGGCAGTGCAGCGTCGCCTTCACGGCCGTCGACCAGGAGGCACCGCGCGCGCCCTGGCCGTCGTGGCCGCCGTCGTGCCCGCCGTGGCCGTGGTCGCCTGCCCGGGCGGAGTGGTCGTGTGCGGTAGCGGAGTGGTGTGAGTCGTGGTCCATGACCTTCATCCCCATTCGGCGTCCCACGGGGACCATCAGCGGCCCCACGACTCCAACAATATACCCCCCGGGGGTATTCCGAAAGTCGACGAACGGCCGGAACGGCACGGGGCGGGCACCACCGGCGCCCGCCCCGCACCCGGAGTGGGGAAAGGGATCAGCCCCGGCCGAGCAGCTGCTCCATCTGCTCGATCTCGGCGCTCTGCGAGGTGATGATCCGGCCGGCCATCGTCATGGCCGGACCGTGGGCACCGTCGGCCCGCTCGGCCTTCGCCATCTCGACCGCGCCTTCGTGGTGCCTGATCATCATCTCCAGGAAGGCGGTGTCGAACGCCTCGCCCGAGGCGTTCCCGAGGTCGCTCATCTCCTTCTCCGTCATCATGCCGTCCATGCTGTCCATGCCGTGCGTGCCGTGTGTGCCATGTGCTTCGTGTGCGGAGTGGTCCGGGGCGCCCTCGGCCGGCACCTCCTCGCCCCACGAGGTCAGCCAGCCGGACAGCGTCCTGATCTCCGGGGCCTGGGCCTTCTTGATGTCCTCGGCGAGCTTCTTCACCTCGGCCGACCGGGCCCGGTCGGGCGCGAGGCCGGCCATCTCCACGGCCTGGCGGTGATGGGGGATCATCCCCTGGGCGAAGGCCACGTCGGCGGCGTTGTGCCGCCCCTGCGAGGCCGACGCGGTCGCGGAGGGCGCGGTAGCGGACGGCGAGCCGGTGGCGTCGTGGCCGCCGTGACCGGCCGCGCCGGAGCCGTCTCCGCCACCGCCGCAGGCGGCCAGGACGAGGGCGGCCGTACCGGCGGCGACCACGGCGACAGCGCGGCGGACGATCGAACGATTGCGGATCATGGTGGTGCAACTCCTTCCCGCGCGCCGTTCGGGGCGCGCGGTGCGAGCGGATGTGCGGGTGTGCGGGCGTGCGCGAGCACGGCACCCGTCACCGGCGCCGCCGGGTGCGGGGTGCCGTGCGGGCCGCTCTATATCCGCAGGAGTTGCAGCTCGGAGAGGTCGGGCGGGGCCCGCCCGTCGCGGGGCGCCCTCGCATCCGCCGTGGTGCGCGCGGGGGCGGCGGGAGCGTCCAGGGATGCGCTCGCCGGCGCCGGGGGCGTGTACGTCGAACTCGTCCCGGCCGCCGCGCACGCCCCGTCGGCGTGATCGAGATGCCCCGGTCCGCCCTCCGTGTGCGCGCAGTCCGCGTCCGCGTGCACGGCACGGTCCGCCGTCATCCCCGCATGACCGGCACCCGAGTGCGCCGCCGGGACCCCGTCGGGCGCGAGGCCGTGCATGCCGAGCACACCGGCCAGCACCGCCATCACCAGCACCACGAACAGCCGCCCGGCCGGGCGGCTGCTTGATCGGGTGCTCCTGCTCACCCGGCCATCGTACGGTCCGGCCGCCGACACGGCGGGAGCGAGGAAGGGGGGTGGGCGGCCGGTCGGGTGAGGGGTGAGCGCGGAGAGGGACGTGTGCGGCTGCGGGGTCGCGGCGGGCGCCGGGCCCCGCGCCGTCTCGCGCCGGAGGCCGTTCAGAGCCAGGTGGTGGCCGGCCAGGTGAGCAGGGCCGCGGTGGTGATGAGGACGACGTTGAGGGTGATCCGGCGGTCCTCGCCGGTCAGGTGGACGGCGATCGCGCCGGTCTGCAGGAGTACGAAGCCGATGGCCGCGGTCAGTGCCAGCCAGGGGGCGATGCCGGTCAGCGGCGGCAGGATCAGGCCCGCCGCGCCCAGGAGTTCGACCGTACCCAGCGCTCTGACGGCGGGCAGGGGCATGCGGTCGACCCAGGCCATCATCGGGCGGAGCCGATCGCGGCTGCGGAGCACTTTCATCGCGCCCGAGTAGGAGTAGAAGAGGGCGAGCAGCCCGGCGACGGTCCAGTAGGCGATGTTCACGAGTGCCCTCCCCGGCCACCGGCTGCGGGCGATCCGTCGGTTCCCGGGGCGGTCACCACCGGAGGGCGGGCGGGTCCGGCCGCCCGTACGGCGGTGGGGGTCGGCGGTTCGCCGGTCTGCGCTGCGTCGGTCATGCCCCGAGTGCACCGCCGGGGCCCCGCGCCTGTCCAAGACCTGTTCCGCGCCGCCGATACCCCGTGGATATCGTGGCAGCGTGGAGCTACGTACCCTGCGCTACTTCGTGACCGTCGCCGAGGAGCTCCACTTCGGCCGGGCCGCCACCCGGCTGCACATGAGCCAGCCGCCGCTGAGCCGGGCGATCAAGCGGCTGGAGGCCGAGGTCGGTGGCCCGCTGTTCGTCCGCTCGCCCGCCGGTGTCACGCTCACCCCGGTGGGCGCGCTGCTGCTCGACGAGGCGCGGGCCCTGCTCGACCGGGCCGACCGCCTCCGCGGACGCGTGACCGCGGCGGCCGGTGGCGCGACCCTCACCGTCGGCATCCTGGGCGACGGCACCGACCCGGGAGCGACCAGGCTGGCCGCCGCCTACCGCCGGAGCCACCCCGGTGTCGACATCCGCGTCCGTGACACCGACCTGACCGATCCGACGTGCGGGCTGCGCGCCGGACTGGTCGATGTCGCCCTGACCCGGGCGCCGTTCGACGAGACCGTGCTGACCGTGCGTGAGCTGCGTTCCGATCCGGTGGGTGCGGTGCTGCGCGCCGACGATCCGCTGGCCCGCCGCGACCGGCTGCGGCTGGCCGACCTCGGCGGCCGCCACTGGTTCCGGTTCCCGCGGGGGACCGACCCGGTCTGGCAGTCGTACTGGCACGGCGGCGAGCCGCGCGAGGGCCCGGTGGTGCGCGTCGTCCAGGAATGTCTGCAGGCGGTGCTGTGGAATGGCACGGTCGGGGTGGCCCCGCTCGGACACGACCTGCCCGCGGAGCTGGCCGTGGTGCCGCTGACCGACATGGCGCCGAGCCGTGTGGTGGCGGTGTGGAACGAGGGCGACACCAACCCGCTGGTCCACTCCTTCGTCGGGAGCGCGACGGCCGCGTACCGCCGTTGAGCACCCGATGGCCGCCTAGGCCGGGCGGACACCGTCCAGGAGGTTGCCGACGAGCGCGGTGACGAAGGCGTCGGTGACCGGTTCGTCGGGGATGAGCAGCCGGTGGTAGACGGCGCCCCAGAGCTGGTCGACGAGGACCTGTACGTCGATGTCGGCGCGGATCTGACCTTGTTCCTGGGCGCGGTGGAGGCGTTCCACCGCGAGCCGGCGCCGGTGCGACGAGTACACCTCGCGGTAGGCGGTGGCCAGGTCCTGGTCCGTCTGTGACTCGCCGATCAGCTCGGTCAGTACGCGCCCGCCCGGGGTCTCCGTCATGACGTGGGCGAAGGCGCGCAGCTGGGTGAGCAGGTCGGCGCGGATGTCCGCGGTGTCGGGGAAGGCGAGCGTTTCCTGGACGGCGTGCACGTAGCCGTCCAGGGCGAGGGCCCCCTTGGAGGGCCACCATTTGTACAGGGTGGTCTTGCTGACGCCCGACGTCCTGGCGACGCGTTCGAAGGTGAGGTCGGCGATGCCTTCGGTGAGCAGCAGCTCGCCGACGGTGCGCAGGACGTCCGCCCGGACCTCGTCCGCGGGCCGGCGCCCCCGTCCGCGGCCGGTGCCTTCCCTGGCGGCGGGACCGTTCGCCTTGTTCACCACGTGTGCTCCTGCTCGGTTTCCGGGATCATGCCAGTCTCCCCGAGGGCGCCGCCCGCGGTCGAGCCGGTGTGGAGCGGCGGCTCCGCCGCGCCGCCTCGGTGTCGAGGTGGAATGGCTCGTCCACGAGCTGCGGGATCTGGCGGCGGGCGCCCGGTGTCACCGGTGTCACGGGGCGATGCGCCGGCTCGCGATCAACCCGTCGCCGATGTTGTCCGTGCGGTGGTGGTCATCGTGAGGGGTGGCCTCGGTGGTGAGGGGAGCCGGGAGGGGGAGGGCCGAGGGCACTCCGCGTCCCCGTCCCGGTCCCGGCTGCCGGCGGTGGAGGGTGAGCAGGTCGGCGAGGCCGATGCGGGTGAGGAATGCACGGCGGACGCGGTCGGCGGTCACCGAGACCTCCTCGGACCAAGGAGGGCGAGCCGGAGTGTGAGCCGGGGTGGGAGCCAGGGGTGGGCCGGCGGGAGGGCGGGGGCAGGGAGGTCAGGCGAGGCCGCCGTTGGCGTAGAGGACCTGGCCGTTGACCCAGCGCGCGGGACCGGCGAGGAACGAGACGGCCTCGGCGATGTCCCCGGGCCGGCCCAGCCGCTCCAGCGGGGTCGCCTCGGCGAAGTTCGCGACGGTGGCGTCGTCCTTGCCGTCCAGGAACAGCGGGGTGGCGGTGGGGCCTGGCGCGACGGCGTTGACGGTGATGTCCCGGCCGCGCAGCTCACGGGCCAGCGTGAGGGTCAGGCCCTCGACCGCGGCCTTGCTGGCGACGTAGGCGCCGTAGGACGGCAGCTGGGTGCGGACCACCGAGGTCGAGAAGTTGACGATCGCGCCGCCCGGCCGGACCTTCAGCGCCGCCTGCTGGGCCACCACGAAGGTGCCGCGGATGTTCGTGCGGTGCATCCGGTCCAGGTCGGCGAGGTCGAACGTAGCGATCGGCGCCAGGATCATGATCCCGGCGGTGTTCACGACCACGTCGACGCCGCCGAAGGCCGACTCGACCGCGTCGAACGCCGCGCTCATCGCGTTCTCGTCGGCGACATCCCCTCCCACCGCGACGGCCCGGCCGCCGGCGGCGGTGATCGCGGCCACGGTCTCCTCGGCCCTGGCCCGGTTCCCCGCGTAGTGCACGGCGACCGCGAGCCCGTCCTGGGCGAGCCGCTCGGCCACGGCACGGCCGATGCCGCCCGATCCGCCGGTGACCAGTGCGACGCGGTCGGTGGTGGAGGTGCTCATGGTGTTCTCCCTTCAAGGCCCCCAAATGAACGTCGCGTACATATAAGCATGGAAATGAACGTGACGTCCATATCCTCACTCCATGATGGCCGGCATTCGATCGGCAATCCCCGCTTATGCCGCTAGCATGCAGTTGCACATTGGTTGCAATAACATCGGAGGATGCTGGACATGGCGGTGTACACGCTCCCGGAGCTCCCCTACGACTACTCGGAGCTCGAGCCGGTCATCAGTCCGCAGATCATCGAGCTGCACCACGACAAGCACCACGCGGCGTACGTCAAGGGCGCCAACGACACGCTGGAGCAGCTCGCCGAGGCGCGGGACAAGGAGCAGTGGGGTTCGGTCAACGGCCTGGAGAAGAACCTGGCCTTCCACCTCTCCGGCCACATCCTGCACTCGATCTACTGGCACAACATGACCGGCGACGGCGGCGGCGAGCCGCTGGAGAAGGACGGCGTGGGCGAGCTGGCGGACGCGATCGCCGAGTCCTTCGGCTCGTTCGCGGGCTTCAAGGCGCAGCTCACCAAGGCCGCCGCGACCACGCAGGGCTCCGGCTGGGGCGTGCTGGCGTACGAGCCGCTGAGCGGGCGCCTGATCGTCGAGCAGGTCTACGACCACCAGGGCAACGTGGGCCAGGGCTCCGTCCCGATCCTGGTCTTCGACGCCTGGGAGCACGCCTTCTACCTGCAGTACAAGAACCAGAAGGTCGACTTCATCGACGCCATGTGGGCCGTCGTCAACTGGCAGGACGTGGCCCGGCGTTACGAGGCAGCCAAGGCCCGTACGGACGTACTGCTCCTGGCTCCCCGAGCCACCTGAGCTGCCTGAGTCACCTGAAGCCACCTGAGACGTCCTGCCTCGTGATCGTCTTCTCACCCTTCACGACGGCAGGCGGAATGAGGGAAGCCCCCGCGAGGACGTGACACGCGGGGGCTTCCCGACCTTCTCGGGGCGTCGGTGGGGCGTCGGTGGGGCGTCTGCGGGACGGCGGCCCGGTCCATGGCCGCGGTGACCGGCCGGCGTGGCCGAGCCCGAAAACCCGCCCGCCACCCGCAAGAACCCGGATCAGGGCCAGACCAGGCAGTACGCCTGATGCCCCGCCTCATGCAGCCGGTGGCTGAAGTCCTGCCACTCGTGGAGCAGTTGGTACACGTTGAACGCGTCCCGCGGGCCGCCGCGGTCCGGGACCGTCGACCAGATGAACGCCGCCGCGCCGACCGCCTCCTCGCCTATGCCGCGCAGGGGGTCGACGACCGTCATGGGGAGCTTCACGACCGCGTAGTCCGGGTGCAGGACGACCAGTTCCAGCGGCGGGACCTTGTGCAGGGGGACGCCCTCGATGCCCGTGAGGACCATCGCGGCCATGGTTTCCGGCTTGATCTTGGTGAACATGCCGTTCATGCCGAGTTCGTCGCCGCCGAGTTCCTCGGGGCGCATCGAGATCGGGACGCGGGCCGCGGTGGCGCCGTCCGGCGCGCCGAAGTACTTGTACGTCACCCCCACCCGACCACCATTCCCGCTCCCCGCCCCGCGCAGGGGGCCGTTGTGCCGGTCGATCCGCTCGGACTCGCCCGGTACACCGCGTACCCGGCGTGTCTCGTCCGCGTTGTCCGCGTTCTCCGCCTCTCGCCGGTGCCTTCCCCGCCGGGCGCGTCGAGGACCCAGGTCATCGGTCCCCTCGCCCAGTCCGCCACCGCGATGCATATCTCCACCCGACTGCTTTTCTAGGACGCGTGGCCCCCGCCGCGCAACCCGATCATCGTGTCAGTGACCTCCCCCACGGCCGCCCGCCGAAACGTGCGGTGAAACATCTGCCCGCGGGATCTTCGCAGCCTCCGGCCGCCCCGGCCGTGTGAGCTGTGTGTATCAGACGTCAGTTTCGCAGATCGCGGCGGATCGGGGGCCCGATGCCGGAGGCCGCCCCTGGCCTACCCTGAACAAGTCACACGCACCCGCAGCCCGGAGGACCCGGGACGTCGGAGAAGGTCGGAGAAGTCGCAGGTCATGAGCGAACTGCCATATTCGTACGAAGCCCAAGCCTCGCAGGCGCTGTTCGATCGTGCCGCGGCCGTCACTCCCGGTGGCGTGAACTCACCGGTGCGCGCCTTCCGCGCCGTCGGCGGCACGCCCCGGTTCATGGTGTCCGGCAGCGGTCCCTACCTGACCGACGCCGACGGCCGGGAGTACGTCGATCTCGTCTGCTCCTGGGGGCCGATGATCCTCGGCCACGCGCACCCCGAGGTGATCGCCGCCGTACAGGAGGCCGTCGCGCGCGGTACGTCCTTCGGCACGCCCGGCGAGGGCGAGGTCGCCCTCGCCGAGGAGATGGTCGCCCGGATCGAGCCGCTGGAGCAGGTGCGGCTCGTCTCCAGCGGGACGGAAGCCACCATGTCGGCGATCCGCCTCGCCCGCGGGTTCACCCGGCGCACCAAGGTGATCAAGTTCGCCGGGTGCTACCACGGGCACGTCGACTCCCTGCTCGCCTCGGCCGGTTCGGGTGTCGCCACCTTCGCGCTGCCGGACACCCCCGGCGTCACGGGTGCCCAGGCCGGCGACACCATCGTGCTGCCGTACAACGACCTCGACGCCGTGCACGCCGCGTTCGCCGCGCACCCCGGTGAGATCGCCTGCCTGATCACCGAGGCGTCGCCGGGCAACATGGGCGTCGTACCGCCGCTGCCCGGCTTCAACCAGGGGCTCAAGGACGCGTGCGCCGCGAACGGCGCGCTGTACATCTCCGACGAGGTCATGACCGGGTTCCGTACCAGCCGCGCCGGGTGGTACGGCGTCGACGGCGTCCGGCCCGACCTGATGACCTTCGGCAAGGTGATGGGCGGCGGCTTCCCGGCCGCGGCCTTCGGCGGGCGCGCCGACGTCATGGCGCACCTCGCCCCGGCCGGGCCCGTCTACCAGGCCGGAACGCTCTCCGGGAACCCCGTCGCCACCGCCGCCGGGCTCGCCCAGCTGCGGCTGCTCGACGACGCCGCCTACGAGAAGGTCGACGCCGTGTCGGCGCGGATCCAGGCGCTCGTGTCGGAGGCGCTGACCAAGGAGGGGGTCGCGCACACGCTGCAGAACGCCTCCAACATGTTCTCGGTCTTCTTCACCGACTCCCCGGTGCGCGACTACGAGGACGCCAAGGCGCAGGAGTCGTTCCGCTTCACCGCCTTCTTCCACTCGCTCCTGGCGAACGGCGTCTACCTGCCGCCGTCGTCGTTCGAGTCCTGGTTCGTCTCCACCGCGCACGACGAGCGGGCCCTCCAGCGGATCGCCGACGCCCTCCCGGCGGCGGCCCGAGCGGCGGCGGAGGCGACCGCGTGAGCGCCGTGAAGAAGAACGACGAGCTGACCGTCGTCCACCTGATGCGGCACGGCGAGGTCGCCAACCCGGACGGCATCCTCTACGGCCGTCTGGCCGGCTACCACCTCTCCGAGCTGGGCCGGCGCATGGCCGACCGGGTCGCCGAGCACCTCGCCCCCCGCGACATCGTGCACGTCGGCGCCTCCCCGCTGGAGCGGGCGCAGGAGACGGCCGAGCCGATCGCCAAGGCGCGCGGCCTGGACATCGCCACCGACGAGCGGCTGATCGAGGCCGACAACGTCTTCCAGGGCAAGACCTTCGGCATCGGCGACGGCGCGCTGCGCCGCCCGGGCAACTGGAGGCACGTCGTCAACCCGTTCAAGCCGTCCTGGGGCGAGCCGTACGTCGACCAGGTCGTCCGCATGATGGGCGCGCTGGACGCGGCCCGGGACGCGGCGCGCGGCCACGAGGCGGTGCTGGTCAGCCACCAGCTGCCGATCTGGATCGTGCGGTCCTACGTCGAGCGGCGGCGGCTGTGGCACGACCCGCGCAAGCGGCAGTGCACGCTCGCCTCCCTGACCACGTTCACCTACCAGGGCGACCGGATCGTCTCCGTCGGCTACAGCGAGCCGGCCCGCGATCTCGTCCCCGCGCATCTGCTGGCCGGCGCCAAGCCGGTGAAGGGGAAGGGCAAGGCCTTCGGCGCGTGACGCCGGCGGGCTTTCGTTGCCGAACCTTCGCACGGGACGGGAACCCCCGTGTTCGTCGCGTCCTCTGAGTGAGTGACCACCGGAGGACGCGACGATCGGGGATGTCATGCGCGCGCTCACTCGTAGAGGAATGATCGGGCTCGGCGCGGGGGCCGCCGCCGCCGTCCCGCTGGCCGGCTGCGGCGGCCGTACGGACCCGGACGGCGCGGGCGGCACCGGCGGGTCCCGCCCCGGCGGTGATCGTCCCGGTGGCGACCGTCCCGGGCGGGCGGAGCCGTCGAAGACGGCGCGTCCGATCGGTGACGGCTCCACCTCCTTCACCGGCCCACAGCCCCACCAGCCGGAACGGCCGGTGCCGCTGGAGCCGGGGCGGACCCCGCCGCAGTTCGTCGTCTTCTCCTGGGACGGCGCCGGCGAGGTCGGCAACGGGCTCTTCCCGCGCTTCCTGGACCTCGCCAGGGAGCACGGCGCCCACATGACCTTCTTCCTCTCGGGCCTGTACCTGCTCCCCGAGTCGAAGAAGCGGCTCTACGACCCGCCGAACAACCCGCGCGGCGCCTCCGACATCGGCTACCTCACCGACGACCACATCAGGGACACGCTGAAGAACCTCCGCCGGGCGTGGCTGGAGGGCCACGAGATCGGCACCCACTTCAACGGTCACTTCTGCGCCGGCTCCGGCAGCGTCGGCCACTGGACGCCGCGGCAGTGGCGCAGCGAGATAGCGCAGGCCACGTCGTTCGTGAAGGAGTGGCGGACCAACTCCGGCTGGACCGACCTGGAGTCCCTGCCCTTCGACTACGACAAGGAACTGGTCGGCGGCCGTACGCCCTGTCTGCTCGGCCAGGACAACCTGCTGCCCGTCGCCCGTGAGCTCGGCTGGCGCTACGACGCCTCCTCACCGGGCGGACGCCAGGTCTGGCCGTCGAAGAAGCAGGGCATATGGGACCTCCCCCTCCAGCAGATACCGTTCCCCGGGCGTTCCTTCGAGGTCCTGTCGATGGACTACAACATGCTCGCCAACCAGTCCCTCAACTCGACCAACGCGCCCGCCCACCGCCACCCTGGCTGGCGACGGCAGGCGGCACAGGCGTACATATCCGGCTTCCGGCGTGCATACGAGACGAACCGGGCGCCCTTCTTCGTCGGCAACCACTTCGAGCAGTGGAACGGCGGCATCTACATGGACGCCGTGGAGGAGGCGCTCAAGCACATCGCGCGGGAGAAGGAGAAGGGCGGCGACGTGAGGCTCGTCTCCTTCCGGCAGTTCACCGACTGGCTGGACGTGCAGAAACCCGAGGTGCTGGACCGGCTGCGCACCCTGGACGTCGGGCAGGAACCCACCGGCGGCTGGAACGCCTTCCTGAAGAACACGGACTCCACCACCGGAACGGGCCCCGGCAACGCCGCCTGATATGCGGGTTTCCGCCCGCACGGGGGGTGCGCAAGATCCCCAGAACGGGCATGCGAAACTTTTCACATGAGTGCCGCCAGCCGCGCCCCCCAGCGCTCGAACCGAGCCCTCCAGCGCTCGACCAGCGCCACCCGCGCCACCCCCGCGCCCCGCGCCCGCCGTCGTGCAGCCCTGGCCGCAGGTGCCGTCGCGGCCGCGCTGCTCGTCTCGGCGTGCAGTTCCGGCGGGACGTCCGGCGGGGGCGGCGACACCAACTTCGTGACCGGCACCGACGGCATTGCCACGGTCGCCAGGGGCGAGCGCGACACCGCGCCCGACCTGTCCGGGAAGAGCCTCGAGGGCGAGCAGCTCGACGTGGCCGACTACCGGGGGAAGGTCGTCGTCCTCAACGTCTGGGGCTCCTGGTGCAACCCGTGCCGCGCGGAGGCCAAGTACTTCGCCAAGGTGTCCGAGGAGTACGCCGACCAGGGCGTGCAGTTCGTCGGCATCAACACCCGGGACACCAGCACCGGCGCCGCCCTCGCCTTCGAGAAGGACTTCGGCATCACCTACCCGAGCCTGTACGACCCCACGGGCAAGCTGATGCTCCGCTTCAAGAAGGGCACCCTCAACCCGCAGGCGATCCCCTCCACCCTGATCCTGGACCGCGACGGGAAGATCGCCGCCCGTACGCTCTCCCCGCTCAGCGAGGAACGCCTGCTGAAGATGCTCGAGCCGGTCGTCGCGGAGAAGTGACGTGACCGCCCTGCACACGCTCGCCGCAGATGCGGGCTACAACGGCACGGTGCTCAACGGCGCCCTCCTCGTCGCCCTGCCCATCGCCCTGCTCGGCGGACTCGTCTCCTTCTTCTCGCCCTGTGTGCTGCCGCTGGTCCCCGGCTACCTCTCCTACGTCACCGGCGTCTCGGGCACCGACCTGGCCGAGGCCCGGCGCGGCCGGATGGTCGCCGGCGCCTCCCTGTTCGTGCTCGGCTTCACCGCCGTGTTCGTCTCCGGCGGCGCCTTCTTCGGCTACTTCGGGCAGACGCTCCAGGAACAGTCGGGCGTGCTGTCCAAGGTGCTCGGCGTCCTGATGATCCTCATGGGCGTCTTCTTCATGGGCCTGATGCCCTGGCTCACCCAGCGCGAGTTCCGCTTCCACAAGCGCCCGGCGACCGGGCTGGTCGGCGCCCCCGTCCTCGGCGCCCTGTTCGGCATCGGCTGGACCCCCTGCATCGGTCCCACCCTCGCCTCCGTACTGACCCTCTCCGCCCAGCAGGAGAGCGCCGGACGCGGGGCCGTACTGACCGTCGCGTACTGTCTGGGACTGGGCCTGCCCTTCGTGCTCGCCGCCGTGGCCTTCCGCAAGGCGCTCGGTGCCTTCGGCTGGGTCAAGCGGCACTACGTCTGGGTCATGCGCATCGGCGGCACGATGATGATCCTGACCGGTGTGCTGCTGCTGACCGGCGCGTGGAACAGCCTCGTGGCGGAGATGCAGACCTGGTCCAACGGCTTCACTGTGGGGATCTGACCCGATGAGCAACACCACGACCGACACGACCCCGAAGAGCGGTGACGACCAGGACCTCGGCGCCGCCGGATCCCAGCTGTCCACCGCCCCCCGGGAAGAGCCGCCCCACCTGCCCGCCCTCGGCGTCATCGGCTGGGCCCGCTGGTTCTGGCGGCAGCTCACCTCCATGCGGGTCGCGCTGCTGCTGCTCCTGCTGCTGTCGCTGGCCGCGATCCCCGGCTCGCTCATCCCGCAGACCGGGATCGACGAGACCAAGGTCGCCGACTTCCGCGAGCAGCACGAGACGCTCGCCCCCCTCTACGACAAGCTCGGCCTCTTCAACGTCTACAGCTCGGTGTGGTTCTCGGCGATCTACATCCTGCTGTTCATCTCCCTCATCGGCTGCATCGTCCCCCGCACCTGGCAGTTCGTGGGCCAGCTGCGAGGCCGTCCGCCGGGCGCGCCCCGGCGGCTGACCCGGCTGCCCGCCCACACCACCTGGCGCACCGGGGCCGAGCCCGAGCAGGTCCGCGAGGCCGCGCTCGCCCTGCTGAAGAAGCGCCGCTTCCGCGCGCATGTCACCGGTGACGCCGTCGCCGCCGAGAAGGGCTATCTGCGCGAGGTCGGCAACCTGCTCTTCCACATCGCGCTGATCGTGATGCTGATCGCCTTCGCCTGGGGCCAGCTGTTCAAGTCCGAGGGCAACAAGCTGATCGTCGAGGGGGACGGCTTCTCCAACACGCTCACCCAGTACGACGACTTCAAGTCCGGCAACCTCTTCACCAACGACGACCTGGTGCCGTTCAGCTTCGACGTCGAGGAGTTCACCGGCACCTACGAGCGCACCGGCCCCAACAAGGGCACCCCGCGCACCTACGAGACCGAGCTCACCTACACCGAGGGCGCCGACGGCGAGGAGAAGAGGGCCCTCGTCAAGGTGAACAAGCCGCTGGAGATCGGCGACTCCAAGGTCTATCTCGTCAGCCACGGCTACGCGCCCGTCGTCACCGTCCGCGACGGCAAGGGGAAGATCGTCTTCCAGGACGCCGTGCCGCTGCTGCCGCTCGACGCCAATGTGACCTCCTCCGGCGTGGTCAAGGTCCTCGACGGCTACCGCAACGCCGAGGGCAAGAAGGAGCAGCTCGGCTTCAACGCCTTCTTCGTGCCCACCTTCGGCGGCTCGGCCAGCGGCACGATGCTCTCCCAGTTCCCGGCGCTGGACTACCCGGTGCTCGCGCTGTCCGCCTACCACGGCGACCTGAAGGCCGACTCCGGCATTCCGCAGAGCGTGTACCAGATGGACAAGACCAAGATGAAGGAGTTCAAGGACGCCGACGGCGAGCTGTTCAAGAAGCTGCTCACGCCCGGCGAGACCATGACCCTTCCGAACGGCGCCGGCTCGGTCACCTTCGAGAAGGACATCAGGGAGTGGGCCGGCTTCCAGGTCGTCCAGGAGCCGGGCGGCGGCTGGGCGCTCGGCGGCGCCGTCGCCGCGATCGCCGGCCTCGCCGGCTCCCTGTTCATCCAGCGCCGCCGCGTGTGGGTGCGCGCGGTGCGCGGCGCCGACGGCGTCACCGTCGTCGAGATGGCCGGGCTCGGCCGCAGCGAGTCCGCGAAGGTGCCCGAGGAACTCGGCGACCTCGCCGGGATCCTCTACGACCAGGCCCCGGGCGCGCCCGAACCCGACGGGGCCGCCGCCCCGGAAACCCCCGATCCCACCGACACCGACACCGAAGCCGGACCTGCCGAAGGGGCTGAGCAGCAGTGACTCTCGCCGCCGCGACCAACGAGAACCTCGCGGAGATCAGCAACGTACTGATCTACTCCGCGATGGCGGTCTACACCCTCGCCTTCTTCGCGTACATCGCGGAGTGGCTCTTCGGCAGCCGCAGCAAGGTCGCCCGTACCGCCGCCGCCCTCACCCCGAAGGCGGAGGCCCAGGCGAAGAAGGCGCCGGCCGTCACCGTCAACCAGGCCGGCGGCACCGCCGTACTGGAGCGGCCGAAGGTCGTCGTACGGGCCGCGACCGGCTCGCGCGACGTGCCCGACGGGCCCGGAGCGCACGGCGGGGACGCGCAGGGCGACCTCTACGGGCGGATCGCCATCTCCCTCACCGTGCTCGCGTTCTGCCTCTCCTTCGGCGGTGTGCTCACCCGCGCGCTGTCCGTGGAGCGGGCGCCGTGGGGCAACATGTACGAGTTCAACATCACCTTCTCCACCACCGCGGTCGGCGTGTACCTCCTGCTGCTGGCGCTGAAGAAGAACGTGCGCTGGCTCGGCCTGTTCCTGACCACCTCGGTCCTCCTCGACCTCGGTCTGGCCGTCACCGTCCTCTACACCGAGAGCGACCAGCTGGTCCCCGCCCTGCACTCGTACTGGCTCTACATCCACGTCTCCACGGCCATCCTGTGCGGCGCGGTGTTCTACGTCGGCGCGGTCGGCGCGATCCTGTACCTGTTCAAGGACTCCTACGAGAACAAGCTGGCGAGCGGCGGCAAGCCCGGCAGCTTCGCCACGTCCGTGCTGGAGCGGCTGCCCGCCTCCGCCTCGCTGGACAAGTTCGCCTACCGGGTCAACGCGGCCGTCTTCCCGCTGTGGACGTTCACGATCATCGCGGGTGCCATCTGGGCCGGTGACGCCTGGGGCCGCTACTGGGGCTGGGACCCCAAGGAGACCTGGTCCTTCATCACCTGGGTCGCCTACGCCGGCTACCTGCACGCCCGCGCGACCGCCGGCTGGAAGGGCCGCAGGGCCGCCTACCTGGCCCTGATCGCCTTCGGCTGCTGGCTGTTCAACTACTACGGCGTCAACATCTTCGTCTCCGGCAAGCACTCCTACGCCGACGTCGGCCTGGGCGCGCTGCGGTCCGTGGGGTTCTGAACCCGCACACCCTCGAAGGCCGGTTCCCACGACTTCCCGTCACGGGAACCGGCCTTCGCCGTCCGTGCGGCCTCATCCGCCCCGTCCGCCCCTCAGTTCCCGATGTCCTCGTTCCACAGGTCGGGCCGGCGGGCCACGAACTCCCGCATCATCGCCACGCACCCCGGATCGTCCAGCAGCACGATCTCCACGCCGTGTCCGGCCAGCCAGTCGTGCCCGCCGTGGAAGGTGACCGCCTCGCCGATCACCACCCGGGAGATGCCGAACTGCCGGACCAGTCCGGAGCAGTACCAGCACGGCGACAGCGTCGTCACCATCGTCGTGCCCCGGTACGACCGCTGCCGTCCCGCCGCGCGGAAGGCGGCGGTCTCCGCGTGCACCGACGGGTCGCCGTCCTGCACGCGGCGGTTGCGGCCCCGGCCGAGCAGTGTCCCGTCGGGGCCGTACAGCGCGGCGCCGACGGGGATGCCGCCCTCCTCGAGCCCCGCGCGGGCCTCGGCGACGGCGGTGGCGAGCCAGGCACGCGCGGTCCTCGCATCGATCGACTCCATGCGCCCAGTCTCCCGCGCCGGTGGCCCGCGCGGGGTGCGCCGCACCGCCTCTGTACCCTGGCCCGATCACCGCCGCACGGGCGGCAGTTGGGCCCTGGTGGGAGGAACGGCATGGGTGCTCCGGCACTGGAGGAGCTGCGGGAGGTCTGCCAGCCGCAGGCCAAGATGGCGAGCCGCAACGGCGAGCACTGGGCCGGCCGGCTCTACATGCGCAGGATCTCCCTGCGCGCCACCCGCCACCTGGTCCGCACCCCGGTCACCCCCGACCAGCTCACCTGGACCATGGTGGTGTGCGGAGTGGCCTCCGGCGCCGCGCTGATGATCCCGGGCCTGACCGGCGCGATCCTCGCCGTGATCCTCATGCAGCTGTTCCTGCTCTTCGACTGCGTGGACGGCGAGGTCGCCCGCTGGAAGGGGCAGAACAGCGCGGCCGGTATCTACGTCGACCGGCTCGGCGCGTATCTCGCGGACGCGGCGCTGATGGCGGGCGCCGGCTACCGCGCCGCCGAGTCGGGCGTGGGCGGCTGGCTGTCGGTCGGCATCGCGACGGCCCTCGGTGTCGTCCTCCTCAAGGCCTCCACCGACCTGGTGGACGTGGCCCGCGCCCGGCGCGGACTGGCCGTCGCCGACGACGAGTCGACCCGCCCGCGCTCGCAGGGCGTCGCCACCGTGCGCCGCATCGCCGCCGCGTTCAAGATCCACCGGGTCACCAACGGCATCGAGGCCTCCCTCGTCCTCCTCGTCGCGGCGATCGCCGACGAGCTGACCGGTGGCATCGACCCGACCCGCTGGGCGCTGGGCGCGCTCGCCGTCATCACCTGGGTGATGGTCCCGGCCCACCTCCTGTCCATCCTGTCCTCCTCCCGCCTGCGCTGACCCGCCGACCGGACCGCGCCCGCGAAGGATTGCCCCGCCCCCCGCCCGCGGAGCCACCCCGCCTGAATCCTGTGAGCACCAACCGCGGCCGTGTCCACACCCCGCACATCTGAGCGCACCCCCAACACGACCACCCGAATCGCTCACGCAGCCCTGTCACAAGGCCTGGGCAAGCACCCGGCCAAGCACGTCTGGAGGAACCTGGTGGCCGTGGACCTCTCCTTCTGAAAGTCCTACCTCGTCGAGGAGATCCGCGCCGAAGCCCGCACCGAAGCCCGCGCCCAAGCACGGGCCGAGAGCCGTGTCGAGGACATCCCGCTCGTTCGGGAGCAGCGCGGTCTCGACGTCTCGGACGACGTCCGCGGCCGTATCACGGGCTGTACCGATTCCGACGTCCTCCGCCGCTGGCTCGCCCGCGCCGTCACCGTCCCGAAGGCCGAGGAGATCTTCGAGGGCGAGTGACCGGGCGGACCGTCGGTCGAAGTGCCGTACGCCGTCCGGCACTTCGGCGAACACGGGTGCGATTGGCTTTATGCTTGGCCTGCCCCCAAGGGCCGAGATCGCACGCCGTGGAGGCATTTGTGTCAGCGCTGGAGCCGGACGACCCGCACTCCGTAGGGACGTACCGGTTGCTGAGCCGACTGGGCGCGGGCGGCATGGGCCGGGTCTACCTCGGCCGCTCCCCGGGCGGGCGGCTCGTCGCGGTCAAGGTGGTGCACAGCGAGCTGGTGCGCAGGCCCGAGTTCCGTGACCGGTTCCGCCGCGAGGTCGAGGCGGCCCGCAAGGTCAGCGGCGCCTTCACCGCCCCGGTCGTCGACGCGGACCCGGACGCGCCCCTGCCCTGGCTGGTGACCAGCTACATCGCCGGGCCGTCGCTGGAACAGGCGGTCGCCGAGCGGGGGCCGTTCGAGGCGGGGGCGGTGCTGGCGCTGGCGGCCGGGCTGGCGGAAGCGCTGGTGTCGATCCACGCCGCGCACCTCGTCCACCGCGACCTCAAACCCTCCAACGTGCTGCTCGCCGAGGACGGGCCCCGGGTCATCGACTTCGGCATCGTCCGCAGCGTGGACTCCGACTCGGTCACCAGGACGGGGCAGGTGGCGGGCTCCCCGGGGTTCATGTCCCCCGAGCAGGTCAACGGGGAAGACGTCACCCCGGCGAGCGACGTCTTCTGCCTGGGCGCGGTGCTCGCGTTCGCGGCGACCGGCGCCAACCCCTTCGGCGGCGGACCGACCCCCGCCCTGCTCTACCGCGTCGTGCACAACCCTCCGGACGTGCAGGCCGTCACCGACCCGGCCCTGCGCGCCCTCATCGGCGACTGCCTCGCCAAGGACCCGGCCGGCCGTCCCACCCCGCACGAGATCCTCGCCCGGGTCGGCGCACTCGGCAACGAGTCGACGATGGCCCTGCGGCACCCCGGCCCCTGGCCCCCGGGCAACGGACCCGCGACCCCGGCCGCGTCCGCGACGCCCCTCCCGGCCGGCCGTCCCACCGACCCGGCGGCCGCCACCGGCGTCCTCCCGCGCGACGGCGGGCCCGGCGCCTTCCCTCACCAGGCGACCATGGTGGCGCCCAGGTTCCACGACCAGGCCACCCGGGTGGGCGCCGCCCCGGAGCCCGCCCCCGGCACGACGGAACCCGCCGGAACGGGCGGACCCGGTGGCCGCCGGGCGGCCCGGGACGCGGCCCGTGAACGGGGCGGCAGCCGACGGGCGTTCCTGCTCCTCGGCGCCGGCGCGGGCACGGTCGCCGCGGCCGGTGTCGGCGCGGGGTTCTGGCTCAACCGGTCGTCCGCCGCGGACCGGGACCGTGCCACACCGCCCTCCTCGGCCCGCCCCTCCTCCACACCCTCCGCCGCCCCGCAGCCCGTTCCGCCCGTCGGGCACTGGCCGCTCACCGAGACCTCGGGCACGCTCGCGCGGGACACGTCGGGCGGCCACGACGGCACCGCGACCGGCGTGACCTGGCTGCCCGGCGGCGGAGGCGCCGTCTTCGACGGGCGGAGCAGCCAGATCATGACCGCGGGCCCCGTGCTGCGGACCGGGGAGGGCCGCAGCTTCACGGTCGCCGCCTGGGTCCGGCTCTCCGCCGCACCGGGGAACTGGGCCACCGCCGTCAGCCAGGACGCCGGGGACGCCAGCAGCTTCTACCTCCAGTACGCCGTCACGGAGAACCGCTGGGCCTTCTCCCGCCCCGGCCTGCGCGCCACCGGCCGCAGCGAGCCCGCCGTGAACGTCTGGACCCACCTGACCGGCGTCTGCGACGGCCCGGCCCGCAGACTGCGGCTGTACGTCAACGGCGCGCTCGAAGTGGCCGTCGAGGACACCAACCCGCAGTCCGGCACCGGCCCCTTCATCATCGGCCGGGCGTCGTACGGCGGCCGGGCCGTCGACTTCTTCCCCGGCGCCGTCCGGGACGTACGGATCTTCGACCGGGCCCTCGCCCCCGCCCGGATCAAGAAACTCGGCTGACCCGCCCCGCCGTCCCGCCCGCGTTCACCCCAGGTCCGCGCGGACCGACCGCCAGATCCGGTCGGGCAGGACGCGGGCCGCCTCGTCGAGATCCACGTCGCCGAGGGTCAGCCAGCGGCGGCTGACGCCGACGACCGGGCCCAGGACGAGGGATTCGAGCACGGACAGGGGCAGGGGCGCGATCTCGCCCGACTCCACGTGCCCGCTCACCCAGGCGGTCAGCGGTGTCAGCCGGGCCTCCTGGGCGTCCCGCAGCAGCCGCGCCTGCCGCATCCCCAACTGGTCGGCGCGCGAGGAGTGCAGCAGCATGCCCACGTCCCGGTGGTCCCGGATGAAGGCGAGATACATCCGCACCAGCGCGCCGACGCCGTCCCGGGCGGACTCCGCTTGCTCCAGGGCCGTGACCATCTCGCCCAGCAGCCGCTCCAGCCAGCGCGTCAGCAGCGCGGTCACCAGGCCGTCCAGGCTGCCGAAGTGGTGGTAGAGGCTGCCCATGCTGACCCCGCTGGCCCGGGTGACCGCCTGGACCGTGAGGCCCTGCTCGCCCGACTCCGCGAAGACGCGCAGCGCCGCGTCCAGAAGCTGTTCGGCGGTGACCTCGCCGCGGTGCTGCTTGGGGCTCATCGCAGGGCCGACGTACCTTCCGGATGTGTTTCTGGAGTGAATTTCTAGAATGCTCTTCCAATTCTAGACGGCACTGGTCCAGACTGGCTGAGCCGACGTGCGTGTCCGCCCGGCGCAGGGGGAGCGGGCGGGCACGCCGCCGGTCGGGCACGCGGGGAAGACGACCCCCGAGCGACTGCTCTCCTCAGTCGTCGCCGAGGACACGGCAGGGTCCGGACCACGCCCGGCCCAGCGGCACGCCGATGACGCGGACGT
Source organism: Streptomyces capillispiralis (assembly GCF_007829875.1). Taxonomy (NCBI): domain Bacteria; kingdom Bacillati; phylum Actinomycetota; class Actinomycetes; order Kitasatosporales; family Streptomycetaceae; genus Streptomyces; species Streptomyces capillispiralis. The sequence continues at coordinate 3,497,649 of NZ_VIWV01000001.1, read as the reverse complement.
GCGACGGGTTCGACGCGCCGGCGCCGGACCAGGCGCTGACGTGCGGACCGGTCAGGCGGACCCGCCGCGCTCCCCGTCCCCCGGGCGGTCGTCCTTGCCCTTCTCGTCGTCCAGGGACTTGAGGAACTCGGGGTTGTCGTCGGGGGCCACCCACTGCCGACGGCCACCGCCCCGGCTCCAGGCGGAACCGATGCTGCCGCCGGCGCCCGCCGGGTGCCGCTTCTTGCCCGCGATGATCCACGAGATCGACCCGACCAGCGGGAACAGCAGCACGAGGATCGCCCACAGCGGCTTGGGCATGTGCCGGATGTCGTCGTCCTTCGTGCTGATGCAGTCGATGAACGCGTACACGCTCAGGGCCAGTGGCACCAGGAACATCAGCACCCGCAGCATGGGCCTCTCCAGCGAAAGCGGTGGGCGGTACAGGGCCAGGGTAACCGCTCGGGGATACTTGACCGCATGGCTTACGACGATCTTCGCTCCCTGCTCAGGGCGCTGGAGCGCGAGGGCGACCTCAAGCGCATCAAGGCCGAGGTCGACCCGTATCTGGAGGTCGGTGAGATCGTCGACCGGGTGCAGAAGGCCGGCGGTCCCGCACTGCTCTTCGAGAACGTGCGCGGCTCGGACATGCCCCTCGCGATGAACGTGTACGGCACGGACCGGCGCCTGCTGAAGGCGCTCGGGCTGACGTCCTACGCGGAGATCAGCGAGAAGATCGGCGGGCTGCTGAAGCCCGAGCTGCCGCACGGGTTCGTCGGGGTGCGCGAGGCGTTCGGCAAGCTCGGCGCGATGACGCACGTACCGCCGAAGAAGGTGAAGGACGCGCCCGTGCACGAGGTCGTGCTGCGCGGCGACGACGTCGACCTCGAACGGCTTCCCGCGCTGTTCACCTGGCCCAAGGACGGCGGCTCCTTCTTCAACCTGGGGCTCACCCACACCAAGGACCCGGAGTCCGGCATCCGCAACCTGGGCCTGTACCGGCTCCAGCGCCACGACCGGCGCACCATCGGCATGCACTGGCAGATCCACAAGGACAGCCGCAACCACTACCAGGTCGCCGCCCGGCGCGGTGAGCGGCTGCCCGTGGCCATCGCCTTCGGCTGCCCGCCCGCGGTCACGTACGCGTCCACCGCCCCGCTGCCCGGCGACATCGACGAGTACCTGTTCGCCGGGTTCGTGCAGGGCAAGCGGATCGAGATGGTCGACTGCAAGACCGTCCCGCTCCAGGTCCCGGCGCAGGCGGAGGTCGTGCTCGAGGGCTGGCTGGAGCCGGGCGAGATGCTGCCCGAGGGCCCCTTCGGCGACCACACCGGCTTCTACACCCCGCAGGAGCCCTTCCCGGCGCTGACCATCGACTGCGTGACCATGCGCAAGCGCCCGCTGCTCCAGTCGATCGTGGTCGGCCGGCCCCCGACGGAGGACGGGCCGCTGGGCCGCGCGACGGAACGCTTCTTCCTGCCGCTCCTCAAGATCATCGTCCCGGACATCGTGGACTACCACCTCCCCGAGTCCGGCGGCTTCCACAACTGCGCGATCGTCTCGATCGACAAGAAGTACCCCAAGCACGCGCAGAAGGTCATGCACGCCATCTGGGGCGCCCACATGATGTCGCTGACCAAGCTGATCGTGGTCGTCGACTCCGACTGCGACGTGCACGACCTGCACGAGGTCTCCTGGCGGGCCCTCGGCAACACCGACTACGCCCGTGACCTCACCGTCGTCGAAGGCCCCGTCGACCACCTCGACCACGCCTCCTACCAGCAGTTCTGGGGCGGCAAGGCGGGCATCGACGCCACGAAGAAGTGGCCCGAGGAGGGGTACACGCGCGACGGCGGCTGGCCCGACATGGTCGAGTCCGACCCGGACACGGCCGCCCTGGTCGACCGCCGCTGGAAGGAGTACGGACTGTGAGCCCCCTCGCCGTCGGCGGCCCGGAGCTGTTCATCGGCACCGGCACCGACTACGTGGCCCTGGTGCGCCCCGAGCTGGACCCGGCCGACCCGGGGGTCCGCCGGGCCGCCGACGAGGCGGGCGTGACGCCCGAGGAACTCGCGGGCCCCGGCGACACCTGGGCGGTGCTCTTCGAGCAGGACGGCGAGGGTGACGGCTTCGAACTGCCCGGTGTGCGCGACGCGGAACCCGCCGCCTTCGCCCGGCAGCTGCGCGACCAGCTCGCTGCGGCGAGCGGACCGTTCACCGTCGACGGCGGCGCGGTGCTCCGGCTGGACGCCCACCCCTCCGGCGCGGACGCGTACACCTTCACGGCGCACATCACCCCGCCCGACGACGCGGAGACACCCCTGACCGTGCGGACGGGCCCGGTGCCCGTCGCCGGACTCCTGGCCGACCTCGACGCGTTCCTCGGGAGCCTCGCATGATGACCACCGCCGACGGGATCGTGGGCCCGGGCCCGGCATCGCGGCCGACGGGGAAGGTCAAGGCCTTCCTCCGCCTGGTCATGATCGAGCACTCGGTGTTCGCGCTGCCCTTCGCCTACATCGCCGCCCTCACCTCGATGTACGAGTGGGACGCGAACATCCACTGGGGCCGGCTGCTGCTGGTCACCCTCGCCATGGTGGGCCTGCGCACCTTCGCCATGGCCGCCAACCGGATCATCGACCGCGAGATCGACGCCCGCAACCCGCGCACCGCGCACCGCGAGCTGGTCACCGGCGCGATGTCGGTGAAGCACGCCTGGACCGGCGCGCTCATCGCCCTGGCCGTCTTCCTCGGCGCGGCGGCCCTGCTCAACCCGCTCTGCCTGGCCCTCGCGCCCGTCGCCGTCGTCCCGATGGTGGTGTATCCCTACGGCAAGCGGTTCACCAACTTCCCGCAGGCCATCCTCGGTCTCGCCCAGGCGATGGGCCCGGTCGGCGGCTGGCTGGCCGTCACCGGCACCTGGTCCTGGGAGGCGGTCGTCCTCGGTCTCGCGGTCGGCGTGTGGATCGGCGGCTTCGACCTGATCTACGCCTGCCAGGACGTCGACACCGACCGGGAGATCGGTGTGAAGTCCGTCCCGGCCCGCTTCGGCATCCCGGCCGCCATCCGGGGCGCCCGCGTCTGCCACGCCGTCACCACGGCCCTGTTCGCCTGGTACGCCGTCCTCACCGACGCCGGGGCCTTCTTCTGGCTGGGCCTGCTCGTCGTCGCCGGCGCCTTCGTCTACGAGCACACCATCGTCCGCCCCCACGACCTGACCCGCCTGAACCGGGCCTTCTTCAGCGTCAACGGCTTCATCGGCATCGCCCTGTTCGTGTGTGCCCTGCTGGACCTCCTGGTGCGCGGGCTGACGGTCTGAGGCGGCCTACGCCCGCAGCTCCCGGCGAGCGGGCCGGCGGCGGAAGACGAACGCCGCCGCCACCCCCGCCGCCATACCGATCAGATGGCCCTGCCAGCTCACCCCGGACTGGGTCGGGGCGAGCCCGGCGAGGATCGAGCCGCCCCAGACGGCGGTCACCAGCACACCGGCCAGGACACCGAGCGGGCGGCGCTCGACGAAGCCGCTGACCAGCAGGAAGCCGAAGAGGCCGAAGACCAGGCCGGAGGCGCCCGCCGTGTTGCTGTGCGCCGGGGCCACGAGCCACACACCCAGACCGTCGGCCACGACGATCAGCGCGCACACGGCGGCGAACCGGCGTATGCCGCCGAGCGCCGCGAGGAAGCCGAGCACCAGCAACGGCACGCTGTTGGCGGCCACATGGGCGAAGCCGAAGTGCACGAAGGCGGACGGGAGGACATCGACCAGCTCGGACGGGGTGCGCGGCACGATGCCGAAGCCGTCCAGGGCGTGGCCGCTGACCACGTCGGCCACTTCGAGCAGCCACAGCAGCGCCACCCAGCCCGCCATCAGCCCGGCCGCGAACCTGACGCGGTCGCGCCGCGACCACGCGGCAGACGCACCCGACATCGCTCACCCCCGGCACCGGCTCGTTCTCCCAGTGGAACGCCCGGCCCCCTCGGCCGGTTCCCACCCTGTGACTCCGGATAGGCTCGGTGTCGTGAACCCAGTCAAGCCAGGAGAGACGCGGCGTACGCCTTGGATCGTAGGGGTCTCCGGCGCCTCCGGCACCCCGTATGCCGCCTCGGTGCTGCGGGCGCTGCTCGCCGCCGGCGAGAGTGTCGACCTCGTCGTCAGCCGGGCCTCGCGGCTCACCCTGCTGGACGAGACCGGCATCGCCTTCCGTGACGCCCACTGGCGCGACGACCTGCGGGAATGGCTGTCCCGTGGCGCGGACGGCAAGCCGGACACCTTCACGGTCGACCTCGACGGCGTACGGCACTGGGCCGCCGGTGACCTCGCGGCCGGGCCGTCCTCGGGGTCGTACCCGAGCAAGGGCATGCTGATCGTGCCCGCCTCCACGGCCTGCGTGGCCGGGGTGGCGCTCGGGCTCTCCAAGGACCTGCTGCAGCGGGCGGCGAGCGTGACCCTGAAGGAGGGGCGCACGCTGGTCGTGGCCGTGCGGGAGACCCCGCTGAACGGCCAGACGCTGCGGCACCTGGTGACGCTGGACGACGCGGGCGCGACCGTGGTGCCCGCCTCACCGGCCTTCTACGCGGGCGCGACGCACATCCAGGACCTGGTGGACTTCGTCGCGGGACGCGTGCTCGACGCGGCGGGCGTCGAGCACGGCCTCTACCGCCGCTGGGCGGGCGGACTCGGCGGTGGATCCCGCACCGAGTGAGCGCCCGCCGCGCCGCGGCAACGCACCACCCTTTTCAGGAACTCTCGTACCTCTTCAGTGGAAGGCTTCGATTCGATGGACGCGGTGGACAGGCAGCTCATCCAGGCCCTGAGGGAGAACGGCCGGGCCTCCTACGCGGAGCTGGGACGCCTCGTCGGACTGTCGGGACCCAGCGTCACCGACCGCATCAACCGGCTGGAGGCGGCCGGGGTCATCACCGGCTACCGGGCCACCGTGGACGCCGCCTCGCTCGGTCTCGGTGTCATCGCCCTGATCGGCATCTCGCTGTCCGACGCCGCCGACCACGAGGACGTGGCACAGCGGCTGCGGGACCTGAAGGAGATCGAGGACTGCTGGTTCATCGCCGGCGACGACTCCTTCATGCTCAAGGTGCGGGCCACCGACGTGGACGGCCTGGAGAAGATCATCCGCCGGCTGTCCGGCACCAAGGGCGTCTCCCGCACCCGTACGACGATCGTGCTCTCCACCAAGTGGGAGAACCGGGTCGGTGAGCTGCCCGAAGAGGTGCAGTGACCAGGCGCGGAGCGCCTTGTGGGGGTCCCCCCGCCCGAAGGGTGGGGGAGTACGGTTGACGCGGACTGCCTGAAGAGATCGAGAGCCGAGGGAAAGAGGGACGGCATGGACGTCGGGCTCAAGCGCGAGCTGGAGGAGAAGGTCCGGGCGGGTGTGCGCCTGACCCGTGAGGACGGCATCGCGCTGTACGAGTCGGACGACCTGGCCTGGCTGGGCGGGCTGGCGCACGAGGTGCGCACGCGGCTGAACGGCGACGTCGTGCACTTCAACGTCAACCGCCACCTCAACATGACGAACGTGTGCACCGCCTCCTGCGCCTACTGCTCCTTCCAGCGCAAGCCGGGGGAGAAGGACGCGTACACGATGCGCATCGAGGAGGCGGTGAAGCTCGCCAGGTCGATGGAGTCGGAGAACCTGACCGAGCTGCACATCGTCAACGGGCTCCACCCCAACCTGCCGTGGCGTTACTACCCGCGCTCGCTGCGGGAGTTGAAGGCGGCGCTGCCGGACGTCTCGCTGAAGGCGTTCACCGCCACCGAGATCCACCACTTCGAGACCATCTCCGGGCTCGGCGCGAGCGAGATCCTCGACGAGCTGATCGACGCCGGTCTGGAGTCGCTGACCGGCGGCGGCGCGGAGATCTTCGACTGGGAGGTGCGGCAGCACATCGTCGACCACCGCACCCACTGGGAGGACTGGTCGCGCATCCACCGCCTGGCGCACGAGAAGGGTCTGAAGACCCCGTGCACCATGCTGTACGGCCACATCGAGGAGCCCCGCCACCGCGTGGACCACGTGCTGCGGCTGCGTGAGCTGCAGGACGAGACCGGCGGCTTCCAGGTCTTCATCCCGCTGCGCTACCAGCACGACTTCGTGGACATGAAGGACGGCAAGGTCCGCAACCGGCTCCAGGCCCGCACGCAGATGGCGACCGGCGCGGAGGCGCTGAAGACGTTCGCCGTGTCGCGGCTGCTCTTCGACAACGTGCCGCACGTCAAGGTCTTCTGGGTGATGCACGGTGTGCAGACGGCGCAGCTCGCGCTCCAGCACGGCGCCGACGACATGGACGGCTCGGTCGTCGAGTACAAGATCACGCACGACGCGGACAACTTCGGCACGCCGAACAAGCTGACCCGCGAGGACCTGCTGGACCTGATCCGCGACGCGGGCTTCCGCCCGGTGGAGCGCAACACGCGCTACGAGATCATCCGCGAGTACGACGGCCCCGACCCGGCGCGCCGGGAGTCGCCGCAGCCGATGCGGGTCTGAGGCGCCCCGACCGGCTGGTGCCCACGGTGCACCCCTCGGCGGTGCCGCGGGCGGACGACCGGGAGGCGGTGTACCGGGGTCTCGTCGCCGATCCGGAGGTCGCGGCACGCCCGTTCGGGTAATGGCTACGATGGCTGTATGCCCCTTACCTTCACGCTCGACCCCGCCGTCACCCCCGAGCTGCGCGACGGCGTCATCGGCCTGTGGGCCGACGTCACCAACGCCGGCGGAGCGGTCGGCTTCGTCCCGCCCGTGACACCCGAGCAGATCCGCCCGGAGCTGACGCGGCAGCTGGTCGCCATGGAGGAGAAGCGTTCCCGGCTCCTCGTCGGGCACGACGAGCGGGGCCGGGTGGCCGCCACGGTGTTCCTCACCTCCAACACCCACCGCCTGATGACCCACTGGATCTGGCTCTACACGGTGATGGTCCACCCCGACCACCAGGGCAAGGGCTACGGCCGCGACCTGCTGGCCGCCGCCGAGCGCGCCGCCCGCGGCTTCGACGGCATCGAAGCGATACGGCTCACCTGCCGCGGCGGTCTCGGCCTGGAGCACTTCTACGCCTCCTGCGGCTACAAGGAGGTCGGCCGGGTCCCCGGCGCGATCCGCGTGGCACCCGGCGACGAGCGCGACGACATCACCATGCTGCTGCCCCTGACCTGAGCCCCGCACCCCCCTGCGGGACCACGGGCCGGGGCGTGCTTCACTGGACGATGTCCCTTTGGGATGTTCTGGTGGGATGTTCTGGCCGTACGTAGGAAGAGTGGATGAGATGCTCCGCTACACGCTGATGCGCCTCGGGATCTTCGTGGGCTGCCTCGTGGTCGTCTGGGGCCTCGTCCACTCCGGCCTCGCCCCGCGCGGCCTCGGCGACTCCAACGGCCTGTGGGTCGTCCTGCTCGCGCTGCTGATCTCGGCCCCGATCAGCTTCGTCGTGCTCCGCAAGGAGCGGGACCGCGCCTCCGAGCGGATCGTGCGGCGGGTGGACCGGATGAAGTCCAACCTGGAGGCCAACCGCAACCAGGAGGACGAGGCCGACGACACCGCCCGCACGCAGGGGCAGGCGCAGGGCCAGACCTCGTAACCTCCGTCACACCCGCGCACCGCGTCGGGCGCCCCGGTCTCCGAACTCACCAGGAAACCGGGGCGCTTTGCGTTGTACGGACGCGTTTGCCCGACCACCTCTCAAAGCAAGGCTTTGAGGATCTCAAAGTTCAGGTGTTACGGTCTGCGGGTGAAGTCAGCAGCCGTGTTCCCCACGCCCCGGAGTGTTCCGCTCGTGGCGCGCCTGCACGTGGACCTCTGCCGGGTCACCTCCGCGAACTGTCGTCCCTGACGTTCCGCCACCCGAGTCCCACGTCACCTTCCCTCACGCGTCCCCTTTACGGATCCAACGGAGCATGTCCGTGTCCACGAACACGAAGTCCCCTTCACCGCGCCTGCGCGCGCCCTTCTGGGCCCAGATACTCGCCGGCCTCGTCCTGGGCGTCCTCCTCGGCTGGCTCGCCCGCAGCCAGGACGTCGGCTGGCTGGTCACCACCCTGGAGAAGGTCGGCGGCACCTTCATCGGCCTGCTGAAGCTCGCCGTCGCCCCGCTCGTCTTCTTCGCGATCCTCGTCTCCATCACCAACCTGCGGAAGGTCAACAACGCGGCCCGGCTGGCCTCGCGGACCCTCCTCTGGTTCATGATCACCTCGCTGATCGCGGTGGCGATCGGCCTCGTCATCGGCCTGGTCACCAACCCGGGCGCGGGCACCGGCCTCACCCCCGCCGACGGCGCCCGGCCCGAGAAGACCGGCTCCTGGATCGACTTCCTCACCGGCATCGTGCCGACCGACGTGATCACCCCGTTCACCGAGCTGAACGTGCTGCAGATCGTCTTCATGGCCGCCGTCGCCGGCATCGCCGCCCTCCAGCTCGGCGAGAAGGCCCAGCCGATCCTCACCCTGAGCGAGTCCGTCCTCGAACTCCTCCAGAAGGCCCTGTGGTGGGTCATCCGCCTGGCCCCGCTCGGCACCGTCGGCCTCATCGGCAACGCCATCGCCACCTACGGCTGGGACCTCATCGGCAAGTACGCCACCTTCACCGCCGACATCTACATCGGCTGCGCGATCGTCCTCTTCGGCGTCTACCCGGCGCTGCTCGCGACCGTCGCCAAGGTCAGCCCGGTGCAGTTCTTCAAGGGCGCCTGGCCCGCCATCCAGCTCGCCTTCGTCTCCCGCTCCTCGGTCGGCACCATGCCGCTCACCCAGAAGGTCACCGAGCGCCTGGGCGTGCCCAAGGAGTACGCGAGCTTCGCCGTGCCGTTCGGGGCCACCACGAAGATGGACGGCTGCGCCGCGATCTACCCGGCCATCGCCGCGATCTTCGTCGCCCAGATCTTCGACATCCAGCTCGGCGTCGGCGACTACCTGCTGATCGCGTTCGTCTCGGTGGTGGGCTCCGCCGCCACGGCCGGCCTCACCGGCGCGACGGTCATGCTGACCCTCACCCTGTCCACCCTCGGCCTGCCGATGGAGGGCGTGGGCCTGCTCCTGGCCATCGACCCGATCCTGGACATGATCCGCACGGCGACGAACGTCGCCGGGCAGGCGCTGGTCCCGGTGATCGTTTCCGCCCGTGAGAACCTGCTCGACCGCGACGCCTACGACGCGGTCCACGCCTCGCCGGTCGACGAGGCCGACCGGGTGCCCGTGGCCGCCTGAGTGCCCCTGGCCGCTGGAGTGTCCGTGGCCGCCCGAGTCACCGCCCGCCGCCCGCGCCGGTCCCGTTCCCGGACCGCCGCGGGCGGTGGCGCGTCCGCGGGCGGGCGGTCCGGCGGGAGCGGGCCCGTACGCTACGTCATATGGGTGCCGTGAAGACGAAGCGGATGCCGCGTGCGGTCCGTGAGCAGCAGATGCTGGACGCCGCCGTGCGGACCTTCGGGCAGCGGGGGTACATGGCCGCGTCGATGGACGAGATCGCCGAACTGGCGGGCGTGTCGAAGCCGTTGGTGTACCTGTACCTGAACTCCAAGGAGGACCTGTTCACCGCGTGCATCCGGCGTGAGGCGAAGGCGCTCACCGAGGCGGTGCGCGCGGGCGCCCGCCCGGACCTGCCCGCGGACCGCCAGCTCTGGTCGGGCCTGACGGCGTTCTTCACCCACACCGCGCGGAACCCGGACGGCTGGGCGGTGCTGCACCTCCAGGCCCGTACGCACGGTGAGGTGTTCGCCGCCGAGGTCGCCGAGGTGCGCACGGAGATCGTGGCCTTCGTCACCCAGCTGATACTGGCCGCGGCCCGCGAGGCGCACCGCGATCCCGACCTGCGCGAACGCGAGGTGGCCGGGCTCGCGGAGGCCCTGGTCGGGGCGGCCGAGTCGCTCGCCGACTGGGCCAACACCACCCCGGGCGTCACGGCCCGGCAGTCGGCGGCCACGCTGATGAACTTCGCCTGGATGGGGCTGGGCGACCTGATGGCCGGCCGCCACTGGACCCCGCCGGACGAGAGCGACGAACCCGCCGGGACCGACGGCGGCGGCCCGCACGGGGCCGGTGTCACGGCGGCTCAGGCCGGGCGGACCTCCCCGGTCAGGTGAATCCGGTCCCCGGTGCCGCGCAGTTCGAAGCGCCCGCCCTTCGCCGCGTACGTCACCGTTCCCGGCAGCAGCACCGGTGCCCTGAAGTCGGCCCGGATCCGAGCCGCGCCGGGGGTGCCGTGGGCGGCGAGGCAGCGGGCCACGGTCCACATGCCGTGCGCGATGGCGCGGGGGAAGCCGAAGAGGCGGGCGGTGAGCGGGTGCAGGTGGATGGGGTTGCGGTCGCCGGACGCGGCACCGTAGCGCCGTCCCACGTCCCCGGCGAGCCGCCAGTCCTCGACGACGGGCAGGGGCTCCGGCTCACCGGGCGCCGGGGGTTCGGCGGGCTGCTGCCCCGGGGTGCGGTGCCGGGCCAGGTACGTGCTGCGTGACGTCCACACCACCGCCCCGCCGGACCGCAGCTCGGTGACCACGGCGGCCTGCGTGCCGCGCCGGTGCGGGGTGAGGCCGTCGACGTGCACCGTGAGGTCGTAGGTGCCGGTGGACGTCATCGCGCGGTGCCGGGTGATCCGGATCGACGTGTGCACCAGGCCCAGCAGGGGCAGCGGGAAGCTCCGCGCGCTCATCAGCCGCATCGCCGCCGGGAAGCCGAGGACGTGCGGGTACGTCACCGGCAGTGCCTCCTCGCCGGTGGGGAAGCCGCACACCCGCTCGTACCGGGCGAGCCGGCCGGGGTCGATCCGCAGACCGGGCAGCACCAGCCGGGTGCGGGGGAACGCGGCGTCGGGGCGGGGCCGTTTGAGGGGGGAGAGGAGGGCGCCGCGGGCGAGGAGCGGGGCGAGGGCGGGGGAGCGGGTGAGTTCGGTGCGCGGTGGTGCCGAGGTCATGGTGCTCACGCCCCCAGGAGGCTCTGGCCGCAGACCCGGACGACCTGCCCGTTCACCGCGCCGGAGGCCGGGTGGGCGAGCCAGGCGATGGTCTCGGCGACGTCGGCCGGCAGGCCGCCCTGGCCCAGGGAGTTCATGCGCCGTCCCGCCTCGCGGATGAACAGGGGGACGGCGGCCGTCATCTTCGTCTCGATGAATCCGGGCGCGACCGCGTTCACCGTCACCCCGTGCTCGGTGAGGGTGCGCGGCGCGAGGGAGCGGACCAGTCCGGTGACACCGGCCTTGGCGGCCGCGTAGTTGGTCTGGCCGGTGTTGCCGGCGATGCCCGCGATGGAGGCGGTGGCCACGACGCGTCCGCCCCGCTTGAGGGTGCCGCGGGCGAGCAGGGTGTCGGTGGTGCGCAGGACGCTCGCCAGGTTCACCTCCAGCACCTGGATCCAGCGTTCGGCGGACATGTTGGCCAGGCGGCGGTCGCGGGTGATGCCGGCGTTGTGGACGAGGACGTCGAGGCCGCCGGGGAGGGCCTCGGCGATCCGGGTGCCCGCGTCGGGGGCGGTGATGTCGAGGGGGAGCGCGGTGCCGCCGATCCGTTCGGCGACGCGCCGTGCGTCCTGCTCGGCCCCGGGCACGTCGAGGACGACCACCTGGGCGCCGTCCCGGGCCAGTGTTTCGGCGACCGCCTCGCCGATGCCGCGCGCGGCGCCGGTGACCAGGGCGGTGCGGCCGGCCAGGGGGCGCAGGGGGTCGTGCGGGGTGACGGGCCGGTGCTCGCCCACCTCGATCACCTGGCCGCTGACGTAGGCGGACTTGGGGGAGAGCAGGAAGGACAGGGTGGACTCGGCGGCTGCGGCGTCGGTGAGGCGGACCAGGTTCACGGTCCTGCCCCGGCCGATCTCCTTGCCGAGGGAGCGGGTGAAGCCCTCCAGCGCCTGCTGGGCGGCGGCCTGGTGGTGGTCGGCGGGGTCGAGGGGGGCGCCGAGCACCACGATCCGGCCGCTCGCGGCGACGGACCGTACGACGGGGTGGAGGGCCGCGTGGACGTCGGCGAGGCCTTCGGTGTCCCGGATGCCGCCGGCGTCGAGGACGACGGCGGCGGGCCGGCCGTCGGTGTCCTCGCCCAGTCCGGCACGGGCGAGGACGGGCGGGAGGTCCAGGTCGGTCTTGCCCGCGGTGAGGTGGAGCAGGCCGCCGTCCAGGTCCGGCCGCTCGGGCGACCAGCGGCGCAGTGCCGCGGGCTGGGGGAGACCCAGGCGGCGCGTCAGGAAGCGGCCGGGCGCGGTGCCGGTGAAGCTGAGATAGCGGTCGGCCATGGGGGACTCCCAGCGGGTGAGAAGGGCTCACGGTGTTCTCGCGCGCGGTCCTCACCCCGGTACTGACTCTGGAGTAAGGTTACCGGAAGTAAGACTATGTCACGGTGAGGAGCAGGTCGAGATGAGCACCCTGAAGCCGGCGGCCGTCCGGCGCGTCGCGGTCATCGGCGGCAGCCGCGTCCCCTTCGCCCGCTCCGACGGCCCCTACGCCACCGCCTCCAACCAGGAGATGCTCACCGCCGCCCTGGACGGCCTGGCCGGGCGATACGGGCTCCGCGAGCCGGGCGCCGTGGGCGAGTTCGTGGCCGGCGCGGTCCTCAAGCACAGCCGTGACTTCAACCTCGCCCGCGAGACCGTCCTCGGCTCGACGCTCGACGCCCGCACCCCCGCCTACGACATCCAGCAGGCCTGCGGCACCGGACTCCAGGCGGTGATCGCCGCCGCCAACAAGATCGCCCTCGGGCAGACCGAGTCCGCCGTCGCGGGCGGCGCCGACACCGCGAGCGACGCGCCCCTCGGCGTCAACGACGCCCTGCGCAAGGTGCTGCTGGAGGCCCGGCGCGCCAAGTCCCCGGGCGCCCGCCTCAAGGCGCTGGCGAAGGTCCGCCCCGGCCACCTCGTCCCCGACATCCCGCGCAACGCCGAGCCGCGCACCCGCCTCTCCATGGGCGAGCACGCCGCGGTCACCGCCCGCGCCCGGGGCATCACCCGCGAGGCCCAGGACGAGCTCGCGGCCGCCAGTCACCAGCGGCTGGCGGCGGCGTACGAACGCGGCTTCTTCGAGGACCTGGTGGTGCCCTTCCGCGGTCTGGACCGCGACCAGAACCTGCGCCCCGGCTCGACGGTCGAGCAACTCGCCAGGCTGAGGCCGGTGTTCGGCCTCGACCATCCCGAACCGACCATGACGGCCGGCAACTCGACCCCGCTCACCGACGGCGCGGCGCTGGTGCTGCTGGCGAGCGAGGAGTGGGCCGAGCAGCGGGGCCTGGAACCGCTGGCGTACCTGACCGCCCACGAGACGGCCGCCGTGGACTTCGTGCACGGCGACGTCGCCGGCGGCGAGGACGGCCTGCTGATGGCACCCGCGTACGCGGTCCCGCGGATGCTGGAGCGGGCGGGCCTCGGCATGGCGGACTTCGACCTGATCGAGGTCCACGAGGCGTTCGCCTCCCAGGTGCTGGCCACCCTGGCCGCCTGGGAGGAACGGGGCCTGGCACCGGTGGACCGCGCCCGGCTGAACATGGCGGGCTCCTCCCTGGCCACCGGCCACCCCTTCGCCGCCACCGGCGCCCGCATCGTGGCGACCCTCGCGAAGCTGCTCGCCGAACGCGACGCCCCGGGACGGGGGTTGATCTCCATCTGCGCGGCCGGCGGACAGGGCGTGACGGCGATCCTGGAACGTACCTGAGTGACCCTCACGTAACCTCCGACATTGCACACGCCCGGCCCCGGAACATCCCCGTACCCGCACAGACCCCTCACCCGGAGGCCGTACGATCCCGGCACGACCGGTGGCAACTCCCGTACCCGGAGCCGCCGGTGAGCGCCTCGGCGTGCGAGGCACGTACGTCGTGGCACCCCGCAGTTCCACTGCACGCCTCAGGAGCCGCCCGTGTCCACCGCGTATTCCTCCGCCCTCGACGACGCCGTCTACGGAGCACCCGTCCTGGTCGAGCCCGAGACCAGGCGTCTGGACGGAGTCGTCAGGGAAGCGTCCGTGCCGCCGCTCGCGAAGCCGGTGCGGCACGGGTCGCTCGCCGACCTGCCGTTCGAGAACGCGAGTGCGGCGCCGGACGCGGTGGTGCTCAGCCGCAAGACGGCGGACGGCCGGTGGCACGACGTCACGGCGGGCCGGTTCGCCGCCGAGGTGATGGCCGTGGCCAAGGGGCTGATCGCCGAGGGGCTGATGCCGGGCGACCGGATCGCCGTCATGGCCCGCACCCGCTACGAGTGGACGCTCCTCGACTTCGCCGCCTGGGCGGCCGGACTGGTCACGGTCCCCGTCTACCCCACCTCCTCCGTCTACCAGGCCCGCTGGATCCTGCACGACTCCGGCGCGGTCGCCCTGGTCACCGAGACCGCCGGCCAGGCCGCCGCCCTCGGCCCCGAACGCCCGCACCTGCCCGACCTGCGGCACGTGTGGACCATCGAGAAGGGCCACGTCGAAGAACTCGCCCAGGCCGGCACCCACCTCCCGGACCCCGAGGTGGAGGTGCGCCGCGGGATGCTGGTCCCCGACACCCTCGCCACCCTGGTCTACACCTCGGGCACCACCGGCCGTCCCAAGGGCTGCGCCCTCACCCACGGCAACTTCTTCGCCGAGGTCGACAACGCCATCGAGCTGCTCTACCCGGTGTTCAAGGCCCGCACCAGCGAAGAGGCCTCGGTCCTGCTCTTCCTGCCCATGTCCCACGTCTTCGGCCGGATGGTCGCCATCGCCTGCGTACGCGCCCGGGTGCGCCTGGGCCACGCGCCGAGCCTGAACTCCGAGGAGCTGCTGCCGGACCTGGCGAGCTTCCGGCCCACCTGCCTGCTGGCCATCCCGTACATGCTGGAGAAGGTCTTCAACACCGCCCGCGCCAGGGCGGAGGCGGGCGGGCGGCTGACGACCTTCGACCGCGCGGCGTCGGTGGCCCGCCGCTACGGCGAGGCCGTCGAGGCCCAGCAGACCGGCACCGGCCCCGGCCCGTCCCGCGCCCTGAAGACGGCCCGCGTCTTCTACGACCCCCTGGTCTACCGCCGGATCCGCAACGCCATGGGCGGCAGGGTCCGCTACGCCATCTGCGGCGGCTCCCCGCTGGGCCGCCGCCTCGCCTCCTTCTACGCCGGTGCCGGCATCGAGATCTTCGAGGGGTACGGCCTGACCGAGACCACCGGGGCCTCGACGGTGACGCCCCCGCTCAAACCCCGTCTGGGCACGGTGGGCTGGCCGTTGCCCGGCACCCGGATCCGCATCGCGGCGGACGGCGAGATCCTGGTCGGGGGCGACCACGTACTGCGCGGCTACTGGGACGCCCAGGCGGGCGGGGTCGCCCCCGCCGCCCCCGACGGCTGGCTCGCCACCGGCGACCTCGGCGAACTCGACGACGAGGGGTACCTGACCATCACGGGCCGCAAGAAGGAGCTGATCATCACCGCGGGCGGCAAGAGCGTCGCCCCGGCCCCGCTGGAGAACTGGCTCCGCGCCCACCCGCTGATCTCGCAGGTCATGGTGGTCGGCGACAACCGCCCCTTCGTCTCCGCCCTGATCACCCTCGACCCGGCCGGCCTCACCCACTGGCGCCGCATGAACGCCAAGCACCCGGTGCCCCCGGGCCTCGTCGCCGACGACGAGGAACTGCTCGCCGTCCTGCAACGGGCGGTCGACGAGGCCAACCGGATGCTCTCCCGCCCGGAGTCCATCCGCCGCTTCACCGTCCTCCCCGTGGACTTCACGGAGGAGGCGGGCCATCTGACCCCGTCGATGAAGCTGCGCCGCGAGCAGATCCTGCGGGACTTCGCGCAGGAGGTGGAGGGCCTGTACGCCGGCCGGGGGTGGTCGGCCGGGTACCAGGCGGGGGCGGGAGGGTCCGGGCGAGGGTAGGTCCGGACAGGGCTCAGGTGTCGCGGGGTGCGTCGGCGGTGTCGCGCGGTGCGCGGACGATCAGGAAGGCCTGCGGGATCGGCTCGCCCAGCTCGCTGTCGGCCGCGCGCACACTGTGCAGGACCGGCGTGAAACCGGCCGCCTCCAGCAGCCCGGCCACCAGCTCCGGCCGGCGGCGCTGGAAGTCGAGGGTGACCGGGTGGCCGAAGGGCTCCTCGTGGCGGCGGGGCACGTCACCCACCTGGAAGGCCACCACGAGATGCCCGCCGGGCGCCAGCACCCGGCGGAACTCGGCGAAGGCGGCCGGCAGTTCGTCCTCCGGCAGGTGGATCGTCGAGTAGTACGAGACGACGCCGGCGAGCGAGCCGTCCGGGAGGTCGAGGTCCAGCATCGAACCCTGCTCGAAGCGCAGTCCGGGATGCTCGCGGCGGGCGATCGCGAGCATCCCCTCGGACAGGTCGACGCCGAGGACGGAGAGGCCGAGCGAGGCGAGGTGCGCGGTCACCCGCCCCGGCCCGCACCCCACATCGGCCACCCGTCCGCCCGGCCCGACCAGTTCGGCGTACCCGGCCAGCAGCGCGCGGTCCAGCGGCAGGGCGGCGAGAACGTCACGGAAATGGTCGGCGTAGTCCTCGGCGACGGCGTCGTAGAAGGCGCGGGTGGCCTGTACGTGGGCGGGGGCGGGGGCGGGGTGCGGGTTCCGGTTGAGGTGGGTGTCGTGGTCGGGCCCGGGGGCGGCGGAGTGGGTGGTGGTCATGGGCGGGGACCCTACCCGCGTCCACCGACACCCCGGGCGGGGCGGCCGCCGGGAGCGGCTGCCGGGTGCGGGGGCCGGGAGCGACGGTCGGGGGCGGCTGCCGGGAGCGGGGGCCGGGAGCGGGTGGCCGGGGCTCAGGCCACCCCGGCCGCCCGCAGCGCCGCCGTCGTGGCCGCCGCGCCGACGACGACCACCGCGAACGGCGCCCGCTGCCACGCCAGCACCCCGCCCGCCAGCACCCCGGCCGGACGCGCCCACCCGGCGAACCCCCCGCCCTCGGTGAGCGCCCCCGTGGCCAGCAGCGCCACCAGCAGGACCACCGCACCGGCGGCCAGCAGCTCCCGCAGCCGGTCCGGCAGCTCCACCCGCCCGTGCAGCGCGGGCCCCACCAGCCGGAAGGCGTACGTCCCGGCCGCCAGCACCAGGATCACCGCGACCGTCGCGCTCACCCCGACCGCCTCCCCTCACGCCCGATCCGGGACTCGCCCCCACGCCCGATCCGGGGCCCGCCACCGCGCCCGCTCCGGGACTCGCCCCCACGCTTGTTCCGGGACTCGCCACCCCGCCCGCGCCCCCGTCCGTGCAGCACCAGCCCCGCCAGTGCCACCAGCACCGGCACTCCCGCCGGTACCGCCGGTGTCACCGCGAGGGCCAGTGCCGCGCCGGGCAGCGCCGCCCGGCGGACGTCCGCGTCCTCGCGCAGCGAGGGCAGCACCAGTGCCGCCAGTACGGCGGGGAAGGCCGCGTCCAGCCCGTAGCGGGCCGTGTCGCCCAGTGCGCTGCCGGCCAGCGCGCCCACCAGCACTCCCGCGTTCCACACCGCGAACATCCCGAGCCCCGAGATCCAGAACGCCGCCCGTCGCCGTGCCGGGTCCTGCTGGGCCAGGGTGAAGGCCACCGTCTCGTCGGTCACCAGGTGCGCCCCGACCAGGCGGGCGAGCCGCCCCCGGCCGATGTGCTCGGCGACGGCGAGGCTGAACGCGGCCGTCCGGGTGTTCAGCAGCAGTCCCGTGGCCGCCGCCGCGACCGGCCCGCCCCCGGCCAGCAGCACTCCGACCGCGCTGAACTGGGCGGAGCCCGCGTACACCACCAGCGACATCACCACCGGCACCCACACCGGCAGCCCGCCGGCCACGGCGATCGCCCCGAACGACACGCCGACGACGCCCCCGGCCAGACAGACCAGGGACACGTCCCGGAGCAGGTCGGGGTCGAGGGAGGCCAGAGGGCCGGCGGCAGGAGGTGTTCGCTGTACCGAACGCATGTTTCCTACCATGGACAGAAGAGCTCGCGTTCGTCAAGGCGAACGATCGGACCACTGGAGCGAACGACATGACCGACGGCCCCCCGCCCCGCCTCCCCCTCGACTGGATCGCCGCCGCCCTGCGCCGGGAACGCGGCCGCGTCGGCCTCTCCCTCTCCGAGCTGGCCAAACGCGCCGGAATCGCCAAGTCCACGCTGTCCCAGCTGGAGGCGGCGAGCGGGAACCCGAGCATGGAGACGATCTGGGCGCTGGCGGTGGCGCTCGGGGTGCCGTTCAGCGCGCTGGTGGAGCCCCCGGCGCCCGCCGTCCAGGTGATCAGGGCGGGACAGGGGCCGGCCGTGCACTCCGAACAGTCCAGTTACGTCGCCACGCTGCTGTCGGCGAGCCCGCCGGGCGCGCGGCGCGACATCTATGCCGTGGGGCTGGAGCCGGGGACCGTACGCGCCTCGGACCCGCACATTCCGGGAACGGTGGAGCACATCGTGGTGAGCGCCGGACGCGTGAAGGCGGGACCCCGCGGGGAGTGCGCCGAACTCGGTCCGGGGGACTACATGGCGTATCGCGGGGATGTGCCGCACTTGTACGAGGCGCTGGAGTCCGGCACGAAATTCGTGCTGATCATGCAGCACGTATGAGAGGAATTCGCCGGGAATTCAAACAATCGCCCGGCACAGGGAAAGGCAGGAGCCCCGTCGCCTGACGGCGCGGGGCTCCTTGGGTACTGCTAGTCGTTCCCGGATCGGAGGATCAGACCGGGGTGACGTTCTCCGCCTGCGGGCCCTTCGGACCCTGCGTGACGTCGAAGGACACCTGCTGGTTCTCCTCGAGGGAGCGGAAACCGCTCGCGTTGATCGCGGAGTAGTGGACGAAGACGTCGGGGCCGCCGCCTTCCTGGGCGATGAAACCAAAGCCCTTTTCGGCGTTGAACCACTTCACGGTTCCGGTAGCCATAAGCCCTCCTTGGGCCCAAAGGGTTGCCCTGCTCCAGAACCAGCAAGTGTGAAGACTAAATTCCGCACAAGTGCATCCGTCTGAGAACGACGAGAGCCCGCGGTCACATGCTCCGCAGGCTCTGTACTGCAAGGGAAACCAAACTGCAACTTGCGAAGAGCCTAGCACGCGGGCGCCCGAATGCAATAGAGGTCAAGATCACTTCACCCGAATGTTTGAACGCCCCTCCCGTAACGCCGGCCGAGGCGCACCCGGGGGCGGGAACCGTGCCGCCCGGGACGAGGGCTAGCCTCACGATGTGGACAATCCTCGCACCCGGCCGCGTGTCGGCCACATCCAGTTCCTGAACTGCCTGCCCCTGTACTGGGGGCTCGCGAGAACGGGCACGCTCCTCGACTTCGAGCTGACGAAGGACACCCCCGAGAAGCTCAGTGAGCAGCTGGTGCGGGGCGACCTCGACATCGGGCCGATCACCCTCGTCGAGTTCCTCAGGCACGCCGACCGCCTGGTCGCCTTCCCCGACATCGCCGTCGGCTGCGACGGCCCGGTGATGTCCTGCGTGATCGTCTCGCAGGTCCCGCTGGACCGGCTGGACGGGGCCAGGGTCGCCCTCGGGTCGACCTCGCGCACCTCCGTACGCCTCGCCCAGCTCCTCCTCGCCGAGAAGTACGGCGTACAGCCCGACTACTACACCTGCCCGCCCGACCTGAGCCTGATGATGCAGGAGGCCGACGCGGCCGTCCTCATCGGCGACGCGGCCCTGCGCGCGAACATGCTCGACGGGCCCCGCTTCGGCCTGGACGTGTACGACCTGGGCGCGCTGTGGAAGGAGTGGACGGGCCTGCCGTTCGTCTTCGCGGTGTGGGCGGCCCGGCGCGACTACCTGGAGCGCGAGCCGGTCATCACGCGGAAGGTCCACGAGGCCTTCCTCGCCTCCCGCAACCTCTCCCTGGAGGAGGTCGGCAAGGTCGCCGAGCAGGCGGCCCGCTGGGAGGCCTTCGACGAGCGGACCCTGGCCCAGTACTTCACCACCCTCGACTTCAGCTTCGGCCCCGCGCAGCTGGAGGCGGTCGCGGAGTTCGCCCGCCGGGTGGGACCGACGACCGGGTTCCCGGCGGACGTCCGGGTGGATCTGCTGCACCCCTGAGGCCGCGGGCCGCCGCACACCACGCCGCTGGAAGGTTCCGGCGTACGGGCTCGACGGGGGAGGGGCGGACGTCATGCGGCCGCTCGTAGCGGACGAGCCCACGGCCGCGGGGCCCCATCGGCGCGAGGTCGACGCCGCGCGCCGCCTGGACGGCCCCGTCCTGACGCCGACCCCGACACCCGGGCGCCGTGGGTCGCCACCAGGGCGGCCGAAGGCGCGTTGGGCGAGAATCGAGTAACTGCCCCCGCCCTCCTCCCGGTCGCCGTCCGTCTCCCGGCACTCACTAATGTGTCTGCGTTGGCGAACACCACCAGGCGCAGCAGATGCCGCACCGGCGTCACGACGGGGAAGGCGACCATGGAGACACTGCAGCCGGACGACCCACGCGAGCTGGGGAGTTACCGCCTGCTGCGACGACTGGGAGCCGGCGGCATGGGCCGCGTCTACCTGGCCCGTTCGCCGGGTGGCCGCACCGTCGCGGTGAAGGTGGTGCGACCCGACCTCGCGGCGGACGCCGACTTCCGGGCCCGTTTCCGGCACGAGGCGGAGATAGCCAAGGCGGTGTCCGGCCGTTTCACCGCACCGGTCGTGGACGCCGACCCGGAGGCGTCCCTGCCGTGGCTGGCGACCTCGTACGTGCTCGGTCCCGACCTGACGGACGTCGTCGCCGTGCACGGCGCGCTGCCGGAGCGCACCGTCCACGCCCTGGCCGCCGGTCTCGCCGCGGCACTCCAGGAGGTCCACGCGGCCGGGCTGGTGCACCGCGACCTCAAGCCGTCCAACGTCCTGCTGGCCGCCGACGGCCCCCGCGTCATCGACTTCGGGATCGCGCGGGCGGTCGACGGAAGCCGTATGACGCAGACCGGAGTCGTCGTCGGTTCGCCCGGCTACATGTCGCCGGAGCAGGCGCAGGGCAAGGACGTCGGCACGGCGGGCGACGTCTTCTCCCTGGGTGCCGTGCTCGCGTTCGCGGCGACCGGCCGGGGCGCCTTCGGTGACGGCGCCTCCTCGCACGCCGCGCTGCTCTACCAGATCGTGCACGGCGAGCCCGACCTCACGGGCGTACCGCAGTCGCTGCTGGGCCTGGTCCGCGCCTGTCTGCTGAAGGACCCCGCCCAGCGCCCCGCGCCGGCGCAGATCGTCGGCGCCCTGGCCCCGGGCGGCGTCGAGCAGGTCCTGACCGACTGGCTGCCGTCGGCGGTGGCCTCGACGATCGCGACCCACGCCGCCGGCATTCTCGACCTGGAGGCCCCCGACGCGGCCCCGGCGGCCGGAGCGTCCTTCGGGCCGGCACCGACCATGACGTCGGGGCCCGCCGCCCCGGCCCACCCGGCCCAGGCGTACGGCAGTCACCCCGGAAGCGCGCCGACGCCGGGGTACGGCCACCAACCCGGCGGCCCCGCTCACGGCGTCCCCGGCACACCCCTGCCCGGCACGGTGCAGCTCGGCGGACCGGACACCGGCGGCGCCGGCCGGTCCCGCCGCCGCGTCCTCGGCCTGGCGGCCGGCGCCGCCGCGGGAGTCGCCGCGATCGGCGGCGGGGCGGCCTGGTGGCTCGGACGGGACACCGGAGAGTCCGACTCCGCCACGGGCGCGGCGGGCGGCGGCGGCTCGGCCGAACCGGCCGGGGAGCGGTTCACCACGCCGCCCCCCGGCGTCGCGCCCCAGCCCCTGTGGCACGAGTCGGCGGTGGAGGACAGCACCAGTACCGCCGTGCCCCTGCTCACGCACGACGGCCTCCTGCTGATCAGCGGCGATCCGCTCGTCGCCCGCGACGTGCGGACGGGCAAGGCACGCTGGTCGAAGAAGGACGCCTGCCGCCCCGGAGAGCCCCTGCTCTTCCACGGCGGCAAGGTGTTCCTGGCCGACGGCGACTACGACGGCGTCCTGGTCGCCCTCGACGTGACGAGCGGCGAGGAGGTCTGGCGCAGCCGGCTGGGCAAGTCCGTCACGGTCGAGTCCGCCATCGCCATCGACGACCGGCACGTCTACGTCACGGCGAACGACTACGGCGACTCCAGGAGCGCCACCGAGTACCGCACGGCCGTCGCCGCCATCAGCCACACCACCGGCAAAAAGGTATGGCTGCACCAGCGGGACTGGGGCACCAGGGACTACGACGTCCAGGGCAACGTCTCCGGCACGTACCTGGTCTACGCCGACAGCAACGAGAACCTGACGGTGCGCGACACCGCCACCGGCACCCAGCTGTGGACCAAGAAGCTGGGGGACGACTGGAGTTGGCAGCCCACGGTGGCGGGCGGCCTGGTCTTCCTCCCGGGCGACGAGCTGACGGCCGTCGACGCCGACACCGGCGCCACCCGCTGGACCCTGTCCCCCAACGGCCGCGGCGGCTTCCGCAACCCGACGGTGATCGACGGCGTGCTGTACGTCAGCGACGACGACGACGGCGTCTGGGCGGTGAACGTCAAGACCGGCAGGCGGACCTGGCTCTGCGACGACCTGGACGTCGAGGGACCGGAGACGTTCCTGCGGGCCGGTTCCTCGCTCTACGGGGCGACCGGCAGCCTGGACGGCGGCATCGTCGCGCTGGAGGCCCGCACCGGCAAGCTCCGCTGGGTCTACGACGACAACAAGGGCAACGGCGAACCGTGGCAGGTGACCCTCTCCGGCAACCGCCTCCTGGTCACCCACGGACCGGAGATCTACGCGCTGCCGGCCGTGTGACGGCCCGGCGCCGGCACAGGGCATCGACCGCACCGGGGACTGTCAGTAGTCTCCGTCAGCCGAAGCGACGAACGCGGCCACAGGGGCCGACGGGGAGGACGAACCGCCATGCAGACGCGGGTCACGGTCGTACTGGAAGGCGGTGAGCCGCATGACGTCGTCATCACCACCGAGGACACGGCCACAGCCGGGGATGTCGCGGAGGCGCTGACGACCGCGCTGCGGCAGGCCGGGCGCTCCGCGGGCCTGCCCGCGAACGTGGTCGCCATGCCCGGCACGTCGCCGGTCCTGCCGTACGGCCACCCGGCGCCGTCCACCGGAGCGCCCTCCCTGTGGGCCGACGGCATGCTCTGCGACCCGTCCGCACCGGCCACGGCCGTCCTCCAGGACGGCATGCGGCTGTCGGTGGACGACTCGATCGGCCCGCTGCTGCGCAAGGGCGAACCGGTCGGAGCGTACGAGCTGAGAGCGGCGGGCGGTCCCGCCTCCGGCCGGGTGACCCGGCTGGGCATCGGCGCGGCCACCGTCGGCTCCGCGCCCACCTGCTCCTTCCCGCTGACGGACGCCTCGCTGCCGCCCGTCGCCCTGCGGATCACCATCGACATGAAGGGCACCGTCACCCTCGTCCCCGAGGGCGGCACCGGGATCCTGCTCGACGACGAGACGGTCACGTCCGCGACGCCCTGGCCGCTCGGCGGCGTCGTCCGGGCCGGCGACTCGCTGCTCGTCCTCGACCGGGTGACCGAACCGGACGCCCACCTGTCGGCGATGAGCGAGGGCGGCCTCGCCTACAACCGCCCGCCCCGCCTGTCCCCGCTGCGGCCCAGGCGGCGGCTCGTGGTGCCGGTACCGCCCACCAAGGGGGACCGGGCCCGGTTCCAGTTCATCATGGCGTTCATGCCCATGCTCTTCGGCATCGGCATGTACTTCCTCACCCAGCAGATCTACATGCTGCTCTTCTGCCTGATGAGCCCGCTGATGATGGCCGCCCAGTGGATCAGCGAGAACCGCGAGGGCAAGAGGAAGCACAAGACGTCCGTCAAGCAGTACAAGAAGGACCTCGCCGCGCACGAGGCCGAACTCGCCGCCCTCGCCAAGGAGGAGCAGCGCGCCCGCCGCGCCGACAGCCCCGACCCGGCCGAGATCCTGCTGTTCGCCACGGGACCGCGCCGCCGCCTGTGGGAGCGCCGCCTCACCGACCCGGACGCCCTGCACCTGCGGGTCGGCTCCGGCAACCTGCCGTCCGACGTCGAACTGGTCGCGGGCCGCGGCGGCTCCCTGTACGAGGAGGAGCGCCCGGAGCCGCCCGTCCTGCCGGACGTGCCCGTCACCCTGCCCTTCACCGAACTCGGTGTGGTCGGTGTCGCCGGTGACCGGGCCCGCGCCCTGGCCACCGCACGGTGGCTCGGCGTGCAGGCGGCGGTGCTGCACAGCCCGCGGGACCTGTCGCTGGTGTCGCTCGCCTCCACGCCGGACGCCGGTGCCGACTGGCAGTGGGTGCACTGGCTGCCCCACTCCGGCCCCGACCAGGGGCAGGACTGCGTCGCGCTGGTCGGCTTCGACTCCGAGGGCGTCACCCGGCGGGTCAACGAACTCCTCAACGAACTGGCCCGCCGCAAGGCGTCCCGCGAGCAGAACACCATGACGGGCCGGCTGTACCCGGACCCCAACGTCCTGCTGGTCCTCGACGGGGCCCGCCTGCTGCGCCGCGTACCCGGAGTGCCGCAACTCCTCGCGGAAGGACCGCAGTACGGGATCCTCGCCCTGTGCATCGACGAGGACGAGCGGCTGCTGCCGGAGGAGTGCCGGGCCGTCGTCGCCTGGTCCCCGGACGCCGCCCACCACGTCCGCATCCGCGGCTACGGACTGGAGGCCGCGGGCGACGTCCTCGCCGACCAGGTCACACCGGAGTGGTGCGAACTGCTCGCCCGCTCCCTCGCCCCCGTCCGGGACGTCAGCCGGGACGACGCGGGCAGCGCCCTGCCCACCTCCGCCCGGCTGCTGACCCTGCTCGGCATGCCCGACCCGACCGGGGCCGACGTGGAGCGGATCTGGCAGGCCGGGGGCTCCACGACCGCGGCGCCCGTCGGCGTCGCCGCCGACGGCACCTTCGCGCTGGACATCCGGCGGGACGGCCCGCACGCGCTGGTCGCGGGCACCACGGGCGCGGGCAAGTCCGAACTCCTGCAGACGATCATCGCCTCGCTGGCCGTGGCCAACCGCCCGGACGCCCTGAACTACGTCCTGATCGACTACAAGGGCGGCAGCGCCTTCATGGACTGCGCCCGTCTGCCGCACACCGTCGGCATGGTCAGCGACCTCGACGCCCACCTCACCGAGCGCGCCCTCGCCTCCCTCGCGGCCGAACTGCACCGCCGGGAGAAGATCCTCTTCGACGCCGCCGCCAAGGACATCGAGGACTACAACGACACCCGCAAGCTCCGCCCCGAGCTGGAGCCGATGCCCCGGCTCGTCCTGGTCATCGACGAGTTCGCCTCGCTGGTCGCCGAACTCCCGGACTTCATCGCGGGCCTGGTCGACATCGCCCGCCGGGGACGCTCCCTCGGCGTGCACCTGATCCTGGCCACCCAGCGGCCCGCCGGTGTGGTCAGCGCGGACATCCGCGCCAACACCAACCTGCGGATCGCGCTGCGCGTGACGGACGCCTCCGAGTCCATCGACGTCATCGAGGCCCCGGACTCGGGCGCCATCGCCAAGTCCACGCCGGGCCGCATGTACGTCCGTTCCGGCGCGCAGTCCCTGGTCGGCGTGCAGTCGGCCCGCATCGGTGGCCGCCGCCCCGCCACCGGCGGCACCGGCCCGAAGGCGACCCTGCTGCCCCTGCCCTGGACCGCCTACGGCCGCCCGCTGCCCAAGCGGGCCGAGGCCGAGGACGACGGCACGATGGTCACCGACCTCGCCGTCCTCGTCGACGCGGTGCGGGACGGCGCCCGGCGCATGGGCTTCGGCGAACAGCGCAGCCCCTGGCTGCCGCCGCTGACCGAACAGGTCACCCTGGACGAACTCGCCGCGTACGGCCCCGCCCCGGCCGCCGGGGCCACCGACGTGGCCCCCATCCCGTACGGCCTGATCGACCTGCCCGCGAAGCAGTCCCGTACGCCGCTCGCCCTGGACCTGGTGCACGGCGAGCACACCATGCTGCTCGGCGGCGCCCGCTCCGGCCGCTCGACCGCCCTGCGGACACTGGCGGGCTCACTGGCCCACCGCACCTCCCCCCACGACGTCCACGTGTACGCCATCGACTGCGGCTCCAACGCGCTGCTGCCGCTGATGCGGCTGCCGCACGTCGGCGCCGTGGTGACGCGCGACGAACCGGACCGGGTCCGGCGCCTCATCGAGCGCCTGCTGGCGGAGATCGCGCGGCGGCAGCAACTGCTCGCCATGGAGGGCGCGTCCAGCGCCGCCGAACAGCGCGCGGGCGCCGCCCCGGACGACCGCCTGCCCTGGATGGTGCTCCTGCTGGACAGCTGGGAGGGCTTCGCCTCCACCTTCGAGAGCTACAACTACGGCCAGTTGCTCGAGTCCGCCCAGCGCATCTTCCGTGAGGGGTCCGCGGTGGGCCTCAAGGTCGTCATGACCGCCGACCGCAGCGGCCTGAGCGGCCACGTCTCGTCCGCGTTCGCCGACCGCCTGGTGCTGCGCTTCGCCGACCCGAACGACTACTCCACGGCCGGGCTCCAGCCCCGCGAGGTCCCGAAGAACATGCCGCCGGGACGAGCCCTGCGCATCACGGACACCGGCGTCGACGAGACCCAGATCGGCCTGCTCACGGCCGACCCCGCGGGCCAGGCACAGGTGAGGGCGCTGCGCGAGATCGCCGAGGGGGCCGCGGCCCGCCACGGCCGGGTGCCGGCCGGACGGCGTCCCATGCGGGTCGACGCGCTGCCGTCGCGCATCACGGCCTCCGAGGCCCTCGCCCTCGACCCCGACTTCGCACCGCCGTCGCCGCTGTGGGCGCTCGTCGGCGTCGGCGGCGACGAACTCCAGCCGGTCGGCATCGACCTGGAGGAGAACGGCCCCGGCTTCGTCATCGCCGGCCCGCCCAAGTCGGGCCGCTCCACCCTCCTGGTCGCCGCCACGGAGACGCTGCTGCGCTCCGGCACACCGGTGGTCCTGGTCGCCCCGCGCCGCTCACCCCTGCGCGACCTGGAGGGGCGTGACGGCGTGCTGGGTCTGCTGAACGCCGACAGCAGGGAGGACGACCTGGAGGAGCTGGTGAACAAGGCTCCCGACGACTCGTACGTCGTGATCGTCGACGACGCCGAGCTCCTCTACGACACGCGCCTCGACGAGGCCCTGGAAAGCGTCGTCCGCAAGGGCGCCGACGGCGGCATCGGCCTCATCGCGGCCGGCTCCACCGACAGCCTCTCGGGCCAGTACCGCGGCTTCGCCGTCGAGGCCCGCAAGTCCCGCAACGGCATGCTGCTGACGCCCCAGAGCCCCTCCGAGGGCGAACTGTTCGGCATCCGCCTCCCGTCCAACAGCGGCGGCGGCCCGACGGGCAGCGGCCTGTTCGTGACGGGCGGCTCGTTCATGCCGATCCAGGCGGTCATGAACGGCTGAGATCGGTGCGCAGCAGCCGACGGCGGCGGAGCGTTCCGACAACCGCCCCGGCGAAGAAGAACACGGCGATCGCTGAGGTCCCGTATGCGGGCAGATTGGCGGGAGGGTCCACGACCCAGGCGTGGGGGAGACCGCGGTGCGGATCGTCGGGGTCGTAGGTGACGAGCAGTGTGTCGCCGGGATGCACATCGGGGAGCATTCCGGCGTAATCCCACAGCTTCTCCTCGGTTCCGGACTCCTCGCCTTGGAGAAACTCGACCTTCACGTACTTGGGCTTGTTGTCGACAGCGGTGACTTCTGCAGCGACGGTGACTCCGCTGCCGCGCAGTTCTTGAACCAGGGAGCGGGAGGGAAGCCAGAAGACGAGGGCCAATCCAGCGCAGGCGAGGGAGGCCCCCAGGACGCCGAGAAGTTGGCGGCGCCGAGGGATCAACGGACGAGGTTTCCAAGGCCGACGTTCGGCGGCGAGCTGCTGCGCTCTGACGATGTGGGGCGGCACCTGGTAATGGCCGGCAGGGTTCTTCTTCCTAGCCATCTTTGATCCACTTCATGAGATCCACTCGCTTAACGTTCCTTTGACGTCGGACGCGGCATCGCTGATCGCCTCGCCAGTGTCTTTCGCCGCGCCGGTGACAGCATTGATCGCTCTACGCCCGGTTCCGGTCTTGGCGGCGTACGAGATCGCGTAACCGGCTCCGAAGCCGAGCACGACGCCGGATGCGATTCCCCACCCGACAGGGCCACCGCACCACGCGACCGTGGCCATAGTGCCCCAGGTGGCAGCCGTCCCCGCGGCCATCCCACCCACGTTGGCCGCGACAGCGACGTCCTTCTCCTCGCCGTGTCCGATGTCCCACCCGATCGCCCCGACGGTCAACACCGTGCCGACCAGCGGCAGTTTGCCGCCGGCGTGCAGGGTGCGGCCGAAGAGTGTGGTCGGGCTGGGCGGCCGGAGGCCGGGGACCTTGCCGATCAGCCAGCCGCCGCCCTCCGCGACGGATGCCTCCATCAAGCGGGAGAACGAGCCCATCCCGTACTTGGAGAGGAGGCGTTCCGCCTCACGAGCGGACTGCCTGGCCGCTCGGGCCGCTCGCCTGGTGTCCTTCTTGAACCGCCGCCGGGCTTCCGGGCTCATGCTGTTGACGCGCCGCTGGTACAGCCGGCTCGCCTCGTCGGAGAACTTCTGCGACCGTTCCCAGAAGTGACCGGCGTACTTCGCCTGCATGCCGAGGACGGACGCCAGCAGCCCCGCGGTGTCCGACCACGTGTCCGCCGGGTCGCCGAGCTTCTTCGCGGCGATCTGCGTGTGCTTCCAGGCGAGGGCCCACAGGTCGATGTCGTCGCCCTGAAGGAGTGCCCTGGTGAGCACGGCCGTCGGCTCGTCCTCGCCGAAGTCACCGTGGAGGAGAGCGGCCGCCTTGGCGAAACCGGGAGCGGGCGGGTGCGCGCCGGCCGCGGTGGTGAAGGCGTGCCCGAAGAGCTTCGCGTCCGCCTCCGCCGTCGGCGCCTTCGCGGCGGCGACGGTCACCGGCAGCACCTTCAGCAACGCCGGGTCGAGCTTCGCGTAGAACGCCGAGGTGAAGTCCGGGTCCCCCCTGTGCTCGGCCAGCACCTCCGCGATCCGGTGGAACTCCGTGCCCGCCGCGCCCGGGGCGAGTTCCGCCGCCTCGTGGATCTCCTCGGCCAGCGCCTCGCCCTCCGCTCTCGCCTCGCCGATCCCGGCAACGGGCTCACGTACCTGGACCATGGCCCCGGTCCCGGTCCCGGTCCCGGTCCCGGTCCCGGTCCGGCTCCCGAACCCCTTCCGGTCCGTTTCCATGGCC